>JAGXNV010000078.1 GCA_019894795.1 Candidatus Heimdallarchaeota archaeon | reverse complement strand
TACAAACTCAAAAAGACGTCCAAAGAGCTTCAATTACAGTAACTGCAGTTTCTAGAAAAGCATTTACTACAATGTCAACTTATGTAAATGACGTATTTGAGAATTCTACTCTTGATACAATTATTTCAAATTTAGTTAGTAAAGCAAAAGGTCAATTAAAACAAGATAGTGTTGGCAAAAATACTGAAAAGATAGATCAAATTATTGTTCCGCCAACAACTCTCTACCAAGCGTTAAAATATTTAAATAGAACTTTTGGTATATTTGATGGATGGTTAGCATTGTGGTGTACGCATGATAATAAGGTATATCTAAAAAATCTAACATCCAAAATGAAATCATCTTATTTATTTTCAATATATCAATTTGCAACTAATGTTGATAATGATGAACTCATATCAACCCTGGATGAAGAAATCTACTATACTATGTATGATGTTAAAACTTCATATTCTGGAAATGCTAAATTTGTCGTTTATGCACCAACAATGAAACATATTGTTAAACCAAAAGATAAATTAAGTCAAACAATTGAAATTAATCTAGAAAGTTTTTGTAAAACATATGGTCTAATATCACACAAAAATAAAATCTTTTTTGATAGTGTAGCTATATCTGCATCTAAAAGAAAAAGAGTTTATAAAGATCATACAGGATATGAAGTAAACAATTCATTTATTAATGCTAATATGGCAGAGGAAATTGGCGATCTATCAGAAATTGAAGTAAAACTAGAACATTTCTTAAAACTAAAAAATCTTATGAATGTTGGAGAAGCAGTAACGTTCATTTCAAAGATTGATGATTATAAAGATTTAACTGGAGTATATATTCTAAGATCATCTCAATTGAATTTTATGAAAGCAAAAGATTGGGAATCTTCCGCAGATCTAAAGCTAATTAGAACAAATAGAATTATATCTAAAGGTTAAAAACTTAGAACAAATACCAAAAGGAGCTATATGTCTCAGCAATTACAAAAATTAGCTCAAAAGTATATAGAAGAATTTATTAAATGTAAAGCATCATTTGATTACTATTGTAGAAATTACGTTTTGATCGAGCTTCCAGGAAGGGATGAAAAGTTAATTCCTTATAGAAAACAAACTGAATTAATCGACTTAATTGAATTTCAACACTATGTTCTTGTATTAAAGAGTAGACAGATTGGAATTTCAACAATCATTCAAGCATACTCTTCTTGGTTAACTGTATTCTATGATAATGTTGTAATAGGAATTATTTCAAAAGATGGAAGAGAAGCAACTGACTTTGCTAGAGCTGTTAGAGGAATTGTAGAAAAACTTCCAGATTGGATGAAACCATTAAAGGGTATATTGGGAAGAGGATTTGCAAAAAGAACAGAGCAATCATTTATTTTAACAAATGGTAGTAAAGTTTTCGCTTCACCAGTAAATCCAAATGCTCCAGAAAAGACACTTCGTGGAAAAGCAATTACATTTTTAGTTATCGACGAAGCAGCATTTGTTCACTATATTGATACTGCTTGGACTTCTATGGTTCCAGCTCTTTCAACAAATCAAATGCAGGCACGCAAAGCAAATATTCCATTTGGAACAATTGTCTTATCAACTCCAAATAAAACAATAGGTGTTGGTCAATGGTACTTTGAAAGATATCTAAAATCAATATCAGGTGATGATATCTTCAAACCTTTTGTTATTCATTGGAAAATGATTCCTGAACTTTGTGAAGATCCTGAATGGTATGATACTCAATGTAGATTATTTGACCATGATAAAAAGAAAATCGCTCAAGAGTTAGAACTAAAGTTTCTACCAGCAGAGGGATCATTCTTTGAAGCTGATACAGTTGAAAAGATGCAAGAAGGAGCTATGGTTCCTCTTGAGAAAGTTAAACTGTACAATGGAGAAATATGGACATTCAGTCCTCCAATACCTGCAACAACTTATATCATAGGAGTTGATACAGCTCCCGAGCATGGAACAGATAAATCTGCTATCACAGTTTGGGATTATACAACATTGGAACAGGTATGGGAATACCAAGGTAAATGTAAAGTACTTGATTTTGTTAATGTTGTTAAGGTTGCTGCCACAACATATAAAAATTCTGTTATAGTTGTAGAATCAAACTCATATGGAAACCAAGTTGTAGAACATTTAAATGCAAGTGAATACTCTCCACAGTTATATAAAGAAAAGCGTGGGAAGGATACATTAGTTCCAGGACTATCAACTAACTCTAAAACTAGACCATTAATGATTGATGCACTATATTCATATATGACCCAATATCCCGAATCTGTAAAATCGGAGAGATTGGCATTAGAATTAACTGGTCTTGTATCAAAAGCTAGTGGAAAGGTTGAAGCTGATACTGGGTGTACTGATGATATAGCATTGTCAGCAGCTTTATGTTTTTATGTTAGAAAATATGATCCACCTCTAGCATTAACAATGAATATGGCAGATGGTTCAATGATAACAAGTGATTTAAAAGATGTTCTTAATCTTAATATTGGACACTCTGATGTTGAATTTACTGATCAAAGTATTATGAATTATATTAAAAATAAACCAGAAGAAAATTTAGGGTATATAGATACAATAAGTTTCTTCAAGGGATAAAAAATGTCTGAAAATATACATGAATTGTTTGCACCTCCTGTTGGACTTAAGTTAGTTAATGTTATTGATGGTATGAAGCTATATTCATCAGCAAAACTAATGAAAAACTTTTTACTAGCTTTTGAAAAATCTAGCAGAGGAAGCGATAAAGTTAAGATAATTAAAGCATTAATGAGCAAAGGATTTATAGTTCCTTGCTTTAAATCAAAAGGCGTTTTTCCTTTCTTAAAATATAAAATTTTTGGAGATCAACAATCAAAAGCAATTTTAGGAATGTATCATCTAGAAACTAAAAAAGTTTATATTTTAATTGATAATAGCTCTACTATATTTGGAACTTCTTCCAATGATGAGTTAGTATCAACAACCTTGCATGAATCAATGCACCTAGCAGCTGGTAGAAATATGAAAGGTTTCTTAAAAGTTATGATGCCAACTCTAAGGACATTTTATTCAGAAGCATTTACTCAAATTTTTTCTTTAAAATCTGTTCCCAAAATTGACAAAATTATATACCATTTAGCACTATATGAAAGTTCAAAAAACCTAAATGTGAATAAACAGTTAACCAATTATTATCATTTACTTTATGATACATTTAATAGTTTAACAAATTTAGATGATACACAATTTAGATTAAAACTACAAAATTACATTGTTTCTATGAAAATATTCTTTGTAAGTTTCTCAACATTTGTAAGATCATACAGAAAATGGCAAAGTATATTTATTGAGTTGAATCATGCATATGAAAAAACGTTTGGGAAAAGAAATATTTATACATCACCATTTCAAGAATTAGTTTCTGTTTCAGAAGTAGCATGTGTTATGGCAGAAATGAAATCTAAAGACCAGAGAGTAAAATCAATATTAAAGATATTGAAATAGGAGATTGAAACATGGCGGATGAAAAATCCCGAGAACCAGGCAGTATAACTAAAACTGCTGATGCTCAAAACGAAAGGATATCAGGAATAAGTAACGTTTCTAAAACAGTTTCAGAGATGCAAAAAACAACTCAACGTAAGATTGAACAAACCCAAGAGTCAATTGATTATGGCGGATCTACAGGAACATCTGCTAAAGAAATGAATAGTGTTCTTTCTAGTTTTGGAAAAACAATAACTGCGTTCACTTCAGGCATTCAAAATATATCAATTAGTACAGCTAAAGCAACCAAAGATGCCATTGGTGATTATGGAAAAGCAATAGGTCAAGATATTAATTATAATAAACAAAATATGGTTGCTATGGCGCTTTCTAGAACAACTCCATTGTTTGGTTATTTTGCTGCTAAATTTATGGAAACAGATGTCTTCAAGAAAGCTAAAGATAAAATGAAAGAATCCATTGCCAGCACATTTAAGGGTATTGGATCAAGCATTGCAAATATTTTTAAAGGAAAAGAAAAAGCACATAGTGATGCTGTCCCTAAAATGCAACGAGGTGGTTACGTTGAAAAGGGAGGTATGGTAGAAGTCCATCCCGCTGAAGTTGTCGTGCCAATTGAAAAGATTCTTGCGCGTATAGATGACTCAATATCTGTTGCAAGAGAAGTATCTGAGATTACGCAAAAAAGTCAGATGCGTTCATTAGCAAAAATGTCAACATTTGTTTCAGCTGAAAGAGATAAAGAACCAGTTGGTATGACCAAAGGTTTTTTACGTGCATTGAGAGAGGTTCAAACTCAATATGAAGAACCTTCAAATGTTCGTATGTTAAGAGCTGTCTTATCAATTCAAGATACATTAGGAGCAACTATTGGAACATGGCAACAGGTATGGACTAAAATGCTTGTTGAACATCCTACCTTTAGACAATTAGCATTTACTATGAAATCTCTTGGAACTGTATTTGGAGCTCCATTTAAAGCAATGGGTGTTCTCTTTAAACAAAGGGGAGGTTATACTAGTCATGTTTCTAAATCTGGAAATCCTTTTGAACAAATAGGTCATAATACTGGTATTTTATATACTGGAACAATGCATAGACTTGATAACATTGCTATGTATACTAAAGCATCAGCTGTAATATTACAAGATGTAGCTGGCGTAGTTTCGGGTGGAAAACTTAAATATGGAAATTTAGAAGCTATTTCAGAGGGAACCAGAAGTATCTTTGGTTGGTTAAGATTTGGATTTCATAATATTATGAAATGGGGTCCTGGTATCATTGGTGCTGGTTTAGACTTACTAATGGGAGGAGGAGGAGCAGGATTTCAAGCAGGAAAACGTCTAGGAGATATGTTAACGCAACCAGTGGAATGGTTTGATAAAATGCAATTCTGGAAAAAATTTGAAAGACGTAAGAAGATGGATTTTGCATTGGGTTCTGGAGTAGGAGACTTTGCTCAATTAGCTATTGATCAACATAAGAAAAAAGTTCCACCCATAATAACCGTGTCCCAATCAGAAGCGAGAATAGGTGAATGGTTAAAACAAATTAATGAAAATACTGGAACTACAGCAGATGAATTAGATAAGCATAACGATAGAGAAAGAAGAAAAGGAGTAATGGGTCTCATAACTGGTATGGGATCAAGTATATGGGGAATGTTAAAAATGGGTGGAGGATTTCTAAAAGATCTTCTTGGATTTGGAGCTGGTGGTTTTATAGCAACAGGAATTAAAGGTTTATTTGCAGCTGGAGGACCGATTCTTGCAGGATTAACTTCTTCAGCTTTTTTAGGACCTCTTGCAGCTGCATTGGGTGGAGTTGCAATAGGGACCTGGATAAATAAATATATCATTGACCCATATGTAACTGGTCCTTATTTTGACAAACATGAAGAATGGCAGCAACAAGGAATAAAAGATAGGAATACATTTAGACAAAAGCATTCAGATGCTGCAACTGGAAAAACAGCAACTGGGATGAAGTCATATGAAAGCAAAATAGCATTAAAAGCTAGTTCCCAACTTGTAACACAAAAAACTCTTCTTGGAACTCAATTATCAGCAGAAGCAATTAAGGCAGCACAAGAAAAATTTATAAACAAAAATAAATCAAGATATGCTCAATATACTCCAGAAGAAATTGCAAAAGCAAGAACGAGATGGCGTCATTCTTTCGATTACTACAATCGCTATTATTTCAAACTTGATCCAGCAGATCCAGATCAATTTGGAACGTGGAAAGAAGCAGCATTTTTAAAATATTTAGAAAAAGTAGGAACTAAAAATAAAGATTTAGCAGGATCAGTATCATCACACACCGCATCCATTCAAAGAGCAAGTATGGGGAGTCAAGCTCAGAATGCAGTTGAAAAATATGGTGACAAAGCTAAGATGTGGATTGCTGAAAGTGGAAAATATGCAATAGATCAAGGAGGACAATTAGTAGAAAAAGCAACAGGTAAAGTTATTCAAGGTGCAGATCTGGCAAAGATGCAAGTATCAGAGCTATTAGTATCTAGTAAATTATTAGGAGGAGAGTTAAAGAAAAGAGGAATAGATCAATTAAAAGGAATGAAAGATCTTGGAGAACAAGTTGAAAGTAATCTTTCACAAGTAACTAATGTAATAAGCAATCAAGTTAGTAATGCGACAAAAATATTTAATTCAGATGGTGGTCGATGGTCTCAATCATATATGGATGAAATGAATCAGAGAGTTTCAACAGGAAATTTTCATTAAGGAGCAGTAAATGCCAAAAGATACAGGAGTAAAAACAATAGATTTTATTATAGGTATGCCTCCAATCACCACAATAACCGGAGATTCAATACATACCCAAAGATCAGCTGAAGCATTAAAAAATACAATGCCTATTGCAACAATTTACCCAGGAATTCCATCATTTGAATCTGGCATAGATCTCTTTAGAAGAATACCTACATTTGATAGTGAGGGTGGTCATCCTGATCAACCAAAAATGAATACTACATATTATTTGCCCATGTTAAGAAAACATGGTTATACATTAGATAAAGGGATTCACAATTCTGGAGTTAAAATAGCATATATAGCAGATAACTTCCCAACTGATACATTTACTAATGAGTATGGAGAAAATTTTCTACAGAAATTTACAGATGTTGCTTCAGAAGCTGCTGCTTCTATTTCACAAATGTTCGGAGCAAGAGATATAGGACAATTAGCTTCTGGAATGATAGGTGCTGGTAAAAAAACTGGTGGTACTGTTGGTAAAGTTGCAGAGATGGCAGGCAAAGCAAATAACTATATTAAAGATCTTGGAGGAATGTTTGCTAATTATAGTCCAGCAGGAGCTAGAATGGCAGGTATGGTGAGTTCTCTTGCTAGTGGATCAAGAATTGACTTTCCAATGGTTTGGAAAAGTAGTTCTTTTGCACCATCGTATTCAATGACAGTTAGATTATATAATCCAAATCCTGGAGATGTAGGATCAACACAAAAATATATTATAGGACCCATTGCAGCAATAATGCTATTAGGAATTCCAATATCCCAAGATAGTAGCACATACAGTTGGCCATATCTTCATAGAGTTGAATCTAAGGGTATATATAGTTTAGATCCTGCTTATATTCAAAATATTACAGTTATAAAAGGTGGGGATCAACAACAGATCGCCTATAATCAATCATTAGCAATGGTTGATGTTAGAATTGATTTTGGAAGTTTGTTTAGTAGTATGCTTGCATCTACCGAACAATCAAATAAAACAAGACCAACTTTAAGAAAATATTTGGCAGCTATGGAATCAGAGGAAGCTATATATAATATTACAGGTGGAAAACTTTTAGATCCACAACCTCAAAAACCACTAAATACACAGGTTAAAGGAAGCGGAAGAAACTTACAAGCTTTTACTAAATCGAGAGCAATTCTAGATGCTTCATCACCGGAAGAACCACCTGATAGAGTAACTCAAGCGGTCAAGGATATTGGAAATGAAATACTAAGTCAAATTCCGAAGGGATTTAGAGTTGGACCTACTTTTTAACACATAGTGCTTCTAAAAATTAATGTTATATATGCTGCGAGAAATAGATTAATAATAAACTGAGTTTGAGGCGTATAGCTATTATATTGATCCATCAACTTTAAATTTTCTAAAACATTCAACAAAAGTAAATTTACTTGTTGTTTAAAATAAACTGGAGCATTACTTCTTTTAACTGCCATTAATCTTCTTAAATATTTTTCAAAACCGCTTCCACATATCTGACTTGTTGACTTCAATTGTTTCATATACAAATTCAATATCATTCTCATCTTGTCAGAATACTCCGGATTTACCATTTCCCTAGCAATCAATTCAGCAATAGAAGCTTTTACTTTACTTATTCTTTTTGCTTCATTTATAGATTCTCTATCAACTATTTTATATATAGTTAATTTTTTAATTGTTTCATCAACTTTTGATTTTCCTCTTTCAAGAGATTGATATTGATATGAATTATTATCATCTTCGGACGTATCAGTTTGCGTTTTAATTGATTCTCCTGCTTCTTTTGCCTTGTAATAATTTTGAACAAAGCTTTTTGCACTTTGAGAGATTCGATGTCTCGATGCTGTAATAAAATCAATTATTTTATCAAGATCCCAATCTGCAATAGAAACCTCATATTTTTTCTTTAATTCAGTTGATAGATAATATAAACTATTTGCTATAGTTTTCTCACGAATAAAAAGGTGAGTTTTAGTTAACATATCTAATGTATATCTAAATATATCAGGATTGCAATATCTTAATTGCTTATTCATAACACGCCCATATTGGAAAAACATATAATAAGCAAGGGTCGTTTTAAATGCAGCAGTATCTCTATGTAAAAGAAATAAATGCATAACAACAATTAGAAGATTTGTACCCACATCTTTGTGTAATAACCACGTTTCAGCTCTAGTTCCTTTATATTGTCTTTTAACAAAATCTTTAACGTTCTTATCTGTAAGACCCATCGCTCTTAGTATTTCATGATATACTAATTTTGTTTTTGGATAATAACAAGGTTCAGATAAACCATCAAATTCTTTTGCTGTATATTTAGTAATTAACAATTTGAGTTTTCTAATATCATATTTAGATTTTTCTATTAATTCTTTCATTATGAGAATATCCTAATTGCTATATCATCTTCTTCAAAGAAGATATATTCTGGACCATAAGAGAGTAATTCTTCTTGAGTCAATTTATCTAAATCAAAATTGAAAAAGATACTAGACTCAGGTTTAATTAAACGACAATGTTCAACACCTTCTACTTCTTGAACTACATCAATAATTTCAGATCTGTATAGATATGAATTAATACCAAACCTACTTGTAAATGCTGTAACAACTGCCGTTCTAACTTCACTTGTCAAATCAGAATTAGATCCTGTATAGCTAGAAGTTTTGAAAATATCCAAAGAAATTTGTAGTGGAATTTCATATTCTGGTATAATCCAACCAGCTTGACAATAAATATACTTCTTCGCCTCATCTGTTACATAAATTATCTGCTCAGTTTTTGGTTCATAATACGCCCACGTCATTGAAGTTGAATCGCTAATTTCTGCAATTTGGTTGTCTTTGCCCAACCATGTCCCTGTACCGTTTAAAATAATATATCTATCACCTTCATCTCCAGATACTGGAGGATCTGAAAGAATATCATTAACAGCAGTCAAACTAACATCATTCAACTGCATATTTTCCATTACACCATCTGTATTTGCAAGTTTGAAATTAACAAAGTCAGTGGTCATTTTATAATCTTTGAAATCTAATGTAGTTACTAATTTTTGCATTACATTAGTTTCAAAATCTGATTGATCTATACCATCATAATAACTTACTTCAATTGCAGGAATATCATAAACAGTATATGATGTTGAGTCATAAATTACATTTGATAGTTCGAAATCATCCAACGATTTTCTAAATGTAAATAATGCTGTATACTGACCAATATAATCAGTTCCATGTTTTAAAGTAAAGAAATAAGTTGCCACACCAGTAGGTAAAACTGTATAATCTGGAAGTGATAATAAAAATGCAGATGTTGAATCATTGGTCATGGTAAAAGTTGAACCTGATTCTAAGATCTCAACTTCACAGGTTACAGTATCTGAATCAGTTTCTGTTGTCTTATAATCCAATTGAAATTCTGCTCCAGCTCCATCTTTACTAACCGTCAATAAGTCACAATATAAATCATATGAAGAATTATAACTGGTAACCAAAGTTGGAATCTGTTCTATTTCATACATTACATATGTATAAGTAGCAACAGAATTTAGCTGTTCTATTTCCATATCAAATATAGTATAATAGTTTACACCGCCAGTTGTAAGAACTGTACCTCTTGGAACGATTGTAGATGCAAAATTATATTTGATATTTCTTGCTGGAACAATTACGTCAGAATATAATAAAGTTGAAAATAGACTTATCTCATTTACTTTAATATCGGATCGTTTTAAAACAGGCAATGAGTTCTGTGATATTGGGGAATCAGCAATAATGACATTTGTGTTGACATAATCATTTTCAGTAACAAGTCTTTCTAAAGCTGTTAGATTTGTGATAGCATTTCTTCTAACTTCCTCAATTGTTTCCTCATCTTCTCCACCACTACCAGGTGCTGGATTAGTGACTGTATAATTGACAGCTCTGTTCTCATCATCGCTAATTCGAGTTTTAATATCAGTTGTTTTTCCTGTTACAGAACCAGCTATAATATTACCATCTTCACCTTTTGTTAATTCAGTTGTAACCTGTACTGTTGCTCCAGCTTCAGGTTGATAACCAATAAGACCATTCCCAAATTGGAGACTAAATCCTGTATCATTTCTCTTCTTAACATAACCCTTTGTAGTCTCATCCATTAAAAATAAACTACTGTATTCTGTATAGGTTTCATATCCAGAAGAACCAGATGGACGAACCTCAACGATTACATCTGATATTTTTTTAGTTATATCAGTAAATGTTACATCAAAATCAAAAAATTGGTATGTTTGTAAATCTTCAGGAACTTGAAATTCTTGAACATCAACTTCAAACTGTTTGAAAGGCAAGACCACAGAAAAATAATTATTTCCTTGATCATCAGTTGATAAACTGTATGGCATGTTATAAACTTTATTATCTTCTGTAACAGTTATTGTTACTGTAGAATTATTTAGTACATTTATTATAGTTGAATAATAAGTCGTAAATGGTATTGATCCAGCTGATAGTTCAAACCCCTCAGGTATCTCAAATGTCACATCGCTATCTTCAAAGCTCAACTCAAATGCAAATAAAACATTTACAAATGCAGTTGATGCCTCAGATGGTGTGTAACCTAAAAACGAAGCTAAATTATAAATTGATGAAGATAATTGAGCTTTAGTTAAAAAGAATTCTCTATAAGAAGATATTTGATAAAATAAATTATTTGTTGTTAACGTAGATAACGCTTCAACTACGAAAGCAAGAAATGAAGATTTCGTCAAATCAACTTCATTCAATTCAAGATACTGTGCTAAAATCTCTATGATTTTCAGAGTTGTTTGATCTTTAGATTTAAAAATTTGTGATGATATTGTATTATCTGCCATAAGTTATTTCCTTATATAAAATAAAAACCGCTATTGCTATCAAACAATGATTTAGCTGTAGCTCTTAAACTTTTATTTTTTGATAATAATCTTGTCATGAAAGAGGAATCATCTAAGGTATGGATTTTTTTATCATAATCATAAAATGTATATACAGCTTCTACCTGTTCATTTAGTTGAGTTTCGGTTACACTTTGTTCCAAACTTACAATAATTTTCCAAAATAATCTATCAGCATTTACCGATTTTTCTACACCTCCAATATTGAATAGAGGTTCCTTTCTAATCTTTGTGTTATACAGATAAATGAATAATTTGATCCAATTGTATACGTGTTGTAAATCACAATTTTTTTTATTACTATTACAAGGATAGTAATCATCAAAAGATTCAGTTCAGTCTTTGAACTACT
>JAGXNV010000077.1 GCA_019894795.1 Candidatus Heimdallarchaeota archaeon | reverse complement strand
AATTAGAATGGCAAGCTCAAAGAAAAATGATAAAAATGAAAACGAAGCATCAAACAGGAGTAAAAAGAGAAAATCTATTATAGATTTATTATATGTTAAACTACTCCGAGATCCTTCTACAAACTTTATTATTGTTATTGTAGCAATTGTTTTCATTATTTGGATGGTAGTTCCATTAATTCTAGTTTTATCAGGGGGAGTATATTTTAATGGAATTTGGTCTACTCAACCAATTACAAATGTTTTTACAGATCCAGTTCATTTCAACTTCCCAGGTGATAATACAACACAACTTTTTCAAATAGGTGAACAACAAGTAGGAGGACCATCTGTTTCTGTTGTTGTAAAGGATGATCTTGCATTCGTTGCGGAAAGAAGTGATGGTATAGAAATTATCAATATTGCAAATACGTCTTCCCTCACAGAAGTTACTAACTATTATGATGAAATCAGCTCCTTTACGGATTTAGAGATTCAAGGCAATTACCTTTACACAGCTGCTGGGGAAAGCGGATTGACCATATTCGATATAACAAATGTTTATGATTCATTTTTACCAGTAAGTTTCATGCCAAACATTGTAAATTCATCAGAATTCTTGACGTTTGAAAATAATCTTGTATATCTTGATGCAAATGGTAAAGGATTTTCTATTATTGACGTGTCGGATGTTACAGACCCACAATTATTATCGACTGTAACGATAGAAACAGATACTAAAAACATTGCAATTTCTGGTAATTACGCTTTTCTGGTTGGATATTCTACAGGTATTCTAGTCTATGATGTAACTGATCCTTCCAACCCCACTTTAGCAAATACTTACAATAATGAAGCAGTAATTGGGGTAATAAGAGCTCAGGATATTAAAATCGTTGGAGATTACGCATATGTAACTTTGGGACTATTTGGATATGCTATATTTGATGTTACAAACCCATTGGACATTTCATTAGTTAGTTACAAGTCTGATATCAAGTGTTATGATGTTGATGTCTCTGGCAATTACACTTACGTAACTATACGTGATGATTTACAGTTAGATTACGGTATAACAGTCCTAGATTCCTCGAATACTTCTAATATATTGGAACAAAGTTATTACAATACAACGATCTTTAGAACTCAAGATATATTTATTGATGAGGCTTCCAATCAGATTTTCCTTGCACAAGAAAAAGGTGGATTACAAATACTTGATAAATCTAGTATTACCAATCTAAATCTGGTAGGCGAATATGTAGATACTCAAACAGTAAATGTCTTAGTTCTAAGTGGTGTTAATCGTGGTGTAGTTGTTAACACGATTATTCTTGGTTTAACAACAACTATATTATCCATTTTACTGGGAACTGCTTTAGCGTTTATATTAGCAAGATTTGAATTTCCTGGTAAAAGATTGGTGAGTGTATTAGCGTTAGCTCCCCTTATTAGTCCACCCTTTATTTCAGGTATGGGATTCCGTTTAATACTTGGACCCAATGGTTTTCTCAATAATTTCTTTTTGATTCCAACATTCAATTTCAAAATAATTTTCGAAGGTTTTATAGCAATTGCTTTAGTACAAGCGTCACACTTCTACGCTTTAGTTTACCTAAATGCTTTCTCTTCATTTATCAACATAGACCCGACAATGGAGGAATCTGCAGAAAACTTAGGTGCAGGAAGTGGCAAATTATTTAGATCTATCACTCTTCCCCTTGCTATGCCAGGAATTGGCGCTGGAGCAATACTAGTTTTAATCCTATCTATGGAAGATGTAGGAACACCTATCATATTTGCAGCAATGGGTGATAATGCTGCTAAGCATTATCTGACGTATTACATCTTCGAAAACTATGCAAGAGCAGGTTCAGCAGTAATCACGCCTGAAGTATGTGTCTTGGGAGGTATTCTGCTCATAATGGCAATAATTGGGTTCTTTGTGATAAGAAAATATATCTCTCTTAGAAAATACTCGATGGTTTCAAAAGGAAGAGCAGGTCAATATCGTATGGCAAAAGCTGGATGGAAATTACTTTATATTTATCCATTCCTTTTCCTACTCTTTGTTTATTCTCTTTTGGTCCATGTGGGTGTGATTCTCATGTCATTAATGGAAACGCTTGGCGTCGATAGTCCAGGCGATATAAAGTTCACTTTGGAAAATTACCGGTTAATTTTCGTTTCTTCCGCGTATCAAATTCCAACCTATGTGATTAACACGTTAGTTTATAGTGTGATAGCAACGTTACTGATTGTTGTTCTAGGTTCTCTAGCTGCTTACGTTATAAGCAGAAAAGATTTCAGAGGAAGGAACCTCCTAGATGCACTGGTAACGCTTCCAATAGCTATCCCTGGTATTGTTTTAGCAATTGGCTATTACAGAGCTTTCGATTGGAGTGGTATCGCTACTAGAAATCCCAACTGGTTTACAAAATTTATGGCTTACCTTACTTCTTCTCTTAGATTAGATCCATTTATCGGAGTAGCGGTAACTCTACTTATTCTAAGTTACGCAGTAAGAAAATTCCCATTTACTGTGCGTTCTGCTTACGCTGGCTTACAACAAACGGATGTTGTACTTGAAGAAGCAGCATTCAATTTAGGTGCAAGTAGAGCAAAAACATTTACTAGCATAACAATTCCTCTTATATCCTTAAACGTGTTCGCAGGTTCTCTTGTTTCCTTCCTTTATTGTTTATCAGAAGTTTCTACCACAATTTTCCTGATATTTCAAGCAAACGCTGGAACAATTACTTGGTACATGGCTTGGAATCCTTTGAAATTCCAGATATTCTGCGCACTTGGAGTGATACTTATGTTTCTCCAAATAGTTAGCCTAATTATAACAAATGTTATTTTAGGTTCAAGAGCAGAAGCAATAACTGGTATTTAATACCAGCTCATCTTTTTTTTTATTGAAAATGAATTTTTCTTTGTTCATAACCTAATTTTCCACCATTTTCATCCTGAAAGATAAATTCTATCAAAGCTTTCCCTAAGAAGTTTGAAGCTGGGATCTCCACCATTATTGGATCATGAGAATTTTTCTCTAACTGTAATGGCAAGAGATGACTTGTATAAATCCCTCCTCTAACAAAAGAGATTCGAAGCGTTCCAGTGACTTCTTCATTGCTTCTATTATAAAGATGTACTGGAATATTAAATGGTTTGTGAACAGGTGCTGTTTCAGGTGCTGTAACTCTGATCTCGATGTTGTTAGTCTGATGTTCCAAATCCAAATTAGGAATTGAATGTTTCCATGAGATATTTTCAAAAAGTGTTCCTTTTGTCTTTAATTCTGATTCTAATGATATTTCTTTCATTTTTCCTACAATTTTTCCCTTATCGTTCTGAATATCACTATATGTGTTAATTGTTACTTTATTATTTGAGATATTCTCATAGAAGTAGCGAATTTGCCTAATTGGTGATTCACCCAAAGTGTTCCCTCTCTGAAGGATAATACTTCCTGGATTCCTTAGAAGATATCTTATGTCCTCTTGCAGAGTAGGATCAATAGGAATCCAGATACCACTTGCGAAAAATTCAGCTTGGGCATGTTGTTGCCATTCTCCATTTTGAGTCTGTATTGTGCTTGTTGTGAGTCTAGCCGGAACATTAGCTGCTCTACATAAACTAACAAATAAAGAAGCGAATTCTGTACAATCACCATATCTATTCTCTAAAGCATACATTGCCCCAAAATCTCCGCTTTGAGGGAGATACTGTATGTTTTCTCTAAGAAATTTTAGAAATGCTATAACTTTGCTTAATGCAGAAAAATTACTTACCTTTCTAGCAATATTGATAATCTCCTTGTTAGAAGAATCTATAAAGGGTTCATCTTTTGTATAATGATGATAAGTATCTGGATAGAGATGTTCTATATCTCTCTCCTTTGTTTTAATTCTTGTGACATCATACGAAACTAGCCGCGTGATAATCAAAGCTCGATAAGCTATCGTTATTTTTTCGTTTGGATTGAGCTGTGCATAATAAAACCTCATCCATCTATTTCCTTCTTTGTCCGAAATAAGTTTGGAAGGGTGAAAATTGCAATCTATTTTAGTGATTTGCTGTATAGGGGAAATGTTAGGTGGGATCATTATATCAATAGTAAAGTCATTAATTGGATGATTGTTTGGATTAGCTATATTAACTCCATAGGTGAATATCCACCGATAAATCAATTGTTTTTTTGTTTTTACATTAACTTTAGCTATGCGTTTGAAATCCCCATCTATCTGCAGGAAGTATGTACCAGAGAAGAGATCTGGAGTAATTGGAAAACGATATATGTGTCGGAGACCAGTTTCATCTAAGCGCAGTTGATCTGAGTCAATGATTGTTCCTACAGGTGAGATAAGTAAAATATGCACTCTTAATTTTTGATTTGCTTGAACGAAAGGAAGCTGTTCTTCTTTCCCCGCAAGTAATATACTATCTCCTACCTCAAGAACTGTTTGAGGAGTGAGTATACGTGACTTATTATGCCTTACATGAAATATCTCAATCATTTATGTATCCCTAACTATTGTACAAATATAGAATTACAACCTGCAAGTATTAATTGTTGATACTGAAAATAACACAAATTTTTTTTTAAATATACGTAATATTGACGAAGTGTCAAAATCAAAGCATATAATTGAAATAATAATTCATTCTAATTATTAAAACGATATGAGAATCTCAGAGAATACTGGAAAATGGCTTTATTGTCGGGGAATTATTTTACTTAAAAGTGAGGCAAAACATTAAAATAGTAGATATCTTCACTAGTACGTGCACAGATATGTGCGGTGAAATAAATGAACAGAAAATATATTTTCGCTTTAATTCTAATTGTGGGAATGATGTCCGGTAGCTTAACAACTACCATGGCATATGATACTGCCATTACAACAACCGGTGCAACTTTTGCATTCGATCTTTCTCATGGTGGATATCATACAACAATGGATGATCTTGGACCACTAATGGACAATCTAACATTAGCAGGTAATACTGTACTTCTCATTAATGAGACATGGGAATTACCTGATAAAGTAGATGCACTGTTCTTAACCCAAAGTGATGATGAATTCACAGCAGCTGAAAAAGCTGACATCAAAGCCTGGTTAGGAATTGGAGACAAATTACTTATTGCAGTCGGAGATTCTGACTATGCTGGTATCTTTCAACCTGCTCCAATAAACAATTTACTTGCTTACATTGGTGCAATGCTAAGATTAGACGCAACTTCTATAGAAGATCCAGAATTTAATGATGGTTCTGCTTATAGAGTTGGTGCAAATGAATTAGGCTATGGAAACGATTTATATGATGATCTAGTTTACAACCTTACAGAAGGTATGGAAGCTGGTATTATTCTACATGGACCTTGTGCTGTTCTAGCTTTTGATGGCTACTATTACAAAGATATTCGTTTAGATTATACAGTCTTTAATAGACTTGAAGTTCTAATAACATACGGTAGAAACGGCACTTCAATAGATTCCGATGTAAGCGAAACTGAACTAGATTTATATGCAGGTGAAACAGGTTATATCCCAGCTGTTGTTTATGAATACTTACCAAATCTTAACGACAGTCACCTTATAGTTGGTGGAGAAGCATTCTACACTCACTACAAGTTCATGTATGATCAAACTACTGAAAATGGTGTATATCACGATGGAGTCCACTATGGACAAATGTTTGTTAACAACATCATTAATTGGTTTGTTAAAACACCAACAGCTTCATCATATGAGTTTGCATTCGCAGTGATTCCATTAGCAATCATAGGCGTAATCTATGTTTTAATGAAAAAGAGAAAATAAATTCTTTTCTTTTTTCTTTTTTCTTTTATTTTTCAGTTAATTGCAATTCTTCATTGTCCCATAAAACAAATCTATTAATAGCTGAAAATAGGTTAAACCAGATATGACTAAAATTTGGGGATATACTCCTTCTGCTACATTACCTTCTCCGAAAATTCTCGGTAGTGAAATTAAAGTGATAAAACAAGTGTTTTCCGCTTTGTTATTTAGGGATGGAGTTAAGGGAGTTTGTGTTCAAATTGAGGATTCAATGGATTCTGCAAGAGTAAAAATACAATTAATAATAGATGATGACGTTATTTTAACTTCATACTTCTCTCCAACAGAAAAAAAAGAATACGACTTCACTATGGAGAAAATTGTAATACCTAAAGTGAAAATAGAAGTTTTGTTTGTTATTGAATCTGGCACTGTAATCCTATCTGTTTCTGCAATTGGTAGTGGAATGGGTTTTCAACAAATTGGCGGTGAATATACTCCTACAAACCACTTTAGTCTTGGTTTAATCATTCCGTAATCTCTTTCTCATTGTAACAAGACTTTTTTCATAACCTAACTTATCATAGAAAGTTAATCCTTGCTGGTTTTGAATATGCACATTAAGTGATATATCATCAACGTTTTGAGATTTAGCAAATTCCTTCTCAAATGTAGCCATTAAAATACTTCCAATCTTGTTGCGTCGATATTCTTTTTTTATAGCTAAGTCGGAGACATGAGCAGTAAGTCTAGTTTGGAAAATCCCATAATATTTCTTCGTGAAACCATAAAGAAAACCAATAATTTCTGTTCCCTTTCGTGCAACATATAAAACTTGCTGAGGATCTGTTAGAGCTTTTGCAATCATTAATTGAAAGTTAGATATACCCTCTTTATCTAATGTAAATGTAATATCGAACTCTGCATGTGTTTCTATTACTTGTTTCCAGATTTTTGATATTTCAACCAAATCTATAGCTCTTCCCTCTGTGATTGTAAATGAATTAGTGGACATAGTTCCAGTATTCATATTTCATCAGAGGTGTAAACATTCTTATCTTTACTGTTTAATCTCGAATGTGTTTTTTGATGATTCATGGATAATCTTTTTATTCAACGTTCTCAGTAGAGTAGTCTGATACGTATATTCAATATGTATCGCTTCAACCATAGGAGAAATTTGAATGCTTGTTTCTGAACCGAAGGACAATGCAGGTTACATAAAACGTGATCTTACTGATATGTTGAAATTTAGAGATAAAAAATCTTTAACTGACTTAGACCTGCGAAACAAGCGAGTTTTAGTGCGTGTTGACTTTAATGTCCCAATGAATGAACATGGAAACATCACTGATGCAAGGCGAATTCGTTATACTTTACCTACTATTCATTATTTACTAAACGAAAACTGCAGAGTCATACTTATTAGCCATTTAGGAAGACCAAAAGGCAAAGTTGTTGATTCATTGAAAATGGATACTATTTATAAGAGATTAAAGGAGTATTGCCCTCTTTCCAACATCTATTTAGCTGATGAATGCATTGGATCCTCTGTCGAAAAAATGGTTAAAAAACTAAAAGCTAGAGAAATACTTCTCCTAGAAAATCCCCGTTTTTATCCAGAAGAAAGAGAAAATGATGTAGACTTTGCAAAGGGTTTGGCAAGACTAGCAGATGTTTATGTTACAGAAGCTTTTGCAACAGCTCATAGACGACATGCTTCTACTTATGGTGTTTGCGACCACATAGAAGAGAAAGGATATGGTTTTTTAGTTGAAAAAGAGATGAAATTTATATCGAATTGTATCGCAAAACCTAAGCGTCCATTGACTGTAATTCTGGGAGGAAAAAAAGTTGAGGATAAACTTGATGTTATCAAATATTTAATTGGTGTTGCTGATAATATCTTGATAGGTGGAGGAATGGCATATACCTTCCTATTAGCAAAAGGATACTCTATAGGCAAGTCAGTTAGGGATCTTTCAAAGCTAGAGGATGTCCGTCAGTATATGAAAAATGCTGAAGCGAGCTGTACAAGAATATACCTCCCCCGTGATGTGGTTGTATGTGATGAACTCGAATATCCATCCAAAATAGAACAGGTTCCCATAACCGAGATTAACGAAAATCATGTTGGTGTTGATCTTGGAG
This sequence comes from Candidatus Heimdallarchaeota archaeon, assembly GCA_019894795.1. GTDB lineage: Archaea > Asgardarchaeota > Heimdallarchaeia > Heimdallarchaeales > Heimdallarchaeaceae > UBA460. Next base: position 3,830 of record JAGXNV010000077.1, on the reverse strand, counting down.
ATGAAACTATTGAAGTATACAAAGACATCCTTAGTAAATCTCAGCAAGTTATATGGCAAGGTCCACTGGGTGTTTTTGAAAGGCAAGAATTTGAAAAGGGAACGAAAGAAATAGCAACTCATCTCATTGAAAATAAGATTTATACAATAATTGGTGGAGGGGATTCAGCTGCAGCTTTTGAGAAATTTGGTTTTCAAGATGATGTTTCCTTTATTAGTACTGGAGGAGGAGCTAGTTTAGAAGTTATGAAAGGAACCTTACTTCCGGGTATAGAATGTTTATCTGATAAATGATATCTGTCAGATGATAGAATACCCAATAATATAAACTATAGCCGAGAAGAAAGCGCCTATAGCTACACTGAATAAATTGACTACGTCATTTTGCATCCATTCAATACCTGAATGAAATATCGTCTTTTCATCACAATGAGTGCTCTTTTCTGTGATTCTATTGCATTTTTGACATCTATTCATCTTTTGTATCGTACAAGCAAAGATACTGTCTGCATAAGAACCCAAAAATCCTCCAATTATAACTGCTATAAGGAATAATAGTTTTGATGAATGCATTACGACATATGTATCTAGATAACTGACCCCAAAACCAATACCTGCTATGACTGCAGCTGCGACAATAGATGCAAAAAGTCCTAGTAATGATATTGCACCTGGAGTACCTGCATCAACCTTTTTCCAAGGTTTAGTTGATAATCTAGGTTTTCTTTTAGATAATGTACCAATTTCTGTGCCTAGGGTGTCACTTAGACTTGTAGCTAATGCTCCCCCCGCCATAATGGTTAATATGGGTTCTCTGACCAGTATAGCTATGAAAGCTAAAACGGAAGGGACAATACTGTTTACCATTGCCTGAACACTGTCTCTAGCTGTATTTCCTTTCTCAAATTCCTCAGTAGCAGCCTTTTTCTTCTCTTTACCTACAAACGTAAACAAAGTACCTATAAAAAAGAATGAAACATACATTGCTCCCCATGTCCATGATCCCAAACCCAAGATGATAAAACCGAAATAGAATCCAGCGATAGCACCATCCCATGTCAATGCTTTGAAAGTTATGCCAAGTATTGCCAATAGCAAGCCAATTACTCCTGCACTGATGATAGAGTTTATTGACAGCACATAGTTCAAATTTTCAAAATCTGCTTGTAAAACATATGTATAGAGTATGAACAAAACTATAGCATTTGTAGCAGGTATAGCAATGTTATCAAATCCTTTAGGAGTGATAGCCTCGATAATTGCAGTTATGAAGCCTGTTAGTAATCCTATGTAAATGGCCACTCTCATTGATTGATTTAGTATAAGACAGCTGACAGTAACTGCTCCAAGGGTTGCAAACGCTGCTGTCCAGCTACCTAAAAGTGATTTTGTGCTTCCATATATTGTATAGCTACTTTTCTCGCCAAATTTTGTTCCAATGACTGCACTCATTCCATCTCCCCAAACTAAAGGTATGAATGAAGCAAATAATATTACATTGCTTTGATTAGTAATATCAGGATAGAAGAATAATCCTACTAAAACAGTTAAAGAAATTGCATAATATACTGTTCCATACTTGTGTCCTTCTCCTACACCTTTCAATCTAAATTTTTTAATAGGTGATGCAGGGGATGTGAAATATGTAAAGGGAATGAAAAAGATGGGACCGATTAAAGCTGTCCACACATTTGAGAAAAAGAAAGGAAAAACTAAAACAACGTTTCCAACTGATAGATGAACTATTTTTCTCGAAGTGCTTCCTCCAACTATCTCTTTTCTTCTTAGAACTTCAGCAATTGTTAAAGCTGTCAGTACAAAAATGAATAAAGAAACAAGACCTATTAAATCCATTGTAGTGAAGGTAAATTGAGTTCGCATGTAAACACTCTGAAGAATTTATTGTTTAGAACTTGGAGATTTCCAATGTTACTTCAAAGAAAAACAAGTAAGATAAAAGTTTACTGTTTAGAAATCTTACTTGAATCAAGAACATTAGTGGTTTTTTCTTCACTTGACAATTTTTGTCCCATACCTTCACATCTAGGTAAATAGAATTGGTCACACTCTCTGCAAACTTTCTCATTCTTTTTACTTCTTAGTCGTGTGAAATATCTTCTGCTCACAACATAAATTAGAATTGAGACTAATAATACAACAAGTGCCCAAAAATTAAAACCTTTGAAAAGCTCAATTATTGACAAAATAATGGTTACCACCATGCTCATCATAGCTATACCAAGTAACAGTCTACAGAAATCCTTCACAATTCGTGGTGGATTGAGTAAAATACTCAAAGGAGTAAAGATATAGAAAACATTTGTAGATATAAAAGCTATCCAAAAATTGATTTTTAATACAAAAACAGCAATAGGTGCCAAAATAACTCCTATTATTACACCTAAATACATATTTGCACAACCTCTACATACCTTTTGTCCTTTGATCTGGTACACATGGTCTGAAAATTCCTTGCATAATGGATGATGCGCCAATCTGTAACGATTAAGTATCCGTTTACGTTTTGGAGCTTCTTTCTTTTCTTGTGTCAAACTTTACCTCACCAACAAAGATAATTTGGAATTCTAGCAGATTACAGTTCATTAAATTTAACATGCTGTTTTACATGATCTCGCTTTGAAGATTACTTCTTCATTATGCTCTTATAAAACTTAAATAACTTTTTACCAACTACAAGGTGGCTATAGTTCTTTAGTGCATGTTTTTGTGATTCGAATGTGAGTTGTATACTCTCTTCTTTATTATTGATTATTTCTGTAACTCTTTCGACTAGAAGTTTTTCCCTTTCTAGAGGATATAAGCACCTACAATCCTCAGGTACCATTTCATTCACTGGAGGTAGATCAACAGCAACTATTGATAATCCTGTTGCCATTGCTTCAATAATTGATATTCCAAAACTTCCTTCTCTCCCAGGATATAACATTATATTGCTTATGTGATATGCTAAAATAAGTTCTTTTTCGTTGATATAACCCGTTAAACAGACGTAATCGTCAATATCATAGTGTACTATTTTCTCTTTAATTTTTTGTAGTAGTGGTCCTTCTCCAATAACCAAAAAATGAACATTTGGATGTTTCTTTATAATTGCAGGGAAATGATCAATCACTTCTAACTGCCGTTTTCTTGTAATAAATGGTCCTTGAAGCAAGATATTTACTTTACTTGAGTCAATGTCATATTTGTCTCTGAAAGTTTCTATATCCTCAATTTTAGGAATTTGAGAATATTTTTTACAATCTAGAGCAGTTTGAACTAGTTCTATGTTACCTTTAGTTTTTTTCGGGAGTCGCTTGATTTTTTCCAAGAGGGAATAGGAATTAGTTACAATATAATCACAATGTGCAATAGTTCTTCTTAACAACCTTGAATAAGGACGCTTCACAAATAATTTAGACTTCAAATTACCTGTTGTAACTGCTCCATGAACTGAAATAATTAATGGGATCGTCATTTCTCTCTTTCTTTTAGCCTTTGCAAAGAAGTATGCAGAAACTTCTGTTGAATGAATTAGGGCGAACTTTATGTCTACTCTAAGTTCCTCGAATACTTCGAAAGCTTGCTTAGAGAATTTACGATGATTTCGAGCGTAAAAGTGTGTTTGAGTACTATAAGCTCCTTTTGCTGAAATTTGAGGGGATAAGTAATAGAAATGGACATTTTCTCTATCAAGTAACTCATCATCATCCGGAATTTTGGTTGTAGTTACTACATGAATATCAACGTCAAGATTGACAAGAGACTGAACTAATGAATAAGAATATCTACGAAGCCCAGCCATAGGACCAACATAGGGTGGTCCTATCT
>JAGXNV010000076.1 GCA_019894795.1 Candidatus Heimdallarchaeota archaeon | reverse complement strand
GGATATGATCCGATGTGGCTCGCGAAATGCGCGATGAGTTTTAAGGACGGGATAAACAATGAAGAGATGAAGTTCAAAGATGATCCGATGACGACGTCGCTTGATTACAACAAAAAGAAGTTCAATTGATGCAATATCAACAACAACTTTTAAGGGGACTTACAATATAACAACATTTGTCGGTCCAGATAATGCATTTAAAGTAGTTATAGATTCTATAAGAGCAGCTACAACATCCTTCTATCTGGAAGTATACACGCTCTCAAGTGAAGCGTTAGTGAACGAACTAATAGCAGCTAAAGTTCGTCTAGTAGATGTCGTAGTTCAACTATCAGAACGACGTTTAAATTCATATGAAAACGATTATACCAACGAATCAGCATGGAGATTAAATGATGCAGGAATTGATGTATCATGGATTCAAGCATCACAATTTACATACACTCATTCAAAATTCTGGATAGTAGATAGTCAAATAGCATATGTTTATTCAGGAAATTGGGCACCATCTAGCATCCCCCAATCGACTAATGCTCGAACCAATAGAGAGATGGGATTCGCTTTCAATGATGCCTCAATCGCAGCTTATTTTGAAGATGTTTTCTTTGATGATGGCGCACATTATTCTACACCTTACTCATCATCACCCCATATCGGTTATCTTCAAAGTGAAGAAACAGGAACTTATGTATCTCAAGTAAATGCAACAACTTTCATAGAATACGCAGAAGTAACTCCAATCTTTTCTCCAGATAACAGTTATGAACTACTTTCCAGCTTAATAGAGAATGCTACTTCAACAATTGATCTAGAGCTTCAATACATTAAATTTGATTGCGAGCTGTTGTATGATTTAATAGATGCAGCTTTAAGTGGAGTATCAATTAGAGTGTTAATACCTGAACCTGTTTCTGCTACTGAAAACGTTACAGAAATTTTAATCAATAATGGAATTCAAATCAAATTTTTCAAGGGTATGACTGATCACAATAAATATGTCTCTGTTGATAATGAAATTGTTCAAGTGTCCAGTATAAATTGGTCAAATAATTCAGTAGTAAACAACAGGGAATCAGGAGCTATTGTAAAAAATGCTAATATTGCAGCTTATTTCAAAAAAGTTTTTGATTTTGATTGGGCTAATTCAGAGACGCCTGTAGGTTTTACTCAACCAGTGGCTCTTGTATCACCAAAACCGGGAGGAATTGCTTCTGGGTCATTCAATTTCCAAGCTTCTTTTGCTGTAAATACATATACTTCAGGAGAATTACTTATCGACGCTACATCAATTCACATTTGGACAGATCCTATAGGAATTGTTAGCACTTCAGTTGATACCACATCATACTCTGATGGCGTTCATACTGTTAAAGTAATAGGTACTCCAACTATTGGAAGTCCAATAGAAATCGAAAAAGAAGTTAATATTGTAAACGATGATGATTGGCTTCTGCTTATATCAGAAGTAAGATATGATGGAGATGCTGAACCTAATGGTGAGTATGCTGAAATCTATAATGGTTTTAGTTTCAGTCTATCCATTGAAGGATGGATGCTTACAGATAATGAAGGAGAATATGTAATTCCGGAAGGTGCTCAAATAGCTAGTGGAGAAGTATTAGTTTTTGCTCAAGACAGTGCTACATTTGTGAGTGAAATGTCTGCTTTAGGAATTACAGTTTCAGCAGCTGATTATGGATTAGGAAATCTTGCTCTTGGAAACACAGGTGATGAAGTCATTCTCAAAGATTCAGGCGGATACGTTAAAGATGCAGTTGCTTGGGGGTCTGGTGTTGCTTCTGGAACGACTTCGTGGAGTGGATCTGCTACTGGTGAAGATGAGACTTTACAAAGGGTTCCTGCTAACGAGGACACAAATGATTGTAACACAGATTTCATTATTGACACCCCCTCGCCTGGAACTGTAGAGGCTCCTACAGATCCTGGACCCACATCGATAAGCTTCCTCATAGCAATTGTAGGGTTATTTGGACTTACAATAATTTTCTATCTTAAGAAGAAAAAATAACCTTTCTTCTTCATTTTTTACTTTTTTGCATTTTTATATTCAAATCACATTACTGTATTGCAATGACTTTAGCAAATCAAATGACATATTTCTCTGAAAAAGAGCAAACATTTGATAAAATCATCTTATACATGGATTTAGATGCTTTTTTTGCTAATGTTGAAATTCGTGAGAATCCTAAACTTGCAGGAATACCTTTAATCGTTGGAGGAAATCCTCAAACTAAAAGAGGAGTGGTAAGCACATGTAGCTATGAAGCTAGAGTTTATGGGATCCATTCAGGAATGCCTATATCTCAAGCTGTAAAGTTATGCCCTCATGTTACGATGGTCAGAGGCACGTACAAACTATATTCAAAGGTATCTGAGAACATTATGCAAGTTCTTTCTAATTATTCACCAGTTATGAAAATAGCTGGAAATGATGAAGCTTATTTAGATGTAACTAACGTAGTAAGTGATTATGAAGAGGCAAGGAAACTAGCAATTGAGCTCAAAGATGATATTTTTGCAAGTGAACATTTAACATGTTCAATAGGTATAGCTCCCACTAAAATATTAGCAAAAATAGCCAGTGAAGTAGATAAACCAAATGGACTAACTGTGGTTAGACCTCTAGAAATAAGTGATTTTATGCACTCATTGAAAATTACAGCAATACCAGGAATAGGTAAAAAAAGTTACATTGTTTTTAAAAATCATTCAGTTGAAACTTGTGGAGATTTAGCAAAACTACCTTATCAGTTGGTTTTTCAGAAATTTGGAAAGTATGGCCTGAAAACTTGGAAATTAGTTAATGGCTACAACATAGAAAAAACTGATGAAAAGTTCACAAGTCATGAAAGAAAATCTATAAGTGAAGAACGAACTTTCTTTAATCGATATTCTTCTTGGCCAGATATTTGGGTGCATATAGATTCTGCGATTAAAACTATCGTTTCAAAAGCTAAAGAAAAGAAGATGCATTTTAGAACGATAACTCTAAAGATTCGTTTTAAGGATTTTGAAACGGCAACAAGAGCTCATTCCCTTCTATGTCACGAAACATCAGAAAAACAAGTTAGAGAGGTTGTAAAATCATTATTAGAGGAATATAATATAAAGGATCCTACTCACATTAGATTAGTAGGTGTCAAGATATCCAATCTCAAGAAAATAGATGTGAATCAAAGAACTTTAGCACAATTTTTTAATAAGTCAGACTAACTATTAAAATAGATAAAGGAGTATCTTATGTCTGTCGAACTTCCAGATTGGTACATTTTAAAAGATCCAGGAGATATCAGTATTGATATTGCTAATTGGTACAAGTTCGCAGAAACTAGATTAGAACGTTTTTTAGCTGAGGATGAATGGATAATTAATAAACCTACATGGATGTCTGATGGAGATTGGCTTACTGCCAAATCAGAAGAATTTGGAGGACACCTCCTTCTAAGATTAGCAGTTACAACAGATCCAAGATTAACTTCGTGGTTAGTAGAAGTTGAAGGTGATCTTTTTGAATTTCGCTTTATCAGTAGTACTAAATTTGAAGAAAGAATTCAAGTATTACGTGATTTGTATGGTAACAATAATGTAAAAACAACAGACGAAATTAACGACTTTTACAAGATCGACCTTAACCGTAAATTTAATCTGGCAGATACTAGATACAGATCAGCTAAGTATGCTAAAACAAAATATGGATCTAAAACGAAAATATTAGACACTAGACTGGCTGTGCAGTTTCACAAAATCCCCAAGGTTGTTGGAGCTAAGAAAGCTTTACTCTACCATGGTTGGGCAATTGTTCGATTAGCCGATATTCGCTTAGCAGTGAAGAGAGAATTCGAGAAACAACTTAAAGATGTCATTGAAAAATCTAAAGCTCTTATAGAGAAAGACAAAGAATTAGAGCAAACAGTTAAACCAATAAAAGATAGAATCGCAGAGATTGCTAGATCAACACGTTATTCTGGTGATTACAAAACAATAGGGTTTGATGAAGGAGACGCCATCTATACAAAACCAGATATTTTTCCACCTTGCATTCAGGAGTTAGTAGCTACATTACAAGCAAAAGGTCATTTATCACATGTTGAGAACTGGCAATTAGGAACTTTTCTTAAAAGAATAGGAATGAGTGTTGAAGACCAACTTAAGTTTTGGTATAGTAATTCAGTTGACAATGTGGGTATGACTTATGATGAATTTACCCAACGAGTTGGATACCAAATTAATCATATTTATGGTAAAACAGGCGGCGGTATTGATTATGATCCCCCAAGTTGTAAAACATGTATAGACGGGTATTTCTGCTACTGGGCACATAAAAAATTAGAAGAAATTAATGAAGATATTAAAGTGAAAATGGCTGATAGAAAAAGCGAGGATGTAGAAAAAGCTATAGAAGAAATTTCTAGACTAATAATCAGTCAAAAACATCAATCTGCTTGTGCACGTTACTTCTCTTTATTGACAGGTTGGAAAGTTAGAGGTTTTCAAATAAATCATATGCTAAAATATTCTCAAGACGCCTACAAACGTTTCTATAGTAAGAAGGATACCGAAACTCCTGTAAAGAAAGAGGAAGTTACTAAAGGGAAAGAGGATTAAAAATGGATGAAAAATTGACTCCAGAAATTCTTTCAGAGTATTATGAAAAGAAGTTTCCTATTGATACCTTTATGGCATATATTGGTCTGTCAAATTTCAAGAACAGAGAATTTGGTTTTGTTGTAGGTCAAGATAGATTTGTAAGAAACATCTCTTTTCAGAATACAGAAAAACTTCTTGATTTTATGGTTAATAAGTCCGTTAAACACTCTTATGTTGGAGCTGTTTATGAGACTCCACCGTCTAGAGAACATCCTATTCAAAAAATAAAATGGAGTTACAGAGAGTTCATCTATGATATAGATATTGACGAATATGATTTAGTGAGAACTTGTGGATGTCAAGGTGATCAATATTGTAAAGAATGTTGGTCTCTTGTACAAGATGCAGCGGTATTTATTGATAAAACCATGAGAGAAGATTTTGGTTTCAAAGATATAGTCTGGTTTTTTTCTGGAAGAAGAGGAGTGCATGGATGGGTTAAGGATTCAATAACTCAAGATTTTGATCAAAGACAAAGAGTTGCAATACTTGATTATTTAACATTTATTCATGATGAAAAGAGATCTCAATCTATAGACGAAATTCCCAATGAAGCAAAACCTTTGAGAAATAGAATCTATGCTTTAACAGCTAAATCTTATCTTGAAAAGTCCACTCCTAAAAAATTACATGAATTTGGTATATCCATAAATAAGGCAAAAGAAATCATTAAACAAGTTCAGAATAGTACAGATTTTGATCATACGAAATATAATATCTTAATTCCAGATGATTCAGCTGTTCGAAAGAAATTATCAAGTGAAATAGTTTTACGCAGATATCCTAGAATTGACAGAAAAGTTACAATGGATACAAGAAGAGTAAGTAGGATGCCCTTTTCTGTTCATGGGAAAACTGGACAAATAGCTATTGAAATAAAAGACATCAAGAATTTCTATCCAGATTCAGCCCCCACTATTTGGGAAGCACTTATGTGAAAAAAAGAAATAACTTCTGAGAATCAGAAGTCTGCATGAAGATAAGGATATGCTGGAGGGAATAAGAACTTAATCGTTTTTTTAATTTCCTCAGAAATATCTCCCCATCCCTTAAATGGAAAATCATCTAGATTATAGCACCCATATATTATTGCCGAAAATCCTTGTATTGTAAGTTCACAATCATAATCAGAGGTCTCAGAAACCTCCAAGATACCGTTATTACTAGTGAAGGAATATGAAGTATTATTCCATTCGCATTGCTCATCGATTATTTTAATTGAAACATGTCCTGTTCCAACATTTAATCCATTGAGTTTGTTTACTATTACGACTCTCCCCATGCATGATGGAACCCATTCTCTGTTCATTATTTTACCTTTTTCTCCCCAGAATGTATCGTTGTTCCATGTTTCTGGATAATCATTTGGAAATACTGGAAGATGAACTTCCCTAACCTGATCAGCATGATTAGCTAACCATTGCAATAATAGATACTTCGCTAGTGAATTTTCATGATAGAAACTTCTTACTTTTAGTTCTTTCCAGAAACCTGTTATGCGATAAGTCATTATTCCAATGACTTTACCTTCAGAATTCTTTGCAAATGCTAACCAGAAATTAGGAGATTCCTTCAATCGATCTTGTTCAGTTCGATGCTTTATTCCCATTCCATGTGTCTTTTTCTGGAAATCCTCTAAGAAATCCAAATAAATATCTAATCCATCTTTTATGTTAACTCTTTCAACTGTACCTTCATACTTTTCTTTTAGCAAATTAGTCAAAGAACTTGGAGAAAAGATAGCATTACGATATTGAGGAAAGCTGATATAACCTAATCGTTCATAGAATGACTCTTTGAAAGGGTAAAGAGTCGAAAAAATTTGTCCTTTCTCTTTCATTTTTACAAATGCAAGATTCATAAGTTTATTAGCATATCCTTGTCTTCTAGCCTCTGGTTTTGTAACAACCTCTGCCACCCCACACATAGGTTTTACTGAACCTCGCACATTCTGCATGATTGGTTTTAGCATCAATCCTGCTACTACTTTATCATCTTCATATAGAGCGTAACACAAATCCTCTTTGAAAAATGGTTTATTTTTAATCAATTGTTCAACATTACCAGGAGAGCTGAAAAACGCATAAAATGCCATTTCAAGTATAGGATCTATATCATCCCCTCGTAATTCTTTGATTTGAATCTCTTTCATATAAAAATGATACAAAAAACCATTAAAAAGATATTGTCAGTTCGATTAATTGTTATTAAAACAAAATTTTATTATATTTCAATTCGATTCTGACTTTAGATTACTAATGTCCATATCTAAAGAACAGCTAAAAAAAAGGTTCAAAAAAGAAGATTATCAAGTAAGACTTTTCAAAGAGATGGGATTTACTAGAAAACTATGTCCCATATGTAATCATAATTTCTGGACTTTAATTCCTGATAAGGAGACTTGTGGAGATACTAGATGCTCAGGTGGTTATCAATTTTTAGGGAAAAAAGGAAAGAATCTGAATTTTGATGAAACAATCAGAAATTTAACAGATTTCTTTGTTAAGCATGGTCATACAGCAATAAAGGACTATCCTGTTGTCTCCAGATGGAGAGCAGATATGGATTTTACTATTGCTTCAATTGCAGATTTTCAGCCTTGGGTAATTGAGGGGATAATTGATCCTCCAGCAAATCCTCTTGTAGTACCTCAGATGTGTATTAGAACAGGTGGGGAATTTTCGGATATAGACAATATTGGTAAAACTGCTAGACATCTAACAAGCTTTGTCATGTTTGGTCAGCACGCATTCAACTCAGAAAGACTGACTGAAGGATATTGGATGGATAGATGCATTGATTTAAACTTCCTATATCTAACAGAAGAATTAGGCTTAAAACCGGAAGAAATAACCTATGCAGAGGGTATATGGTCAGGAGGAGGAAATTTTGGTCCTAATCTGGAAGCTTTTGCCTTTGGTACAGAACTTGTAAACAATGTCTTCATTGCATATGCATTTGAAAATGGTTCAGTTAGAAAACTAGATATGCAAGTTATAGATGTTGGATGGGGATTAGATCGAATATCTTGGTTTACTCAAGGAACACCAACAATTTATGAAGCAATTTTTCCAAACGTGGTTAACTATCTACAGAATGAAAATGGGTATAAAGTAGACCAAAATCTTCTATTAAAGTATAGCAAATTATCAGGATTATTAGCCGTAGAGGAAGTCAAAGACCTAAAGGAAGAACGTATTGAACTAGCTAAGAATCTAGGCATGACTTATGAAGAGATGTTAGCCATTCTTGGACCTCAAGAAGCTATTTATGCTATTGGTGATCATGCTAGAACGCTATCCATGACAATTGCAGATGGAGCAATTCCATCTAATGTTGGTGGAGGGTATAATCTAAGAGTTCTCTTGAGGAGAATTATTGCTCTAAAAGAGCTATACAAGTTAGAATTTTCGATAGACAAACTTTTCGACCTTCAGATTGATAATCTAAGTGTCTCTTTTCCAAGAGTCAAAGAGCATAGAAATGATATTCACAAGATTGTTGACCTAGAGGTAAAACGATATGGTGAAACTAAGAAATCTGGTAGAAAGCTCATTAATCAGCTCTTGCAGAAGAAAACAGAATTTAACTTTAAAACACTTGTAGATCTTTATCAAAATAACGGGATAAACCCATTGATGGTAAAAGAACTTGCAAATGAGAGAGAAATTGAGATTGATGTTCCTGCAGATTTCTACATAAAGCTTGAAGAATATTTTACTGAACAGAAGAAACAGTTGAAGGAATCAGAACAGAAAGATGAATTAAACATCGATAAAGAATATCATACAGAACCTCTTTATTATTCAGATGTTTATGAATATGAATTTGAATCAAAAATTTTAGCAGTAATTGAAAAACAATATCTGGTTCTTGAAAAAACTTTGTTCTATCCCACTGGTGGGGGACAAGTTCATGATACAGGATATATTCAAAAAGAAAATCTAAAGTTTCAAGTTGTTGAAGTGATTAAGAAAGGTTCAACTATTTTACATAAGCTAAAAGAAGCTTGCGATTTGAAGAAAGGGGACTTAATTTCTGGTAAGATTGATTTTGGTAGAAGGATGGCAATCATGCGTCATCATACTGCGGTCCATGTTGTGAATAATGCCGCAAGAGAGATTTTAGGGAGACACATATGGCAAGCAGGAGCAGATAAAACTGAGAAAAAAGCACGATTAGATATAACTCACTACCAATCCATCAGTTCAGAAGACCTTCAGAAAATAGAGATGACAGCAAATAAGATAGTCTTCGAGAAACGCGATATTTCTAAATTAGAGCTCAATCGTGATGAAGCTGAAAGAGATTATGGTTTTCATATTTATCAAGGTGGAGTTGTTCCAGGAAAAACTCTACATATTGTTTCAATTGATAAATGGGATGTAGAAGCTTGTGGTGGTACTCATCTGGATAATACTGGAGATATTGGAATAATAAAAATAACTGGAAGCGAAAGAATACAAGATGGTATTGTTAGATTATCTATCCTTGCTGGTGAACCTGCTCTAAAATATATACAAGAACAGGAAAATATCCTTAAGGAATCCTCATTAATACTAAGTGTCGAACCCAAAATACTACCAAAAACTGCTAAGAGATTCTTCAATGAATGGAAAGAACAGAAAAAAACAATCGAGACACTAACGAAGAAAGTAGCTGAATTACAATTTTCTAATAACACAACAAAATCTGAAAAAATAGCTAATCTAGAAGTATTCATTAAAGAAACAAGTGGAGAGCAGAAGGAGTTGATTGTTCAAGCTACACAAGCTGTGCATATGTATCCAAATGGTGTAAGCGTTCTAGTTTCAGCTGACAATAATAAGGTGGTTTTAGTTGGTGCTAGAAATGAAAAACTTGATTTTGATATAGTTAAGCTAATTAGAGAACTTTCAAAAATCGCTGGTGGGTCAGGAGGAGGTAAGGGAGAAGTAGCTGTAGGTGGTGGTCCATCTATAGATAAAATACCTGAAATACTAGAACAAGCAAAAGAAATCATAAAGAAGATGATTTAGATCAAGTTCTTTTCACTTATTTAATCAGAATCGTTTCTATTCTTTTTGCTAATATTCAAAGGTGATAAAGATCTAATTTCTATAGGTACTGAATGAGGAGCAACCATGACTGTTTCTTCTGAAACCATCTTAAGTGTTGCATGAAGTTCAGAGGATCTATCTTTGAGTGTTTTAAGAAAGTCTCTTTTTCGTTCTGGGAATGCTGATATTCGTCCAATGTTTAGAAAAACTAGGTTCCCCTTTTCAACTTCTTCAATGATTCTCTCAGTTTTTACAACATCAAGAAGAGAGTAGAATTTCACACTAGGTGGTTGATTAACAATTTTAATTTCCTCGTTCTTTGCTGTAGAATTACGTGTAACTAATCGCTTTAAACCCATATGGTTTCCACCAAGCAACAAAAGATGTTCAATACTTAAAACCAGATTAATACAGTAGTAACATGCTGGTAATACTATTAGCTAAAGAATATTAAGAAAGGAAAAATAAAAAGTTAGAAAAGAAATAAAGTTTTTAGAATTTCCATGGGTCTCTAACATACACAGGAGCACTTGCAGCTCCTCTTTTAACAATTACATTTGCTAAATCAAGAGAATCGACTATTTCTCTGAAACGGTTTCTTAATGTAACTGGTGTTGTCTTTGCTACTTTAGCAACTTGTTGTTGGGTTCTTCTCTCTCCTGTTCTGATGCTTGCAATATAGATTGCAGCAGCAGCGACACTTAGAGGGTTTTTACCCATATCTAAACGTCTTGATCTACTCTCCTCCAAAATTTTCAAAGCCTCATTTTGAGTTGCGGTGGTTAAATCTAATTCATCGCATAACTTAGATAATAGTACTGCAGGATCAATTGGTGTTGGCTTCATATTTAGTTCTTGGACATATATCCTGAAGCATCTGGCAATAACCTTTCTATCAGCATTGATTTGTTTTTCGATGTCTTTAAGTGTTGTAGGATTGTTGTATTGTCGAGAGGCAATATATACTGCAGCGGCCACCATAGATTCAATACTTCTTCCACGGATTAGGTCGGCTTTTAATGCTCGTCGATAGGTTGTTGCAGCAGCTTCTGCGATTTCTTCACTTAATTCAAGCTGACTAACAATTCTTTTTAACTCTCGTAAAGCTATTCGAAGGTTTCTTATGTGGGATCTTGAATCTCGTCTATTTAGCCATCGCAATCTGCGCATCTTTGCTACAACAGCAGGTTCAAGTTTCTTTCCATAAATATCCATGTTACTAAAACTAATTTGGGACGAAATCCCAAAATCAGATTTCAATGAAGAGATTGGAGCACCGGTCCTACTTCTATTAGATTTCTCTTCAGCAGTAAAACTTCTCCACTCAGGAGTAGTATCAATTAACTTAGATAAACATAGACCACAGTTCATACAAATTGATTCACCACGAGAGTAGTCATTAGTTATCTCGTTTGAATTGCAGTTGGGGCAACGTTCATCACTCATCATTAACACTATGTTACCATAAGCACCCGTGTATATAAAGCTAACTAATCAAAGGTCATTAGACGCGCCTCAGTACAGAAATTTCATAAGGGCATAAAACAGTTAATAGAACAAAAATTTTAAAGAATTGCTTAGTTTTTTTATTGATTAATATAATTTTATGCGTTTGGAGAGAAAGAGATTTTAAAGTAAAGATACTATACTCTACTATGACAGTATATATATCGACGCATTATAATTTTTCGCGATTCTTGGATCCAGTTCCACTAGATGAGTATGATAAATATACTAAAATTATTCAATGGTTCCTTGCAAATAGGTCAGCTAAAGGAACAATATCAGTAAATTCTTTATTCGTTCTATCAAATATGTGGGGAAATAAAACAATCATCAAAAATCTATCTAAATTATGTTTAGCAGGGCAGTTAGAACTATCTTCTTCAATGTATTCAAGCTATATTCCTTTAAATCTCCCATCTGAAGAAAGATTTATTGAACATCAAATTTCAAACGCATCAAATATATTGAACGATATTTTTCCACCAAAATATATTCTTTATGAAATAATCAGATTCTATCTCAAAACTTTTGAGATTAATTCTAATGAATTCACTACTTGTTATGTCAATAAAAATAAATTATCAATCCTTTATAATGATATGGTTAATATT
>JAGXNV010000075.1 GCA_019894795.1 Candidatus Heimdallarchaeota archaeon | reverse complement strand
CATTAATTTCTGTTAGCTCTTTTGAATTTGGTAAATCGCTTTTGTTTGCTAAAAATAACACCGGAGCATTTTGTTTTGCGAAATTTATATAATGCCAAAAAGTTTGTTTAGATTCATCAAATCTAACATGGTCTGCAGAATCTACTAAATAGATAACTGCATCTGCGCGCTCGATAAATTTTTTCCATAAACTTAAACGAAAAGGTTGATGCCCTCCAAGATCAAAACATGTAAAATTAAGATCTCTATATTGGTAATTTTCTAGATTTACTCCATAGGTTGGTCTGACCATAATATCTTCTTGCTTTAGCAATTTTTTGACCAAAGAAGTTTTTCCAGCTCTTTCTAACCCTAATAATGCTACACTAAATTTATTTCTCCCAACAACTGATTCTTGTTGCACTGTGCTTTCTGTTCTAATTTGCTTTTCTTTTGTTTCGCGCTTAGCTTTTTCTTCCATTATACGTTTTCGAAATTCATAGAAAGACATATGTTCACCTATCTTGTATTAAGTCAAGGAGCCGGATTGTTTTACCAGTACATCTAAGTATCAGTCTCAATTAATTTAATGTTTTCGCTACTTGTAACTTCCTTTTTTACTATTGTACATATCTTATTTAAATCATTCCGATATATCAATTGTAAAAGGTTATTCCAATCAACTTGGAAGCCATCTCAAAGCGAATAGAATGATAGTTAAAAGGCCTAAAACTACGCATATTGCAGCAAAATTATATTTTCTTGCTATACGAATAAATAATTCCATTGTCAAGTAACCAAGTACGGCTGTCACAATTATAGCAATAATAATCATCCACCAATCAGCTGGAAAAATGTTTTCATTCTTGATTAATTTATCCAGAAGGTTGAGAATAAATCCACCCATTACAGCTGGAATGCTCATTATAAAACTGCCCTTAATTGCTTCATCTTTATCTACTGACATAAAAAGTAGTCCGCTCAGAGTAATTCCAGATCTACTTATTCCTGGAATAATTGAGAATCCCTGTAATAATCCAATTGAGGTCATTTCTTTTTTAGAAAGATCCTCAATTTTCTTCCCGGTTTTCTGTTGTCTTTTTGCATAGAACAACAGTCCTGCAGTGATTAGAAGTGCAATTCCTACTATCAACATCACATATTCCCCAATTGCAGGATCAATAGTCACATAGCGAACTAAAATATAACATAGAACTCCTACTATAATTGTTCCTATGGTGCTTAGAAGCAAAAACCATCTCCATTTCACTATTATTGGATCGCTTATTTTTGGATTGAAGTACAGATATATGTCCTTATAGTATTTTATAGATACGGCAATTAATGTTCCGAGATGGAGCCAAAGGGCAAGATCCAAAGCACTATCTGAATCAATATTCAAAAGATTTGAAACAATAATGATTTGCCCTTCTGAGCTTACTGGTAGCCACTCTATAATACCTTGAAGAGAAGCAAGTAATAGAAGTATCCAGAATAACATCTCGAATGTAAAAGTAAAAATTGATTATAAAAATTTATTCTTGGCTTATACGCCAACGTATGTATTTCTCTAATTCCTCCCCCACTGAAACTATATTATCATGTTCTTTTATTTCAGTTTCGTAATTCTGAATCTTTAGCGATACAATCCATCCTTCCCCATAGGGATCTGAATTTAATAAATCAGGTTGAGCTTTTAGTTTTTCATTTTTTTCAACTATAACTCCTTCAAAGGGAGATTTGATTTGACCTATCCATTTTCCACTTTCATAGGTTCCAATTACCTGATTTTTTTTCACCTTTTTGCCCACCTTCATGGTGCGAACATATTCAATAACTCCAGCTCTCTTAGATACATAATCATCTGCGCCAATTTTGACGATAGTTTCTGAAATCTTCATTATCCAAATATGACCAGGTTCTCCAGTCATATACATTAAATTATCTGGAAAGATGTATTGCTCTATATTTATCATGAAAACTCACTTGCGACTCTTATAACAAATTTTAAACTAAATAATGGAAAAATTCTTAGTTTAGGTGAACAAACTTTTCCTGGGTTACTGATATTTTTTGGATCTATTTTCTTCTTGAATTCCTTATATCGTTTAAACTGTTCCTTACCGTATATCTGGGAATAATAACCCGCAAACCACAAACCAGTAGAGTAAGGAAAACCACCAATTTTCTTACTTTTTAATACATGTTTATTAAGATTCAAAATAAGAAGTGATTTCTTGAAATCACCGATAACTTCCTCTATAGGCAGATAGAGCAATAGAGAATAATGTGTACCTGAGATAAGTTCTCCTTCCGCTCTCAATTTTCCTTCAAACAGATTGGTTAATTTTCTAAGGTATTTTACGCTTGTTTCTATTGGTAAAATAACTTCAGAAACCAGGAAATATGGAAATTCTTTTAACATTGCAAATGTTTTGAAACGGAAATTCCATATATCTTTGAAATACCTCTTATCAAGAATCTGTCCTCCAGCTTTTCTTATAGTATTATTGAAATTATTACTGAATTCTAATTCTTCTTCCTCGAAACTTATCTCTTTTGATACTATTACTACAAAACTGCGTGGGAGATTATAACCGAAGGTGTCATTAAAGGCTGAGACTTGAGAAGGATTGAGAAACCATACCGAAAATGGATTGACTTGTTGTAATTCCTTAAGACCTTTCATCAATTCATATGGTGAGTCAAAAATACATCCAAATTGCTTTATTGGTATATCAAACTTGATTTTCAATTTTATTTCAGTAATAATTCCTAATGTTCCATTGGAGCCAAAAAAGAGAGAGATGTCATCCTTTTCGGTATAAATTTCAACTTGACCATTCGGCAAAACAACTTGCATTTCTGTAATTTGATCTACTACACTACTGTATTGGAGACTACCTATACCATGTCCTCCATGTGCTATCCAACCACCTATTGTTGCAGAATAAAAACTTGAAGGATAGGAGCACAAAGAGAAACCTTGCAACTTCAATTTATTTTGTAATTCCGAAAAAATAATTGATGGAGATGTAGTTACAGTTTGATCGATTGGCTCGATAAGAATATCGCTAGTAATTCCTTTACAATCAATTACTAGTCCTTTATTGTACGGAATACTTCCTCCAAAACCGGATGTTCCTCCACTTCTTGGGATGATGGGTGTTCTCGTTTCATTTGCTAAATTGTAAATTCTTTGAAGATCTTCTACATTTTTTGGCAAAATAATACCATCAGGAGTACTGTTGAATAGCAATTTTGTGAGACTAGGAAGTTCTGACATATCTCTAGAATAAATTTGTAATGCTGTAGCATTTTCTTTCATCTGCTTTCCCAGATATCTAACAAATTTTGTTCTAGTTTTCTTTTTCATTTCATTATTCTCCTATTGCTCTTCTTACTAACTCAGCAAGGTCTAGTACTTCAATATCAAGACCCTTCTTTTTAACCCCTTGACGAATTGTATCTAAACACGTGGGACATCCGTTAACCACGATTTCCGCCTCAGAGTATTCTATTTCATCTATCAGTCGTAAATTAACCTGCTGTACTAGCTCAGGATCATTAAGTTTGAGTAATCCTCCTCCTCCACAGCATAATGCGTCTTCGCGGTTGGATGGTAAATCCTCGTATCTTACTCCAGGTATCTTCTCTATTACATCCCTAGGAGGTTCGATAAGACCACAATGTCTTACAAGTTCACAAGGATCTTTAAACGTAATCTTCTCTTTTATCGTTTTCTTGTACTTTAACTTACCTTCAGCCAATAATTCAGCAACTAGTTCTGAGATGTGTAAGATTTCTATATCCCATTTATCTCCTAAAATACGTGGATAGACAATTTTGAAAGCCCTATAGCATCCTGCACAAGCAGTGACTACTCTTTTTATTCCTAACTTCTTTAATTGATCCAAGTTGTGCTTAGCAAAAGATTTGCCAACTGAGTATCCTCCTGCTAGAAATACCGGAGAGCCACAGCACCACTCTTCATTTCCAAGTATTGTAAAATCAACTCTTGCTTTTCTTAGAATTTTAACAACACTAGCAGCTACATCTTCCATCTTACCTGAATACGAAGCTTGACAGCCAACAAAATAAGCAACAGACGCTTTTCTTAGTGTCCGCTTAGTCATGACTAAATTTGCTAACTCTGCCCATGAAACTCTTTCTTCTTTAGGTAATCCGAAGATATTCTGCGTATCTTTCACTTTGTTATACAATGAGAGTAATTCAGGATTCCAACGACCTTTTTTGAAAGATTCTTGTCTTACTTGCTCCCAGATTTTGAGTAAAGGAATATCAGCAATGCAAATATTTTCACATGCTTTACACATTGTACATGCAAAAATAGAATCGAAGAGGGATTTAGAAACATCATTTTTTAGTTCTTCTTTCGTTGTTTCTATGAAATACATCTTGATTTGCTCTAAAATACCTCGAGGATGGTAGGTTTCCCACTTTAGTTCCTTAAAGGTTGGACATACTGAACAGTAACCACAATATACACATTGCTGTGCAGCTTCAAGAATATCCACTTGCCACCCATCAGAAGAAGTCATAAACAATAAAAAAATACATTCTTTCCTTTAATGTTTTGTGGTGATATTCGCGATATACTTACTGAATAAATGAATGTACTCTACAAATAAACGATAGATTCGTTTCAAGGTTTATACCTATTGAAAACAAAGAAATGGGGTCTCTTCTTGATGATGGAAGCAATGACAAAGTTCTTTCTAACTGTTGTAGCTAATCTTCCAGCCCTTACCAATTCTATTGGATCTAACTTTCCATCTCGTTCTATAATCTGTACCATGTAAGGGCTGTGTTCTAATCCAGGACCTTTTAGATAAACAGCGAAGTCGACACCAAATTTCAATCCAGGCCTAACAACATATCCTTTATCTCGCAGATGTTTGTAAACTATCATCTTATTATCAAAACTAGTATATTTCTCTACGCATCTTTCAAGATATGAACTCTTTGTTAAAGAAACATTATTTTCATCAAGAATTACGAGCTTCTTCTTTTCGATGAGATATAAACCTTCAAAGAAGGAAATTTCACAAGGATCTCGAAATTCATCATCTAATTGAGGTTTCCTGACACCAATAGGCTTCCCATAAAATCCATTTGTATAGAGATTCTTGCCTTGCTCAATATCCCAGACAATTATCCTATTTCCAATAAATTGAGCAGTAAACTTTGGTGACATTGACAATCTAAACCATCTGTGTTTATTTAAATATATAGCGTTTTATATCAATAATTAAGTGTGGTTACAACTTAAGATATAATTTTATATCTGATTACTAATAATAGATTGAGGATTATGATTATCTCAACTGGGATAAAAGAATTAGACATTATGATTGATGGAGGGTTAAGAACTGGACAATGTTATGCAATAAAGGGAACAGCAGGTGCAGGGAAAACTGTCCTCTCTCTATTCATGACATTAGGTGCACTCAAAGAGGGCATACCAGTTCTTTTCATTTCAACTGAAGTTGAACCTAAGAAAATTATTAACTACGTAAAATCATTTGGAATGGATTTTGATGATTATATCGAGAAAGGACTTCTTATCGTTGAAAAGATGTCTTTGAAACCTCAAGGTACCAATATCGTGCAAACAGATAGGTTCGATTTATCGGGGATTATTGCAAGAACAAAAGCTAAAATGTCATCTATAAATGCAAGGTTAGTAATATTTGATTCAATCTCAGCATTTTTCGCTGAATTTCAATATGAAAAAACCGCGAGAAGCGGTTTCATGGATTTCATAAGAGAGATTACTAAAGATGAAGCTATTTTGGTTTTAACTGCTGAATCTCAGATTACGGAAGAATATGCTACACTTGAAGAATTCCTTGTAGATGGTGTAATTAAAATACGAACAGAACTTGTAAAAAACCAACTCGTTAAGCGAATTTCTGTTCCAAAATTAAGATCAGCTCAACCTATAAGTTTCGAAAATAGATTTATAATTAACAAAGATGGAATAATGATCCTTCGTTCAGAAAGCCCACCAACAGTTTTTATCCAAGAAGAGAAAACCGGAATAGTGAGACTCGATGAGTTATTGGGTGGAGGAATTCCAACAGGAAGTGTCGTTCTGATCGAAATTGATGGTGAGACAAATTATTTTCCATTGTTTTTAACAACCCTTTTCCAGCAATTAAAAATGGAAAAAGGTGTTATTATTCATTCCAATGTTCATATGCATTCAGCTAGAATTTTAGAAGAGTTTAACAGGGTAGAATGTGACATAACCGCCTTTTTAAATCAAGGAAATCTGGTTTTCATTGATAAATATAACAGAACAGTTACAGCTGTTGAAGCAAGAGAGATGAGCCAACTTATGACAACTGATGATATGATTTCCGTTACTGTAGAATTAATGGAAGCTTTTACTAAATCTAATCAAAGAGCGGTTATTTATGGGGATTTAACTGATGATGTTAACATCCTATCTGAAACAGATTTTCTAAGATATTTTGCCCTACAATCTTTCAATGTAAAAGAAAGAAGAGCAGTGGCGTATTCATTCATTAATTATAATGCAGTTAGTAGGGAAATTTTAGCAAGACTTAGAACAACAGCTGATATAATAATTAGATTCTCTAGAATAAATTACACTAACTATATTGAATGTATGAAAAGTTCAACGGGAGCAACTTTCCTCCCCAAAATAGTAAAATTCAGAGACAAATATCCACTAGTAGAAATAGTAGGCTAGGTAAGAAAGATGGAAATAAAAATACTGTTCTTCACAAGCCCAACATGTAGCTGGTGCCCATTCTTAGAACAAGTATTGAATAGAATTGTTAGTGAAGCTAAACATCTCCAACTGGAAATTATTGATATAACCAAGGATATAGAAAAAGCTGAAGAACTTGGAATAGTAGCTATTCCAACAATCATTTTGCCAAACAATCAACGAATAATAGGAGCTGCAGATGAAGCTTTTATTAGAGAACAATTAGATTTCTTTCTAGTTATGGGATAAAGAATATAAGGTATGTTGATGTCTTTTCTTTATGGAATATCTCGACAGAATTGCAGAAACAGGTCATGGTATGATTTTTGCTTCAAGTTCCATTTATGAGATAATTAAGGATCTTTGTCTTTTAGGGAGTAGATTTTCAGGAACTGAGAGCGAGAAAGAAGCGCAAGAGTATCTGAAGAACTATATCAAAGAATTAGGAATAGAGCCCATGGAATTTGAATTTGAATATACGGGGTGGTATAGAGGTACTTGTAGTTTCTTTTTACAGACTGAGGAAACGAAATTTTTTCCATCTTTTTCTTTAGTATATTCTCCTTCAACAGAAGATGAAGGATTAGAAGGAAAACTCATTGATGGTGGAGGAGGATCTGAAACTGAATTAAAACGTATTCAGAATGAATTGAAAGGTAACATAGTAATGATACATTCTGGTCAAACAGAGGAAGGATGGCTCCATCGTAGAATAAAATATGCTAATGCAGTTGAATTTGGTGCAAAAGCTTTCCTTTTTGCAAATCACAATCCTGGACAATTGTTCCCAACTGGTTCAATTAGATCAAATAGATTTGGAGAGATTCCTGCAATTGGAATCTCAAAAGAAACTTATGAATACATCAAGGAACAACTTCATAGGAAGGAAAACGTTGGAGGAAAAATCTCTGTTTTGAACCACTCGGCACAAACAAAATCAAAACACATTATTTGGGAGATCGAAGGAGAAAAAAGAGATGAAATTATAGTTATCGGAGGTCATTACGATGGTCATGACCTAGCACAGGGCGCAACAGATAATGCAGGATCTATTGCAGCTCTTTTAGAGTTAACCAAAATAATGAAAGAGATAAAATTCATTCCTAAGAGAACTATCCGTTTTATTGCCTTTGGTGTAGAGGAATTTGGGGTTGTGGGTTCAACTATCTATGTTAATAATGTCAATGTCGACAATGTTAAGGTTATGATAAACGTTGATGGGTTAATTGGACATATCCAAAAAGTTGTAGCTTGTGGAGGTAACATTGAGATGCTACAGCTCATCAATGACATGAAAGATCAATTCCTCTATGAACCAATAGTTATGAAAACAATAATCACAGCTAGTGATAACTATCCATTCTTGCTTAAAGGAATACCAAACATTTGTATTTACAGCCAAAATCCAGATCCTGAATCAGGCAGAGGATATGGTCATACATCAGCAGATACATTTGATAAGATAACAAAACTAGATGCAAAACTATCTTTAGGATTTATTTTCAGTTTTCTACTAGAATTCTCATCATTAGAAGAGATTCCCAATAGAATGAAAGAAAAAGAAGTGATCACGCTGCTTAGAGAAGCTAATTTAGAGGAAAATTTGAAAATATTGGAAAAATGGCCGTTCAATTAGTCAGGATTCCCTATTTTTTATTTTAGGAATAATCTTCCCAACATTTTCACAATATTCAATATATTCCTCATCAAAGTAATCTAGTAATCCTTCCTCTTCATGTTTGATAGTGATTAGATATCCAGGTACTCCAAATATTAATATTAGTAAATAAGGTGAGAAAGCAACTAATGGTAGTCCTACAAAGCCTGTAATATAAAGGAAATAAGAAGGGTGGCGAACAATGGCATGTCCCCATTTGGTAGCTAATTTAGGTCCATTTTTACTTAGATATATTCCTCTACTTATTCTCCCTAAACATCCCACAACTAGTCCTAGAAACATGAAGATGGAACCAATCATAAAACTCGGTAATTGTATTGTATCATTTATAATGGTTAGTGTTAGTAGTCTTTCTAATCATAGAATTATTCGCTTAATTAAAATGAAGGAAAAATAGTGAGACTTCCCCCCTTTCTTTATTATCTTCGTTTAGACTGATTTATACTGATTACAAAAACTAGAGAGATTAATAGAGGAATAAAAAACAAGTCAGCATTATACGTTGGAGTAAAACAACAACCAATAAAACCAGCTTCTTCAACAAGACTAATTGCATGATCTAAATCATATGCATATGGTTCTAAAGAAGAATCAAAGCCTATACAACCTGGAGGAATTGGTGTAACACCTTCAGTACCTACTCCGTCCAAAATATCATCAATTATGGACCATCTAGGTATTGCATGACTAATTGCTTTTCGAATATTCTTTGCGGCTTCAGCTGTTCCCAAAGGAGTAAGTTCCCCTGTTCCCATGACTGGATGTTTCAAATTTATCCCAATTTCTTGATGTTTGAGAGAAGGGAAAAATACGAATTCAAAAGATTCAATAATTTCTGAGTTATAATCAATGAGGAATTCTGCATATTGAAAATCATAATTTTCATCAAGAACATCAACTTCTTTTTCTTTCAGTAAGGTTAAAGCTTCGTTTTTATCAGGAATTGAAACAAACGTGATATTGCTCAAGCCCTGAGTTGAGCCAAACCAATATTCATTACTTGTTAGTACTACTTTATTTTCCATAACATTATAAGAATCAAGCTTAAAAGGACCACAAGAAGTTACTATAGAATCACTGGCATTCACAGAAAAAGGAGCTTCCTTTAGGACTTCATTACCATATGTTGAGATAATAGGCTCAACAGTGCTCTTATCGACTAAACCATATGATAGAAGACTATATGGAAAGTTGAATACTTTCCTCAAATCAAATCTAACTGTGTCTGAATCTACCTCTATGATGGAATCATTAGAAGTGAAATATTGAGTAAGTAAGTGATTGTAAGTGGAAGAATGAGCAGAAAGAGATAGATGCAAATCATATGAATATTTTATATCCTCTGCAAGAACTGAATCACCATTACTAAATTTAGCATCTGGATTGATATCAATGACAATACTCATATTGACAGGATATGAAGCACCATAATAGTGGGGAATTATTGTTGCGTTCTCTGCAATGTACGGTTCCCAGCTATAATCCAATAAACTACGTCTGTAGAGTGAACCATACACACATTGAGCCCATAAATGGTCAAAATTCTGATCTGTGTTTAGATAGTTTTCTTTCTCGAGTTGAAATGTATTGTAGGAATTTAGTTCATATTTATTACTATAAATTAAATCAAAACTGTCTGTGTTATTCCAATTTTCTGAATGATCACTTCGTACTTTACTTAGAAGGGGGGCAATTCCTGAAATGCCTCCATCAATAAGGAAGAAGGAAGATTCATACAGAATACTTATTGCAGGTAAATCTTCATAGAGTATTTCCTGAATATCATAAGCTAATTGATCTCTTTCATCTGGGTCATAAACAGTAAAATACTCCCACAGTTTATTGTCGAAAGCTGGATTAGTATATTGATAGTAATTGTTACCACTAACCCAGCATCCTGCAGAATACCTTAATCCTGGGTTGAAGTCCATCCCCCAATCCCATCCAGAAATAAGAACATCAAAACCACCCTCAGCATAGGTTGGAATATAATCATAATCAATTAACGGATAATTCGTTGTACGGGGGGCAATATTTCCCCAACCAGTTGATTCATGAAAAAAAACACCAATACCAATCTTAGGCAACTGCTCTTGAATAATTACAGCCCACTCATTTCTGGTTTCTTGAGTATTGGGAGAAAGTAGATTAATAGAAAATGCTCTAGCTATTTTTAAATCCGGTGAACCAGCGTCATCATTAGCTAAAACGGGAGTAATAGTTACAAAACATATGATAAATGCAGAAAAAATCTTCCTCTTTTTCATATTATTATCAACTCTTCTTTTTTATCTATATAGTAACTCTAGAGAGATTATAAACGTTCTGCAGTCATTCTAATTATTAAAACAGTCGCTCAATTAAAATAAAAAGGAAGAGTGGAAAATATTTTTAGTACTTTATTCTTGGATCTATGAACACATAGAAAATATCAATAAGTAAATGTGCAATCAGAAATAACAACTCTGTAGAGAAAATGCATTTTTTAGACAAGGTATATTTCTTAAACAAAAAACCTGAAAATACTGAATAAAAAGATATTCTGAAAGAAAATCTATGCTTTTTTGCCATACACATTAATTGAGTGAAACTTATATTGATTAATGCCATTTTTATTCTATATGCATGCAAGTATCTCCGAGATGAAAAATCAGATTTGTTGGGCTTCCAAAGAGATTTATCAACGAGGTCTGTTTAATATTGGAGAAGGAAACATTAGTCTTCGAGTTAACAATCGAGACGAGATGATAATCACACCTTCTGGGAATAATTATCTTAATCCTTTACCAGAGAATCTTGTACATGTTACTTTTGAAGGTAAAATTATCACAGAAGGACAAAAACCCTCAACAGAATATTATCTTCACAGATTTTTTTACGAGCAACGAACTAGAGTGAATTGTATTATTCATACTCACTCCACCTATGCAAGTATTTTAGCTGTTCAACATCGATCCCTCCCCATAATATTTGAGGAGATGCTTGTATTTTTGGGAGGTGGAGTATCATGTTCTGAATACGCAGCAACAGGAACTGAAGAGTTAGGTGTAAACGCTTTAGAAGCCATGGGAAGCCAAAATGCAGTGATACTGGCAAATCATGGTCTTCTTATTGTTGGAAGGAATATTGAACATTGTGTTTTCGGGTCACAGCTAGTAGAAAAGATGGCCAAAATATATGTGAAATCAGTAGCTATGGGTAAGATTAATGAGATACCTAAAGGAAATGTTTCAAGATTGTTAGAAAGATTTAATCAAGAATTTTCAACTTCATGAACATCTATTTGATTTATCAAAACACCATTGCAAAGAACTTTGAGTATAACCGAAGTTTAGAACAACAAAGAGGTATATTTCACAAGATTGTCTACTGGAAAAATTATCTGAATAACTATTAATTCTTTTTGTAAATCCTTAAATTGCTGAGTGTTTGTTTTAATCACAGAATCACAAGAACACTCAAAATGCTAATGTAGATTTTCTTATGTTTAAGAGCTTTAATGCTTATTATCAAGGATTTCATTTTATCACTAGATTTGATTTTTTCATTCAATATTGAATCCGTGCTTTCTTATAATATTAATCAAAGTATCACCCTCACCTCTTTTCCAGAGATGTTTACGGGATATATGCTCAGAC
>JAGXNV010000074.1 GCA_019894795.1 Candidatus Heimdallarchaeota archaeon | reverse complement strand
GAATTAACCATTTATGTTTATGATATAGCTAATAACTATGCATTAATGTCGTTTAATATCACAATAGATACTTTAGCACCCACAATTGAGATTCTAAGCATTAATGGCTTAGTACAAGACCATGGAAACAACTATATTCCTGCAGATTCATTGATAACAATGTTAATTTCTGATGATGATAGTCAAATTCTAAGCACATTTTCATGGGGAGGAACCGTTTATAGTGATTTCAATGATTCATTTAATCTAAATTTCATTGATGGAACCTCAATCCTTTATGTTAATGTCAGTGATTCTTTAGGTAATACAGCATCAATTTCACCAATTACACTAATCATTGATAGTCTGGCCCCCACGGCTGAATTATGTTCAGAAACTATTACTGAATTTGTAAAAATTAATGAAGAAACTACAATTTCAGTTCTTGTAGAAGATTTATCAAAGGATACAATAAAAACAATAAAATATTCTTGGGATGCTGCCCCTGAATTGTGGGGGGATTTTATTCCAACAAGTTTAGGAGTAGTAGAATTCAATAGTCCAGTTGATATATTTTATCCTATTAATGGTTCTATTGCACTTTTATCCATTTTTGTTGAAGACATTGTAGGTAATAATTTGACATATAGTTTCAGTTTTATTATAGATATTGACCCCCCTATTTTTGATGCTTTCATTTATGATATAACTATTTCTCAGTGGATAGAAATCAATGATGTTGACACATACTCTATTAGAGGAGATGCAGAAATTTGGTTTACAAACATAAGTAGTGATTGTTATTCCTCATACTTCTATTGGAACCTTGAAGATGATTCACCACTCAATTCTACCACTTGGAAAGTTAACACACCTACACAAGATGGTTCCTATAATCTTACCATAACAATGAACGACAACACAGGGAATTTAACCTCTCCAAATACAATATCTAAAACGTTTTACTTCTTAGTTGATGATATAGTTATAGAAGTTCTTGATCCAGTTAATTTGCAAAGTCAGACTCATCAAATATGTTACAAAGATACTTTTAACTTCACAATTTCAATCTATGACAGATTAGACAATACTACCCTAACCAATTTAATCTGGTATAATGAAAGCTTGAATAACAATTTGAATTTAATAGTTTTAAACAATACAATTGATAATAAAACCTTTGAATTTTCTATCTATGCAAATAATATTGGATTAACAAATTTGGTTTTTGAGTTCTTCCAATTTGACGAAAACAGACAAATTGTAACCGTTAGTCTAGACATTCGTAGGAAAGAAGGAAGATTAATAATTCTGGAAAATGATGTTTCAGTTCTTTATGGAGAAAGTTTCATAGTTAATTTGACACTTGAGGATGAGTTATTAAATGAATTATATATTGATAACATCACTGTTAATGGTCAACAAGTATTATTCCAAGATATGGGAAGCAATGTTTTTTCATTTGAATTCTACCCACATTTAAATGATGTAACTAGAGGAAATTACTCTCTACTAATAACAGCTATTTCTGATTTCTATTTTGGCGAAACTAACGATTCCTTTACGTTTGATTACGTAGTTATTCCATTAACTCTTTTACTTACAGTAGAAGCTTCAAATCTAGAGATTATTGAGGGGCAACAGCTAGTTCTAACTGCAACTCTTACATACCAAAATGGAACTCCTTTAATGGAGCAAGAAATTCATTTTACTCTCTCCATTTTCTATAAATCAAGTACTTCTAATGCGTATGCAGCTGTTGGAGATTTGGGTTATAATTTGATTTTGAATGATACTACTGATGTAAATGGTTTAGCATCAGTTACTTTTGAAATGACTGAAGAGATAGACCATCTAACTTTTTCAGCATCTTATGATGGTGATACTATATTTTATTCAACTGTTATAGATTCAGAGGAAGTTATTGTAACTATTAAACCCCCTGGTATCGCTAGTTGGTTATTGTATGTGATAATTGGAGGAAGTGTTCTAGCTTTAGCAATAGTTTCTTTCATTATTTATCGAACTGTTAAATCTACACCCTTTGAGAAAATATTATCAAAAATTCCTGATCAAGACGTACTTATGAAACTTGCAGAATTATGTCCTGGAGGATTTCTAACTATATTTGATCAACGTCAAGGTGCAGTTCCTCTAATTACAGAGCATTCCTTAGATTATGAATATGGGTCTAGAATGACGACTGAAGTGGAGAATTTCATCTTAAAAATTAGTGATCAAGCATTTTCTGCATTGGGATTTGAAGAAACAATTCAAGGTCGAAGACTTGGTTCTATTACTCTTCCAAATGAACAAATGTTAGGCTATATCCATGGAATACAACTAAAGAGCGAAAAAGCTAGAGGTGGATATGAGAATATAGTAATTACTGTGTTAACTGATTTAGAATATGGAACATTACTATTAACTTACCAAGAATTCTTACATCCAGATATAGATAAGCTCAAATCTATGCTTGAGAAGAAAGAGCCATTGAAAGAAGTTCAAAAACAGATCAACCAAATCAGGAAACAGACAACAAAAATCATTTTAGCTGCTCAGGAATCTAATAATTAAAAAACGGAAGTATTTTCCTCTTTTTTCATTTACTACGCTACGTGGTCTTAATTTTACTCCTCTTAGCTGGCTTTGGGTTATTTGTATTCGTTGCAAAATTTACTTCAAAAAAGGAATAATTCTCTTCTTTTCCTCCTTTTTAACACTAGAAATACTGGAACAATAAATAAAGGAATTAGCATTGTTAATACTTGATATGAACTATCTTCGGGGGTTGTAGGGGGAGTAATATCAGTAATAGAGATTGGCAAACCATAGAAAGTTTGGTTCATGGGATGTATTATCGTACTCATGGTGGCGATCCTTGGCCAGTAACAAATTGGGCTAGATCAGAAACGACATTTATTTTCAGTAATACTTCTGTTCAGCATTCTCTTGGCAAGATACCAGTCACTCAAAAAAGTATCTCCCCAACAATATTGGCAGCAATGGGTGTTGATTTGTCTGTACTAACTCCTGCTTATGTTGGAGATGATGATACAGGGATTCCTTTATGGGAATTTTCGGATACTGAATCCCCTACCATAAAAAACACAAATTACCAAAGAGATAATGGAGATTTCGAAGCACTTACAGACGGATCAAAGATTGGGAAGTTGTTCAATATAAGCATGAACATACTTGAGTGGTGTACAGAATACAATGCAACGCTTGAGATTGATGGTATTGTTTTCGATGCAAACACAACTACTTCTAGCAATGCAAAATGGTATGATATTGATACTTCATCATTGAGTGGAGGTTCAAAGACATTGCTCTTTACATTAACAGATAAATTTGGGAATACTGTTACGCTAGAAGTAAACAATGTTAAAACCGCTCCATTACCAATGTGGTTTTCAATTTCAGGACTTTTGATGTTGAGTTCAATCATTTATATCAGAAAAAGGAAAAAATAAATTCCCTCTTTCATCCTCTTTTTAATCAATTTGACCTCAAGTGAGAAATTTTCCATCCTTTCTTTTAACTAGAACTGTTCCAAATATTCACTTTTTATATCTCTGAGAGAGCATAAAAAACAGATTTCAAACTTTACCAAGTTTCACCAGTAAGAGCATTTTCTACTACTTTTTAACCTAAGATTTCCACAAACCGCTTGTGCTCATCATTTTCAAGAAATCACATTTTAAATTTTATTTATATCTTATAAAAAATCTCCTTGTTGCTCATTTCATAACCGAATCTCCATAATCGCTCGAGTACATCAACTAAATTATTATAGAAATCTTGCACATTTTGTTCAACTTCTATAACAATAGGTAAATTATGAGCTTTAGCATAATAATTGAAATATTGCTGATCAAAAAAGATTAATTCAGGTCGTGAAAATTCCCAGTCCAATAAAGTATACTTTTGTTCATGAAAAATGAAGTTAGGAGGGATTAAATCACCGTGAACGAAAGTTAGATGTTCACTGTAAGCATCTAGAATTTCTTCTTGTTGATGGGAAAGCATTTGAAGAGTATCAGTTAATTTCTTAGGATACTTAATTCCTGAATTTGTATATTTTTCAACTAATTTATTATAAAAAGAACTTACATCAGATTTGAGGGAATTTCTTTTTAATTTTGATAAAGAGAGCATTTTAGTGATAGTTTTCTGTAACAAATCTACATTTATTTCTGAAGTAGGAAGTTTATGAAGTTCAGTACCAATAATGTATTTGTAAACTAGTATCTGAGAATTTTTATGACAAACCAATTCAGGAGCTAGTATACCTGAAAAAATCTCTAAAGCATTAAGTTCTCGATCAAATCTATCTTTTGAGCTGTGAATTTCATCTTCCACGTAAACCTTACAAATAGCTAACGGGATACCTTGTTCATTAATAATTTTAAAATTCTCGTTGGTATAACCCTCTTTAATTCTCTCCCATGTAAAGGAATGAGATTCCCCAAAGATCTCTACTATTTTATCTTGAACCTCGTTTCTTATTGATTCTTCTATCAAAGTAGAATAACCTCCGATGGATCAATGAAGATTTTCAACTCCTTATTCTCTGAAATATTTTTCTCATATTCGCCTCGAGAACAATCTACTTTGATATATTCAGAAGGATGCTCTTTTAGATCTAAAATCAATCGCAATTCGTTTTTCTTCACTTCTATTACAGTTTTAACAGAACAATCCAGTTCGACAACATCAGAAGTTTGAGATTTGGTTTTTGAAATTGCAATAGTTGCAGGAGGAATCTTAACACCTGTTATTTTTGAGTTGATATTGCCTTTGAATGGGATATCACAAATTGATGTAGATAGTATCTTCTTCTCGTTTTCTTTAATGTAGAGGATAGGCCAGATATTAGGCGATCCCATTATCTTAGCTATAAGATAGTTTCTTGGATTATGTTCAACATCAATTACCTTTCCAATCTGTTGTATTCTACCATCATAGATAACTGCAACTCTATCACTAATTAGTCTAGCTTCATCGCCATTATGAGTAACATAAATAGTAGTTGTAGCAGTTTCTTTCTGTATCCTTCTTATGGTTAAAGCTAAAGATTCTCTTCCTGTAGCATCGATACTAGAAAGTGGTTCATCTAAGAGTAATATATGAGGTTCAATTGCCATAGCTCTTGCTAAAGCGACTCTCTGCTTTTGTCCTCCTGATAATTCGCGAGGAAACCTATCTAATAATTCAACGATATCAATAAGTTCAGCAATCCATTTAATCAAATCTTGAGTAACTTTTTTCGTGAATTTTCTTGCTTCTAGCCCGAATGATATATTATCGCGAACGCGCATATGGGGAAAAAGAACTTGAGCTTGAGGAACGTATCCTATCTGTCTTTGTTGTGGTGATAGTTTAGTTATATCAAGTTCATCTACATAAATTGAACCATTTTCTGGTTGAATTATACCTGCAATTATCTTAAGCAGAGTTGTTTTTCCGCAACCTGATGTCCCTAGTAGAACTAATAATTCTCCGTGTTGAACATCTAGATTTAATTCTTCAAGAATTAATTTCTTTTCATATTTCATCGATAAATTCTTTATTGAAAGTTTAGCCATCATTTACACCTTTAATTCAATTTCACCTAATTTTTGTATGACTAGGAAACAAATAACTGTAATAATAACCAGAATACTTGCCATAGTCGCTGGTAATTGCAAAGTTTGTGTTTCGATAAGTTTGGAAATGCCTATAGATAATGTTCCATATTCTCCACGAACTAGAAAATTCGTTGCTCCAAATTCACCCAAACTTATAGCAAATGAAAAGATTCCACCAACGATAATACCTCGATAAATGTGTGGTAATTCTATTTTTCTAAATATCCTTAAACGAGAGGCTCCCAATGTTGAAGCAACATTTAGCATTTCAATATCTATTCTGTTATAAGAAGAAAGAATAGATCTTGTTGCAAATGGAATACTAATCAAGACATGAGAAAGTACGATGAAAATCCACACAAGATTACGGTAAATGGCTGTACTATTAAAAAACAAGAACATTCCTATTGCAAGTGTAATCGATGATGTAGCCATAGGGAGAATAATGATATAAGAAACAAAATTCTCTATTGGTGATTTTTTATATTTTTTCAAACTTTGATATCTATTACGAAGCACAAATACAAGTAAAACTGATAGAATGAGAGTTATTATGGTTGTTAATGTAGCAAAGAGTAATGTGTTTAGAAGCATTCTTAGAGGAGAATTATTCAGCAGAGGTAGATAGTCATTTGAAAACAATTGCTGATACCCCCAAAATGGAGACACTCCTTCAGTATAGGGTTGGAAAGATTCTATAATAATTGCGATAATTGGACTGAAAGTAAAAATCACCAATGAAACTATAAACATAATGATTGCTAAAAGTTTGAGATTCTTCCTCCAATTTGATTTTGTAAATATTATTTTCTCACCTTGGAATATACTCTCTTTACCTTCAGCCATTTGCCTAGTTTTACTTTCAAAGAGAAGATATAGAACAATTATTATTGTGTTAAGAAATAACTGAATTAGTGCTAGAGTAGCTCCACCATTAAAATCAAGTGATGCTTTCATAAGTTTGTATATTCTCACTTCTAACGTTTGAAACTTAATTTCCCCCAAATAAAGAACTATTGCGAAACTGTTGAAAGTATATATGAAAACTAGCAGAGAGGCTGAAATAATATAATTAATTATCTGCGGAATAATAATTTTGGTGAATATTCGCAAGTTACTTGCACCTAGACTTTTTGCTACATTGATTTGTTGTGAATCAATACTCTTCCATGCCGGTATTGTCATTCTGATTATAACTGACAAATTATAGAAAACATGTGCTATAAGTATCCCTTCGAACGTTCCAAATATTTGTATAAGCGGTGTATGCGATCCTGTTAAACTATACCAGATGCTATTGAACCAGCCTGACTCACCATATGTGACAATGAAACCAAGTAACACCACGATCGCTGGAAGGACAAAAGGGATGGTCATTAAATTTAGTAATAGATTTTTTCCTTTGAAGTTGTATTTAGCAAAGAAATAACTAGCTGGAATTCCTAAGATAAGACAGATGATCATTGACAATAGAGCTTGCACAAATGTAAACATAAGGAATTTCAAATTGAGAGGATTAGTAATAGTAGAAATGAAATAATCGAAGGTGACTTGATTTCCTTCTGAGAAAGCATATTGAAATATTTTGGATAATGGCGCATAGAAGAACAGAATTAAGAATGAACCAAAAGCTAAAACTACTAAAATAATGATCGACTTATTTAGACCAGAATCTATTCTAGCTTTTCGCTTTAAAGAAGTGCTAAGCATCGATATTCATCTTTGTTTTAATGTCTTCTCTTAAGGAATATATATGAGATTGAAGCGAAAGATATAGTAGAAATTACTACAATAATTGAGCTAAATTCTACTATTTCAATCTCCCATTCTGATTTCCATCGATCTAGATTATTACTTAGCATAGTAGGGGAAATCAAATAGTTCAATATGTCAACTTCATTAGGATTTATAGCTGAATCAAGGAAGCAACTATCTATTTCAGTTTGATTATTTGCAGGATACATCCAGTTGTTTAATGGAATATTCTGTTGTAGTTCTTCACTAAGAAACCAATCTATGAAATTTTTTGCATTTTCCTTGTTGGGGGCATCTTTTACTAAACCAATTCCTTCAATCTGCAACCAAGCGTTATCTAATCCATTTTCGTGGCTTAAGAATACAGCAGAAGGAGGATCAACTTCAGTTCCTACACCCCAAAGAGGATGACAAACATCATAAGCTGGACTAGTTCCATATGATACCATAATGGGTCTGTTTTCTTCATCTGAATAGAACAAATCGAATGCCGCGCCCCAACTCGATGTGATCCGTAAATTATCAGTTGCATTATTCCACCAATCTCTCCAATCTCGCCCTAGTAATCCTTCAAATTCTATTTCTGGGTCACCATATACAGCTATTGTCCATAGTAGAAAACCTAATCCAGGGGAACTGAGAGTTGGATCTTCAACAATTAGTTTACTATCTAACCCTAGTGATAAAATATCATCAAGAGTCAAATTGTTAATGTTTGAAATTGAAGACGAATTGATTCTACTTGTATCATACCATAATGCAATAATTCCATAATCATAAGGTAAAAGATACATATCTGGATCAAGATTATCAATGAGATTTTGAGATATATTAACTAAACTTGAGGAAGCGTAGGGTTCTAGGATTTCTTCTTGTTTCGCTGTATGAATTAGTACATTGTCGATTCCTATTAATACATCAGCAATAGGATTATTTTTTTCAAGCACAGCTTGTGTAACGATAGTATTTGCATCATCTACGAGAATTAAATGAATACTATCTACAGGAATTCCACTGTAATTCGAGTATCCTTGAACAAAGTTGTAACCAGGATCAGCTAATAGTGATTCATAAGCATAGATAGTTAACAAATACTCATTTGCTGTCAGATCTATTGCACCATTTGATTTGAATGCAGCACTTGTAAAAATCACCAATAGTAATATAATGTAAGAGCATTTTCTCATTTAAGTCGAGCTAAGTATACAATTGTTTAATTTTAAATCTTAGCATTGCTATATAGGGGGGGTATATGCCTATGCAAATAATTTGTTTACTAAGTTTAATAATTCTTCAGATGTTTCAGCAAACAAGTATCCTATTGCTTCATATCCAGAACTACCATGGTCTAAAAGTAACCTTAAAGTGAATACAATGGGTTGCTTTTTCATAGAACTAAGAGTGTCATCCCACTTCAAATCTATGGATTTAGTTTCAAGATAAGGTATTTTCCATTTTACAATCTTCTTTATTAGCTCAGGTTTGTTTTTAAAACTTAAAACCCAACGAATATTTGTTTGCTTTTCTCTTAACCATAGTAGAAGCGAAGACATGGTTCTTGACGACCCATATTCAGGGTTACTTACAGCAACTATTTTTTCCTTTACCTTGATTATCCTACCTGGGAAACTAGCTATATCGTCTAAATCTTTAGCATTAGAATCACATTTTGCAAGTTGAGAACCTATTTCTGGTACCCATTTGTAAAAGGATGAGAGAGCAGCTAGATTTGTAAACATTTCCTTGAGTTCAGATAGGATTGTACTTCTCTCCTCCAACGAAGGAAGTTCTTCATAACCTGAACATATATCGCATTTCTGAAAGATTTCTAACTGAGGATACATTGATTTATGAATTGAGCAAAGAGGTCCTTCAACACGCAGAGATTTGCACTTTGTACAAATTGTTCGCATTACATTTTCCAAAGGTTCTTGAGTGAAAAGCATATTTGAGATCAATTTGGCTAATACATCTAGATGATGATTTATTTTCTCATCCCCAGTTTCAGAAATTTTTTTGTGCAGATATGAAACAATTACAGGTTGCTTAACTCCAAGAAGGGTTGCAATATCATTTTGCGATATCCCTTTACTTCTCAGATTATGAGCAATTCTAATTCTCAAACTTGGAATCATAGTTGAAGCAACAAACTCACATGGAAAGCGCATAGACTCACCTATATGCCCTCTATAAAGTGGCCCTATTTAGCATTTTCTTAATCAGAATAATAAATGAATACTCACTCTTTACAATTAGTTAGCTGGGAAAAACTTAAAATGGACTCATCTACAAATTATCTTGATTAAAATTGGTTACGGTTCTTCAAACTATCTTGGTTACTTTAGGATTTTTAGCTATATGTGCAATTTTAACTATAGCAGTAATTTTAATGTTCAAATACACTCAGACTGACAAAAACGCTAACATTGATTAATACTCATTGAAAGTAGAAATGTGTTTCAATTATTAGAAGGAGTGAAAAATAATGGTTTTTTCCTTATCCTACTATTTCAATGCAAAATTTATAAGGATATCAGAGAATATACCATAAATTAATTATAATCAATCAGTAAAATATCTATATTAAACAACTAATACAAAAGGAATGAACAATATGACAAAAGATCCTAATAGACTTGCCAATGGAAAAAAATGGTATGTTGAAAAGATCTTTCAGATAGCGCAAGATAGGCGATATATAACAGCCATTGATGTTTGGGCTATCATTCTTGACGCGGTATTTCTTCAGAGAATGTATATAGATATTGATGGAAAAGAGATAATTGGGATTACAGCTAGTGACATTGCAACCAGTATGAACATGCACTTGAGCTCAGTTTATCACAATTTGAAAATACTTCAATCAAAGAATCTTAATTTGGTAGATAATGACGATTTAATTGGGTTTAACGAAAAAGGGAGGAAAGTAACAAAGAAAGTATATATTATTCCACAACGATACTATGAAGAATTTAGAGATATTTATGATAAAATCCAATCTTCAGGTTTTGCACCGCCGCATAAGCAGTTTACTTTTTTCAATTTATTAAAGATAAGAGGTATTCTAGCCCATTATTCTGCGCTTTTACATAGAGATAGATTGTTAGTAAAAGAAGAAACAACTGAGGTATATGATTGGTATCTCAGATGGTTAGCACCACTTTCTCTTCCTAATTTCAATGTCAATCCTGGGGTTATTTATCGTTTTACACAAGAAGATATGCGTAAGATACTGATGGTTTTAACTGAGATTCTAGAGAAGAATAAAGATAATTATGAAGACGAAGAAAAAGATGGTATTCCATTTCTATTTTCGTATCTTTTGTTTGTTCCTTACACAAAAGAAATGATGGAAGGTGAATGGCTTAATAGAGATGAATATGAAGAAAGAGTCGAAATAATTGAGGGTCCTGATTTCAAGAAAGAGAAACTCGCTCCATGTGAGAGTGATCATGATACTTTCTTTAGATATGGAATATCTTGTCCAGTCTGTGGAGAAGAACCTCCAGAGGGATATATAGAGTAGAGCTAACTTAGTATTTGACCTGAATCTATTTTGATAATTTGACCTTGAATGTGTTTAGTT
The DNA here is from genome assembly GCA_019894795.1 of Candidatus Heimdallarchaeota archaeon. Taxonomy (GTDB): domain Archaea; phylum Asgardarchaeota; class Heimdallarchaeia; order Heimdallarchaeales; family Heimdallarchaeaceae; genus UBA460. The sequence continues at coordinate 1,184 of JAGXNV010000074.1, read as the reverse complement.
GTTATTAGAAGTTTTACAAGTTGATAGATATCTTTAGGTAATAATGTTTGTTTGAGAGGATTTTTGCTGTTAATTTTTTCTAACAATGAGTCATAACTTTGTCCAGTTTTTTCTGCTTTCTTCTCAATATCTTGAACATGTCTTTCCGTAAGCACATATCCTGGAGCAATAGTATTCGTAATTATATTATATTCAGATCCTTCTTTTGCAAAGAACCCAGTCATAGCATGAATTCCCGCTTTTGCTACACCATAAGGTAGTTTCTTAAGACTCGGTCTAAAACCAGTGGTTGACCCAAAAAGCACAATATTTCCCCCTCCAGTTTTCTTCATCCATTTGTAAGTTTCGCGTCCTAATAAAAATGCAGAATCTAAATTTAATGACATTACTGATTGATATTCATCAAATGATATTTCATCGATTGGTTTGGAAATTAAACTTCCACCAGCTAAATGTATAAATCCGTTTATTTTTTCTGTTAGTTTCTTTGCTTGAGAAATCGCATCTAGCATTGAATCTTTTGTGTAATAATCGCAATTTATGAAATCAATATTATGACCTTTACCTTTAAGTTCGTTTACAAAATTCTGACTTCCTTTACCTCCAAGGCCTATTACCTTAAAATCATCTTCAAGTAATTTTCTAGTAATCTCTTTTCCTATTCCTCCACCGGGAGCAGTTATCAGAATTGTACCATTATTTGTTCTTTTCATTGATATACATTAGATAGATACACAAAAAAAACTTTCTTTAACCCAAAATTTGTAATATAGTATAGAGAGATAAATCTCAGAGATATTCAGAGGTACTCTTATGGACTCCAATGTCGTAAAAATCAACCCAAATGCTATTGATGAAGTAATTATCAAGAAAGCAATAGATTTACTCAAAAATAATGAAATAATAGCCTTTCCGACAGACACAGTTTATGGGGTAGGAGGTAATATCTTTAGTCAAGAAGCGATAAAAAGGATCTACTCACTTAAGAATCGTCCTCAAAATAAACCAATCAATGCTCTAATCTCAAGTTTAGAACATTTAGAAATGATTGTTGAAGAAATTCCTCAAATTTTTCAAGAATTAATCAAGAAATTCTGGCCGGGTCCTTTAACAATAATTTTCAAGAAAAAAGAGGAAATTTCTGGAAAAGTAACAGGTGGTCTTGATACAATTGGAGTACGTAT
>JAGXNV010000073.1 GCA_019894795.1 Candidatus Heimdallarchaeota archaeon | reverse complement strand
CCTTTTGAACTTACATACTCAATTCTTTGCTTGAAGGAAAAACAAAAATGGCGACCCCGACGCGATTCGAACGCGCGACCACCAACTTGCTTCTTTATGAAGATTAGAAGGCTGGTGCTCTATCCAACTGAGCTACGGGGTCATTAAGCGTTAATTTCTTTTCTAGAGTTTTTTCTTAAACTTTTTGATTAAAGGTTCAATACTAATTTCGAAACTTATTTAATCTCATACACTTTCTAAAAAATGTTGCAGATGGTTCCCTCAAAACAACTTCGAAAACTGTATGAAGCAGGTTATCAGTTGACTCCAGAAGCCTTTACTGAACTTGATGCAGCTCCTAATATTAGTGAAATAATAGAGAAAATACTTGAACTAAAAATAGAGACAGCAATACTTTCTATAGAGGATATCAAAAACATTTCAACTGGAAGCTCAGTTACAGAACACAACATCAGCGCTACATCAAAGAATATTGAGGAACCTATTGATCAGAATGAAGTAGCGGAAATAGAACTAGAAACTATAGTAGTTACCAAACCTAAAGAAACAGTTTCTTCATCCAGAAGAGAAAAAACCTCGCTCGATTTACAAATTATATCTTCTCCTCAAATCACAAAATTATCCGCATCCGCAGCTGGTTTCAAACAATACTTTAATAATCGTTTTGATCGTATCAGTTCTTTCTTTAAACAACGCAGAGATATAAGAAATTTAGTAACAACTACTGATTTTATTGAGAATCAAAAGAACGAAAAAATCTCAATAATTGGTCTAGTTTATAGTAAACGAAAAAACAAAAGTGGTAGTTTTAGTTTAGATGTAGAAGACAAATATGGTAGAGTACAGGCAATGATTTTCCAATCTGATTCTGATTTAGCTTACAAGGCTGAGTTTATTCTAGATGACTCAGTACTTTGTTTTACAGGAGATTGGAATGGTCGTTTCTTGTTTATCAAAGATATTTATTGGCCTGATATACCATATAATCATAAACCCAATAGCTCCTATGAGGACGCTCTCGCGCTATTCCTATCAGATATTCATGTTGGTTCTAGGCATCTTGCGGGAGACCTCTTATTAAGAGTGATAAAGTTTCTCAATGGTAATTTAGAATCAAATAAGTACAATGAAGTTGGTAAGAAAGTGAAATACATTTTTGTGGCAGGAGACGTCGTAGACGGTGTTGGGATATATCCTGGACAAGCTAATGATTTAGAAGTAGACAATATACAATTTCAATATCTACTGGCTGCAGAGTATTTCGAACAAATTAGAGATGATGTGGAAATCATAATTATTCCCGGGAATCATGATGCAGCAAGAGCTGCTGAACCACAAACACCAATCCCAAAGGAGTTTGCACCTGAATTATATAAATTGGATAATGTTCACATGTTAGGAAGTCCAGCATATGTTAAAGCTCACAATATAGAAGTTCTTATGACACATGGGAACTCAATAATGGATATTAATTCAGCTATCCCTGCCATCCCGCATGAAACTTCTATTCCGGCAATGGTTGAAATGCTAAAAAACCGCCATTTAGTACCAATCTATGGAAAAAGAACATCAATTGCACCAGAAGTTGAAGATCAATTAGTAATAAATCAGATTCCAGATATTCTTCAAGCTGGGCATACACATATAGCTGGTGATGAGACATACAAAGGGGTTACAATAATTAATTCTGGGACATTCCAGTATCAAACATCATATCAAAAAAGTATGAATATTAACCCAACAACTGGATCAACCTATGTTGTCAACCTTCAAAACTTGCAGCGAACAAACATGAATTTCCAGACTATTAGTTGATTAATCAGCATGTTTTATTCAATTGGAAGTTCATCATCATCAATTTGAACATAAGATAATATATCTGCAATTTGAGGAGCATGATTTGACAAAACTGCTATAGCATTCTTGAACTCCTCAATATCACTAGTTCCACCAACTAAGTGGAAATCACCTATTGACTTAAGAATCAGAAAACCATTCTTACCTCGTACCATAACATCATTTATAGGTGAAAAGGCAAGTCTCTCAAGTGCTAACCTTGCTGCAGCAACTAGGGCAGCTCCAATCGCTGATAATTCTGTTGAGTTTGCACGTTTATCGCCTGCATAGAAAGCAATTCTGTCTCCTGTAGCAGTTAAAACCGCCAAAGCTTCTAGTTTTGCTTCTTGTGTTATGTCTTTCAATTCCTTAGCAAGTGCATAAGCGATTTTTCTTTCAAGTCTCATCGTTCTCTGATTCAAGTAAAGACTAGAATAACTTAATTAATGTTGCTATGATTTCTATTTGTAATATTGGCAAATCCTTTATTGGTAATACCATCCACCTATTAACAATTTTCGCTTGTTGGTTGCTGAAGATAGCGACAACTCCCTCTGAAGGTTTCTTGTAATAGGGAGAACGAGGACAACTGAGGAATTTATTAGGCTGCTTTTCCACTCTTTCAGCCCCCAGAAGTAAGTTTTCCAGTTCCTTGTTAGTAATTTGTGGGTGTGTTGAGCAGTGTGAGATGGTAGAATCTTGTAGCACTGCTCTCCCTTCAAGAGTTTATCTAGGTCGTTGTAGAACTGCAATATGCTGCTTTTTTTCAACTCTTTTTTATCAAAAAGTTTCCTCGATTGTAGAGGTTTTTATTGAGATGACAAGGCTTGCTTAAATCTTTGTTTCTTCTTACTTCTATTATTTCTGTCCGCAAGACTTTGATCATCAAACGTTTCTTTTGCTTTCCCTATACAAACTCAGAAAAAAGTAACAATGACATTATGATAAAATGATTTCATAAGTAATGTTTTTAAACGCTTTTCTTAATTCAACTTCAAATAAAAGCTTAGCTTGTTTGATCAACAGCTAAAGGTGAATTATAATGTCAAGTGATACTGGAATATCCGGACTGCTGAGTCGTTTTTGGAAAAAAATTGTAGACCACTTTGAAGATTACGAAATAAAAAGAGAAACAATTCTAAACAGAATAAGTTTGATTCTTATTTTATTTGTAGGTGTAATTATTAGGCTGTACGGCTTATTTCAAGGATTTGACCCCCTGATAAAGGCTTTTGATCCATATGTTCAGCTGGTAAGCGCAGAGTATATTCAAACAGAAGGCTTTACTGCATTTATTCATTGGTTCAAGGCGGATTCATGGTATCCTTTTGGTTTTCAAACTGGATTCGAATTATATTGGGGAGTCCCACTAAGTGCAATTATTATTTATGGTTTAGTCAATATATTTTCAATTAATATAACCATTACCCAAGCAGCCTACATTAGCCCAGTTGTTTATGGTTTCCTTACAATTATAGCTTCATATCATTTGGGCAAGGAAGCTGTAAGTTCAAGAACTGGTTTGTTTACTGCATTTTTCATGTCTATTGCACCAGCTTTTGTTTCTCGAAGCACGGCTGGATTTTATGATAATGAATCTATTGGTATTCTGTTTACGGTGTTAACACTGTACTTCTTTATTCGTGCATTCAAAGGTGGAGGCACAGTGGCTCCATTCCTAGCTGGCATTAGTTTGGGTATCCTTATCGGTAGTTGGGGTGCATATAGATATATAATGGATTTACTGCCACTTGCAGTATTATTTCTAGTTTTAGCAAGAAAATTAAATTGGAAACTAATTAAAGCTTATACGATAACTATGGTTACTGCTCTGAGTCTTGGTTTCTTAGTTCCGAGGGTTCTAAGGAATGGTTTTTACTCAGTAGAAGTAATGATACCAGTACTAATGATAGTTTTTCTAGTTATCGTTGGGCTAGTACAAAATCTTTCACATAATTTGAATGAAAGAACCTTCAGACAAATGTTAATTGTTGGAGCGGTTACTGCATTAGTTCTTCTTATTATATTAGTTACAGTATTCTTATCTTTAGGAATATTCTCTAACATCGCTGACAAGTTCTGGGCAGTTATCTTCCCAGGAGGAAGAGATACTATTCCTATTATCGCATCAGTAAGTGAACATCAGCCAATGACTTGGGCTGAATTGTTCAGCAATATTCATATTATGACATTCTTGATACCATTAGGCTTATTCTATTGTTTAAAGAAACCCACAAGTGTCAATATTTTCATTCTTGTATACGGCGTAACAACAATATACTTCTCAGGATCTATGATCAGACTTGTTCTGTTATTAGCTCCTTCAGCATCGTTACTAAGTGCTATGGCAATAGATCGTCTTCTTTATACCTACTCTTTAAGTGCTCATGGAAAAATTGCCCTTACGAAAAGAAAGATAAGATTAACGAAAACAATTGGACGAGATGAAGCTTTTGTAGCCTATTTTGTAATCTTTGGTCTATTAGTTTTCTTCTCAATTCACAGTATAAATCTATCTCAACAGTATGCTAGATCTGAAATGGCTCCAGTCTACTTTGATCGACCAGGTGTTCCATCCACAGATTGGCAAGAAGCATTAATATGGTTACAAAACAATGCACAAAATGATGGAGTTGTGTCTAACAGTCCATCCGTCGTTATGAGCTGGTGGGATTACGGTTATTGGATAACGAATTATGGCGAGGCAACGTCTCTTGTAGATAATGCTACAACCAATAAAACGCAAATAGGTACAGTAGGCACCATGCTCATGTGGAACTTCTCTGAATCAGTGAAACTAATGTATAAGTATAACGTACAATATGTACTTGTAAACTCACAAGCTGGACTCTCAGCAGTTGGTTCAGATTTAGGAAAAGCAATATGGTGTATACGGATTGCTGAATCTACAGTTCCTAGATACGGAATCACAGAAAATGCATATTTCGCAGAAGACAAAGAACTTGGAAATACTATGTATCAAGAACCATTTTATGACTCTGTAATTTACAGATTGAGTGCATATGATGCAGCAACTGGTTATGCATGGTCTCCAGATCACCCAGGAACCCCAACAAGTCAAAATCCTGGAATTCTTACAAAGGCTAGTGAGAATCCTGTATATGACTTGAAGGGTGCGGATGGTGTAGTTTATTTCAGGGAAGTTTTCAGAAGTTATGGTTTAGCTTCTTCTTCTATCGACGCATATAGGTATCCTCTTGTTAGAATATTTGAGGTAGTGTATCCTGAAAATATTGCACAACTCTCTGCAGAACTTAATAGCCTTTATCCAGCCGATTGATTTCTATCCCTTCTTTCTTTTTTCCTTTCTTTCTTTTAATTTTCTTGAATGCTGTAGAAGAAATTCTTGTATCTTCATTAATAAATTTCAATTAACATCTTTGTTAGATTCATTTTTCATTATTACAGGCAAATTTAGTATTTTATTTTTCCTAAAATTATACAGAACTTCGAAACTGAACTTCTAAAATAAGTTTTATAAAGAATAACTAAGACGCGAAAAACAACCAAACCAAAACGCTTTTAAAAATCCAACATGGGAAATCTATTAAAGCACAACCAAAATATTAGTACTGCTAATAGAAAAAAGGTGTAAAATAATGAGCTCAAAAGGAAAACCTCATTTGAATCTAGTAATTATTGGTCACGTCGACCATGGTAAATCTACAATGACCGGCCACTTACTCTATGTTTGTGGAAGCATAACTGATCGAGAAATCGAAAGATTCGAAAAAGAAGCTGAGTTAATTGGTAGAGGTAGTTTCAAATTTGCTTGGGTATTAGACAAGTTGAAAGAAGAGCGAGAAAGAGGAGTTACAATAGATCTTGCGTTTTATAAATTTGAAACCAAGAAATACTATTATACTATCATTGATGCTCCAGGACACCGAGATTTCGTCAAGAACATGATTACAGGAACATCACAAGCTGACGCAGCAATCTTAGTAATAAGTGCTGGTACTGGAGAATTTGAAGCCGGTATTAGTACCACTGGACAAACAAGAGAACACGCTTTACTCGCTAAAACATTAGGTGTTAACCAAATTATCGTTGCTGTTAACAAGATGGATCTAGCTTCTTATAAAGAAGAACGTTTCACAGAAATTTCTGAAGAAATGGGTAGAAATCTAAAACTTTTTGGTTTTGATATCACAAAAATCAATTTTGTTCCAGTTAGTGGTATGATCGGAGATAATCTCGGTGAGAAATCCGATAAAATGCCCTGGTACAAAGGATTAACTCTCTTAGACGCACTTGATACATTTACAGTTCCTCCTAAACCCACTGATAAACCTCTAAGATTACCTGTTCAAGATGTTTATACTATTACTGGTATTGGAACAGTTCCTGTAGGACGTGTAGAGTCTGGAGTACTTAAACCAAAAGACGAAGTAATCTTCCAACCAACTGGAAAGAAAGCCGCAGTAATGTCAATTGAAATGCATCATGAAGAAATTGCTGAAGCTATTCCTGGTGACAACATCGGATTTAGCTGCAAAGGATTATCAAAGAAAGATGCACGTAGAGGAGACGTTGTAGGACATGCAAAGAATCCACCTACCATCGCTAAAGACTTAACTGCTACAGTTCAGGTTATTAGACATCCTTCAGTAATTGCCGTTGGATACACTCCAGTAGTTCATTGTGGAACTGCTCAAGTAGCCATCAGATTTGCTGAATTAAAGATGAAAAAAACCAAAGATGGACAAGAAGATAACCCAGACTTCCTTAAGAATGGAGACGCTGCCGAAGTACTTCTTATACCAACTCGTGATATGGTTATTGAACAATATAGCGAATTTCCAGCATTAGGCAGATTTGCTGTCAGAGATATGGGTCAAACTGTAGCTGTTGGTATCGTTAAGAAAGTAACACCAAAATAATAACTTCTTTTCTTTTTTTATTTTCATTTTTGTTTTTATTTAAGTCTTCAATGCTCAAATTTTTGTGTACTCTATTGAACCCAAGTATAAACAAAAAAATGGATTAAAGATTCAATTGTTTAGCAGGTATAATATTGTTTACAATAAAATCAGGGGAAAACGGTACTATGTCATCGTAGTTTTGTCCTTTTCCTAAGAAGATTATCGGACTGCTACTGATATGAGTAACTGAGACAGCAGCTCCTCCTTTTACATCGGCATCAATCTTGTTTAATATCGAAGCATCAATACCGATTTTTTCATTGAAGAGAGTAACTTGCGAAACTAGTGCATTGCCTGTTAAGGCATCACCTACAAATATTTTTAGATCAGGTTCAATAACCTTACAGATTTTTTTTAGCTCAGCCATTAGGTTTGAGCTTGTTTCGATTCTTCCTGCTGTATCAATTAAAACTACATCGATGTTCTTTGAAATAGCATGATTTACTGCATCAAAAGCAACTGCCGCAGCATCAGATCCATATGTCTGTGCTATAACTCTTATCCCCAGTTTTTCTCCATGCTGTTGAAGCTGTTGAATACTTCCAGCTCTAAAGGTATCTCCTGCTGCAAAAACACTAGAATAACCATTTTTTTGCAATAATTTACCCAATTTTGCTATAGAGAGTGTTTTTCCAACTCCATTGACACCAAAGAATGCAATAATTAAAGGTGTTCTTTTCATCTTTGCTTCTTCTACTCTTTTTAATATGTCTATTTCCTTTTTTGGAGAAAGTATATCAAGAAGAACCTCTCTTAAAGCACTCAACACTAGAGGTTTTGGATTAGATAACCGAGCATGTTCAGTTTTTAGAAGGATAACTGATAGACTTTCACAAATTGCATCTGCTGTCACCACTGCAACTTCACTTTTTATTAAAATATCTTTTAATTCTCTAGTGATTTTCGAAATAGATTTTGGAGAAATTTCTGTGATTGATATTTTTTTAACTAACTTTGAGACGTTTTTCCTTAACTGATCAAACAAATAAAATTCACGTCCTCTAAAATCACATAACAGATTTAACAATGCGATCAATTTCTCTCAGACGCTCAATCACTTCATTATAACTAGCTTTAACCTGAGTTAACTGATTTTCAACTTCTGACTTCTTTTTCTTGACACCTTCAATTGCTTCTTCAAGCGATTTTTCGCTGTGAATTCCTGCTCCAATAGTAACAATCACTTTTTCAGCATTTTTAATAGTTGTATAAATGAAATTTCCTGCTCCTATTGGTAGTAACATCTGTTGATCATTCTTAGCATCTTTAAGTTCAACTAATGTTTGTTCAGAAGTCTGAATCTCACTGTAATAGCTGTTTAATATCTCAATTTGCTGGTTATATCGGGTTGCTTGTTGTTCCAATTGTTGGGCAGCTAATAGCAAATTATTAACTTCTTCCTTAGATATTTTGTCCGAAGGTATATTTTCTGCCAATTAGCTCACTTTCTTTTTGGTAATGCTAGATCATCTTCAGTAGCAAAGGTTTTTACGACAACGTCTTTGATTTCTTCAGGGTCAGTTATTTCTTTAACATTTTTTGAAACAATAAAAATCATGTTTCTTTTCACCCTGTGTTTGCTGCCTATAATTGAATAGACCATTTCTAAGGCATCATCTACATTCAATGCTCTAACATATTTACCGAATGGAATTTTTTCTTTTCTCTTTTTAAATTCTCCACGAATGTGGAATGTTTTCACAGAACTCATCTACGTTCACCACGCATTAACATCTGGTTCTTGTTAAAAGGCTTTTTCAACTTTTTGAATCAATAGTTATTAGGGAGCAAGTAAAACTTCAAAGATTCTCATACTTTCGGGACCTGTACTATCGGATCCTATAACTGCTCCCTTTGAATTAGAAAGTATACCCACTCTGGGATAGGGTATCCCTCTGTTGATTGTACACACGTCTGTGGGAACTTTCAGAATTGAAGATATTTCACTAATCTCTTCTTCAGAAAGTAGGGGATGCACTAAAGCTCCTTTATTTGTGGCCATAACAATACTACCTACAAGTGGAGAACCTAGCGCAGAACCAACGACTATTTCTACATCTAAACTATCTTGAATCTGTGTTCGCGTATCTTTTTCGAACATATCACTAATAATTGCTCCTTTATCGTTCATGACAATAAGGTTTCCCAAAGCAGTATATTTACTATCTATTTCAATGATCTCAATTTCATCTCCCATCCCCTCTGAGATTCTTTGTTTTTCATTATCAGAAACATTTTGTGGAATTAATAAAGACTTTGAATTACCTACAATAAAAGTACCCACTAAAACGGAGTTAGTAATTGTTGTTTCTATTATCTTGGTTTTTAACGTATTCTGAATTAACTCAATTCTATTTTCTTTTGTTCCTTGTGGAACAATGGTGAAATTCTCTGTGGATAGAGCAAAAATACCTAAACTAGAATTTCCTAAAATAGTCGTTTTAACAATATCCACATTTATCACCCTCAAAAAGTAGAGGAATAGAGCTTATTTTTCTTGCTCCTTTTCTTCTTTTTGCTCTTCTACTGCAGGTTCTTCCTTGGCTTCTAGGGGTTCTTCCGAAATAGAAGAGTCCTCTTCCTCTTCCTCTTCCTCGTCTTCTTCCTCTAGTTCTCCTGGTAATGAAATACCTTCTAATTCAGGACGAGTAGAAATGTCAACTTTTTCATGAATTAATTCGATCGTTGCTATTTTTTCTTCGTCTACGGTTTCAACAATAGCTCGAACTTTGATTTTTCTTGGAGGTTTTTCAATACCTCTTTTCCAAAGAAATTCGTTTAATTCATTGGTTATCACAACAAAATCAGCCTTAGTGTGTTTAATGATATATGCTTTTAACATTCTTACGGCTTTTGGTGTTCTCTTATATGCTGCAGTCTTATTTAACTGTGGGTAAAATGGGATAGTAAAAATGCTTTCAATTGCTTCTTGAGACATATTTTATAACTCCTTATCTTTTTATTGTAGTCGAACGCCACTTTCTACGTTTAGGATGATTACGGAAGCGGCGATTTGTTCTAATAACGCACCAGCTAGGTACTGGATTATTTGTTTTCATTTTCTTTGCATATCTCAACTTCTTCGATAAATTTCTGTATCTTGCCATTACAATCGCCTAATATCTACCTTTGTTTCTCGTTTTTGCCCTTGGATTTTTCGAAGGATTTCTTTCAATTGCTCATCATTGATTTTTTCTCTTACTCCTCCTTGCTGAGCTATTTGAATTAATCGTAGTTCTACAGCCTCAGCAACTTGAGGGCGAACAAGTTTAACATTAGCAAGCCTTTGTCTAGCCTCTTCAGTAAGAATTTGGCGGAGAATTGATTGCTTCTGAGCTTCAAGAGTTGCATTTTGTTCTTCTTGAGCTTGTGATGCTAATTGTTGCTCTTGTATTTGGGCAAGTTTTCTTTGCCTTATAGCTTCCAATTCTTCATCATCATACATCTACTTGACATCTCCTATATTGGTTAGCTACTAATGCTGTGTATTAAATTATAATCTTAATATCTCTCTAATGCTGGAATTTGTCTTTTGATCTCTGCAGAGAGCTTATCGACGAAAGAATGTCCTTTAGAAGTAATAACACGACCAATTATGACCCTTCCTTTACTTCCAATGCCACTTTGCTTTTGAATATAACCTACTTTTTCCAGTTGTTGTAGCACTTTACGAATTACTGCACCACTTCCTTTAGCGAAGTGTTCTGGTTTTACTCCTCTTCTATTACGCCCACCATAAGCAATTCGAAGTTTCGAAACGCCAATTGGACCATTGAAATATATCTTTCTCAAGATAGAAGCTGCTCGTATATACCACCAATCAGGTTGGGACGGAGCGCTCTCTTTATGAACTCCAGTTTTTGCGAATTTAGCCCATTCAGGTGCTTTTATTTCTGCTTCTTTTTTCAACTCTTCAACTATTCTTGAAATTAACATATCTGCTGGTACGTCATAAGCTGTAGGCATATTTTTCACTCATTTTCGTTTTTATGCTAGAGAGAGCTCTATAGTGCTTTTTCAGTGTTTCGAGAACAATCCATGTTTAAAAAGATTACTTTGCTAGTTAAATGACATTGCTTGTAATTGCAAAAAAAAACATCTACAGCAACTTCCACACTTGATTGCACAGTTTCGAAAACCTTCATAATCGCTGATAACAAAGCAAAAAATTATTGACTATTGGTTATTGATGCTGATGAAAATAAATATAAGGAGCATAGAGATTTCCAAATTAATAACTTGTATAGGGAAGAAAGTCTATTGAATACCACAAATGGGACCAAAAGAAAAAAGTGGAGAGAAATCTTCACTTCAGTAGATGATCTCTTTATTATTCTTGGAATACTGCTTAATGGCGTAAGTCTTATTGTGAGTTTTATTGAAGGACATGTAATTGCAGGACTAATACTTGTTGGATGTGAAATAGCACTAATAGTTGCATATATTCTAAAAATGATTTAACAGAACTGTAAGTTAATCATCATCTGAAGAAAATTTTTCAATGATGTATTCTCCGAGGATTCTGAATGCTTCATCGATATTGAGGCCAGTTTTTGCAGAAGTTTCAAGGAAGAAATTTTTGATTTTATGATCTTTTGTCTTTTTATTGAGTTCTTTAATGAATTCGTTAGCTTCTTCTACTGTAATAGCATGATTTTCAAGATCCATCTTGTTTGATAAGATGATCACTGGGACTACACCTCTTCCGCTGAATTGATATAATTCCTCAATCCAATTAGTCAGATTATGAAAAGTTTCTTTTCTTGTAATATCAAACACGGCAAGAGCACCAAAACAGCCTTTAAAGAATCGGGGTCGTACGTTCTTAAACATAGGTTGTCCTGCAAGATCCCAAATCTGGTACTTGATCTGATACCCCTCTATGGTTTGTGTAGTTGCAGCAAAATCCGCACCAAGTGTTGTTTGGTGTTCTTTTTCGAAACCAAGCCCTAGAAAATTGTTTCTAATCGAAGTTTTTCCAACAGCTGAATCACCAATTAAAACTAATTTTATCATATATGCGTTAGCTTGATACGATTGTGCATCTTTTTCTTCAGTTTCAATGGTATCTAAATCTTCGCTGGCGAGTTTCTTAATATTGTCTTCAAAGAGAACTACCCCGTTATCTGAATCCTCACCAGACTTCTTTGGAGATTGCTTTTTATCCGACATATTATCAGCCTATATTGAATTATATTAATATAAAAAGATGTGCCTTATTTTTTCTAAGTTATTATTGAAACACAGAAAAGAGATGTTTCACGATATTTTTATTGTAGAAAGATTCTTCCTTATAAAATGGAGATAGTTGTAGGTATTATGTGCAAGAACACATGCTAGGTATACCTCAAGTGTCATTCCACGATTTCTCTGATTTTACTTTAATTTGGGAATTCGATGAATAATAAGATGATTTTTAGCTAAACTTCCTAGC
>JAGXNV010000072.1 GCA_019894795.1 Candidatus Heimdallarchaeota archaeon | reverse complement strand
GTACATGTATGAAGCAATAGATCAAATGAGAAGGGCTAATTATAATTCTGACAAAATCAATTCTGTGCAAGATACTATCGTTTCAATGTTCGCAGGATGATTTAGGAAGAAAATAACGGTTTGTAAGATTTCATTATCTCATCACTTGGTATTAGAATTTCTATCTTTTTGAATCTTTGCGGAGCTCTCAAGAGATCATTGATGAATTTAATGTCAAAATCCTCTTTATGCTTATTTTCTCGTATTTCTTTTGGTAAGATATGTCCTAATATTTGATATCCTGAAAACACTTTTCTATTTTTTCTCAAATCCTTTTCATCAATAGTTGATCCAACTAAGAGAAGTGATTGGACTTCATCATTGTGATTCATGGCGTTAATAGTAAAAATCTCTAAGTTATCTAATATGTCTTCCTTACTATCTCTATAGAAGAAACCACTGATATTATTCTGAACCTTATATCTATCCTTGATTGAAACAAGCAATCTCTCTTGTATTATTTCTCTGGTTAATGCAAATGCTGCATCAGAATCACTCACTGCATTATTAAACGCTACTCTTTGATTTTCTTTTCCGATAAGACAATCTTTTTTCAAGTTCAGAGTGAGTTTTTTCAGTTTCTGTGTTGTTTGAGAGGAACTTTCAAGGTCATAAATCATTGAAACGCCTAGAAGTTGAGCTAAAGTATAGGCATAACCCTTCTTTATATTTTTTTGTTCTCCATCTTCAGCATAAGATGAGAAAGTAACTGCTTTATCAAAATACACGAGAGCTAATTTATATTCTTTATACTCTGCAACCCCATGAGCTATGGCTGCATAGTGCTTAGCCTTTTTATTCTGTTTAAGGTTATCTACATATTCATCTATTTGCTTCATAGAAGGTTCAAGTAAACTTTCTGAAAGCTTCAAGATACTTGTCAGAATTGTCAAACGTCTAGTTGACTCATAATCGGATTTGAGAAATTTAATTGACCTTATAACTACACTCACACCCTTCAGAATAGTTTCTTTATTCTTTGAAACAACTGCAAGTCCGGGGTTCTCTGAAAAAACCTGCAAGAAGTAATCTGAAGGCATCATAATTTTTTCAGTAGGATAAGGTTTTGATGTAATCAATTCTATTGAACTAGAACAATATTCGACAGCTTTACTTGTTTCTTTTTTGAATAAGTGAAGCAATCCTAGATTGACATCACAAAATACAATGTTTTCATGGAGATTATGCAGTTCAGAAAGTTCTTTAGATTTAAGTAGAAAACCAACTGCTTTATCTTTTCCAATGGTTCTGTTGATAATAAACAACATATTGTATACTTTAATCTGTATTCGTGGATCATTCAATTTTTGAGCAAGAGTATCAGCTTTATGAACTGCTTTTTCTGCCCCTTCATAATCATTGGATAATAGAAACGAATCAGCTAATGCCAAGTAGAAGAATGCGTGGAGAGTTTTTGGTACTAAAGGGAGAAGAACTTTTACGTGTCGTAGAATTATCATCCCTTCATCTTTGTTTTCAATGTTGAATTGTTTTTTACACTCAGCAAGCATATGTTCTGCGAGATCAACTAACGTAAGATTAGTATCCAAATTTAAATCTATCAGAATACTCTCAAATTTCGATTTGTCTTGAACATATTTAGCAAATGTCTGAGGTTTAATAGATTTGAAGTAATTATGAAGCAATAAGGTCATTAAACCACAACATAGGAATTGAAATAAATTTGTTTTGTTCTACCATTTTTCTCAAAGATGTAGAGAAATAGTGTATTCATTAGCTAATTCTCTTCTTTAGTTCTTTTGTTAAATCAGAGATTGGTACTATCAATTCCTCTCTTGTTTCTAGATTTTTAAGAGTTACATTCTTATTTTCTAAGTCTCTTTTACCAACGATAACAATATATGGGATATTCCTGATTACTGCATCTTGAAGTTGTTTCTTACGGTTCCAACCAAATGGATTAAACAATGTGGTAAAATTTTCTCTTAAAGTTGAAACAATTTCAGCAGCTATGCTTATGACATCTTCGGCCATTGGTGCTACATAGACCATAGCTGGATGTTTATACTTTTCCAGTTTTCCTTGCTCCTTTAGAATGGAGTAAAGAACTGTTTCACCCAGTCCAATTCCAGTACATGGTATTTTTCCACCACCGAAGTTTTCTACAAGTTGATCATATCTTCCCCCTCCAGCTATTGCTCTCACAACTGAACCTGTTGTATCGTAGAATTCGAATACTATTCCAGTGTAGTAATCAAGACCTCGTGCAATGGAGGCATCATAAATGCATGTATCAATAACTCCAAACATTTTCAAATGGATAGCAAGTTCATTCATTTTATCTAGAGATTCTTGAGTGGCTTCATCTAATTCGATCTCATTTTGCATTTGTTTAGCGAAAGTTTCAGGACTACCTCTAATGTTAGAAAATGCATACAGCTGATCTGATTGAAGATCTGTTAAACCCAGTTTTTTGAATGATTTCTTGATCTCATTCTCAGCAATCTCTTGTAAACTTTCAACATAAGGAGCAATGTTAGAATCCTTTTGGAGAATTGAACTGAATCTTTCTAATTTTGGATCCTGCATCCATACAGTTCTTACAATCATAGAAAGTTCTTCAGCTGTTTCCTTCGGTATCTTCTTATTAATTAGATCCTGTTTAATGTAACTCTGAACATGTTTTTCACGTGAATCTATAGCTCTTATAACATCTGGTACATTTTCTACACCCAAGTGATTTAGATAATTTTGAACCAATTCTCTGCTATTGATTGTGCAGACAAACTCGTCTTTTTTTAGTCCAGCACGCTTAATTACTTGTGTAGTAAGGGCAATAATCTCAGCATCAGCCCCAACATGATCTACTCCGATAATATCAGCATTAAATTGAAAGTGTTCTTTAACTCTACCTCTTTGAGGTGTTTCATCTCGAAAAATTCTAGGTATGGAATACCATCTCATAGGTTTGGGGTATCTTTGATGTTGATTAGCAATTAATCGAGCTAAAGTAGGAGTTTGTTCAGGTCTAAGAACTAATCTGCGTTGTTCTCTATCTTCCAAGCTGTAAACCTCTTCATACAAATCTTGTCCAGACTTATACTCGATTAATTTAGCATATTCTAGAGAAGGCCCCTCATATTCCTCAAAGCCGAACTTAGTAGAAACGTCATGCATAATATTTAGAATCTTATTGATTTCAGCAAAATCCTCCGGATAGAAGTCTCTGAATCCTTTGATACCTTTAAGAATCTCTTTTAGCTCAGAATCCATGGTTAATTCAGATTACAAAATAATAGAAATTATTTAACATTATTGTTTATCAATTAGTGTGAAAGTTAACCTGATGATCAAGAATTATTTTCTACATAGGAGATTTCGAACATAGGAAAGTCCTTTCCGGACCAGAAGGTCTGGTTATCAATCAAGTATTTTATCAAGTAACTAGTTAAATCTGATTCTGATATTTTGGAGCCTTTAATTTCCCTCAATCCTTGTATTTCCTTAATAAATTCTGTCAATAGTTTCATGAGTAAACTAGTTCCTTTTATTTCTTCAGCTTGGTTTGTAACCAACCAGCACGAAGTTTGAGCATCTGCAGCCATTACCACTTGTCTTCCTTTCAAGTTCATGTATTCAAGGATGGATTCTTTGTCTTCAGCAAACTTATAACGGATAATAGGGGACAATCCTTCAGCATCAATTATTGAAGTTGGAGTGCTAATTCTTGCTTCTATTATACCTTTGTCTGTCCTGAGGTATGAAACGAAGTATTCAACAGAGATTCCGGTACTTACAAGATTTGAGATAATAGTGCTTGCTAGCCAATCGATGGTTTTATTTAGATTTTCTCCAGTTATAGGCGAGACTGAAAAACAGTCGATCAGTTGACTTCGAGAAGAAGTTCTAAACATTTCAGAAACTGTATTGATTTCTTGCTGATTGATCTTTTTGTCCCAAGTATTAATTAACACAAGAACAGGTGATTCTTTTTTAATCCATTTCAAAGAACGAACAAACCATTTTTTTGATTCTGCAATCTGTGATTTTTTAGTTGCATCAACAACAAAAATGAGCCCATCAGATTTTGAGATATAACTCGACCACAAAGATTTTCTGAAAAGTTCTTTACCACCTAAATCAGTTAAACCTAATTTCAAACCATCGATGTTTACTATTTCTTGATTTATACCGTAGGTCGAATAAGTTTCAGAAATTTCATCATTAAGGAGTTTGTTGATAATGGTAGTTTTTCCAGCACCATCTAACCCAGCTACAGAAATAGACACATCTCTATCAGATGATAACCAACTTAAATTAGATTTTAGACCTAACAACTATGTTCACTTCTTTCCCTTCTTCACACAATAGTGTGACGATTAGCCAGAAAAACCCTATTTATCTATTATCAATCTAATCTTAAAAATATTTGCAGTGAGGTAAGTAAGTCGGGATGAAAAGGAGTGAAAAAAATAGTTAAAAGTATAAAGAATAAAATTTTTTCAAAATAGTAAAGGTTATATATCAATGATGGAAAAAGGAACTTGAAATTTACACTCCTATATTACTAGAGTGAGGTTAAAACAAATGTATGGTACTCCCGTTTATATCATGAAAGAAGGAACTGAAAGAACTCGTGGTAAAGATGCGCAAAGAAATAACATCCTTGCCGCTAGAGCTGTTTCTGAAGCAATTCGTTCAGCACTTGGTCCTAAAGGCATGGACAAGATGTTGATAGACAATTTTGGTGATACTACTGTCACTAATGATGGTGCAACCATTTTAAAGGAAATTGAAGTCAGTCATCCTGCAGCTAAATTCCTAATTGATCTATCTAAGACACAAGATCAAGAAACTGGTGATGGAACAACAACTGTTGTTGTCTTAGCTGGCGAATTATTGAAACAAGCTGAAGATTTACTCGATATTGAGGTTCATCCCAGCATCATTATTGAAGGCTACAAGAATGCCCGATTGAAGGCTATTGAAATTCTAGAAGAGATGGCAACTGATGTTGCTTTTGATAATATAGAGATGCTCAAACATGTTGCTCAAACTTCTATGTCTTCTAAAATCGTCAGTGGTGAGAAAGATCCTCTCTCCGATATTGTTGTAAAAGCTGTTCGCGCTATTACAGAAGAGAAAGATGGCAAATATGTTGCAGATATTGATAATATCCAAATTCAGAAGAAGAAAGGTGGAAGTCTTATAGACACCGAACTTATTGATGGAATTATTCTTGATAAAGAATTTGTTCATACTGATATGCCCAAGAAAATTGAAGGTGCTAAGATTTTACTTTTAGATAAGGGTCTTGAATTAAGCAAAACAGAAATTGATGCTAAGATTAATATTACAAGGCCAGATCAAATTCAAGCATTCTTAGACAATGAACACGAAATGCTCAAGGAGATGGCAGATAAAATTATTGCCTCTGGTGCCAATGTTGTACTTTGCCAGAAGGGTATTGATGATATTATTCAACATTATCTTGCAAAGAAGGGCATTGCAGCTGTTCGTAGAATTAAGAAAAGCGACATGGATAAATTGGCTAAAGCAACTGGTGCTAAAGTTACAACCAGTCTTGATGATTTAGAGAATAACCTAGGTAATGCACAACTAGCTGAGGAGAAAAAGATTAGTGATGATAACATGCTCTTCATTACAGGTTGTGTTAATCCTAAAGCTGTTTCTATTGTTATCCGCGGTGGAACTGAAATGATTGTCAATGAAGCTGATAGAGCCATTCATGATGCACTATGTGTTGTTAGACAGGTAATTCAGGACCAAAAGGTTGTTCCTGGTGGTGGAGCTCCAGAAATTCAAGTTAGTCAAAAACTCGGTGAATTTGCTAAGGGTCACACAAGTAAGGTTCAACTAGCAATAGAAAAATTTGCAAAAGCTATGGAAATTATTCCAAGAACTTTAGCAGAAAACGCAGGTCTTGATCCCATCGATGTATTAGCTGAACTTCACGTTCAACACAGCAAAGTAGGTAACTTCTTTGGTGTTAATCCCTTTAAATCAAAAGTAGATGACATGGCCAAACTAAATGTTTGGGAACCACTCTCTGTTAAATTACAAGCAATAAGCAGTGCAGCCGAAGCAGCAGAAATGATTCTACGAATTGATGATGTTATCGCTGCAAAAGAGTTATCTGGCGGTGGCCCCCCAATGCCTGGCGGCGGTGGAATGCCAGATGATGACTATTAGAGAAAAATAAATTCTCTCTTTTCTTTTTATTTTTGTTTCAAAAATTCAGTGAGATTATTTCTCGATTTAAGAATAGGTTTTAAGAGCTTGAGTTATTTTAACAAGCATATCATCTGTAACTTGGTCTGACTCCATCTCAACAATGGAAACCCATGTAGAATATGCTGCTTCCCTCACGCTTCTATTATTATCGGTCATTCCGTCAACAATTATATCTACAACATCGTTTGTGAGTTTTATACCACTTTCTTTGGAGATTTTTTGTTGAAGATAAACCATTCTAAAATAAATTTTCTTTAAACCTTTAAAACCTTTTCCAAAAAATCATCTAAATTGCGCAAGATTAAGGGAGATGAGGTTTTAAATTAGAAAGTAATGCAATAAAAAAATGATTAGAAAGAGCTTTTTTCTACTCTTTTGTCATCTCACCTATTTTTCTGCCTAATTCTTTAGCCTGCTGCAAAACATCATCTGTCGCAGCTCCTTTGAATTCTAGTAAAGGTTCAACGATTTCCCAATCTAATTCCTTTAGTTGTTCAGATGCTTGAAGTAAGGCTCGACCACTCCACATTGATGATCCAAAGAAGCCAACTATTCTTTCACGTAAATTCTTTCTCTTCATCAAGTGTAAGTAGTAAGAGGCACCTAAAAACGGTCCTCCATCATAGGTAGGAATACCAAGTATCACGCCTTTATATTTCCACGACTCTTTCAATAAATAACTTAGATGGTGTCTGGAAAAATCAAGAACGGTAACAGGAACACCTGCTTCCTTAACGCCTTCTACAACATAGTCCACGACATGTTTAGTATTTCCGTACATTGACCCCCAAATAATAACTACTCCAGGAAGAGCTTTTCTTGCGGATAAATCAACATATAAATCGATAATTCGTTGTGGATTAGTTCTCCAGATAATACCATGAGCAGGAGCTATCATCTTGATAGGCAGAGATGTAAGTTTTGCCATGGCTTTTTGGACATATTTAACATATTTAGCAACAATATTACTAAAGTATCTTAGGGTTTCTTCGTAATACTCGTCTGGATTTACCTCATCGTCAAAAATTCCAATGTCTAGCGCTTTATACGAACCAAAGGCATCACAGGAGAAAAGTATCTGATCCTTAGAATCATAAGTTAACATTGTTTCAGGCCAATGTACCAACGGATCCATGTAGAAGATAAGTTTTCTTCCACCCAAATCAAGTTCATCTCCTTCACCAACCACAACTATGTTATCAGTTACTTTGTAGAAATCGTTAATCATGCCCTCTGCCTTTTTAGAACAATAAATTGTTGCCTGTGGAGCTTTTTCAAGCAATCGTAATAGAGAGCCACTATGGTCAGGTTCAATGTGGTTCATAACAATGTAATCAATTTCATCAAATGAAATTTTCTTTTCAATATTAGTTAGAAATTCGTCAACAAATAGTATTTTTACGGTATCAATTATTGCTACTTTTTCAGTCCCTTTCACCAGATAACTGTTATAGCTGACACCTTCAGGGATTGGCCATAATCCTTCAAATAAATCTGTTTCATGGTCATTCACACCTATATAACAAACATCTTTTGTAATTTCTTTCATTTAGCTCACCAATATTCACGGCAACATGTTGATGATAATATGTGTTTTAGATAGTAATTAAACACTCAAAAGTTGTCAGTAAAACGCGAGAAACAGGATATAAAAAGATTAGTGTCTATCTAATTGTAGGATTACAATTATGTTTGCGAGATGTTTTTACCCAAAGTTTTTAACAAATTAATTTTATTTTATTTTGATTAGCAAATGGATCTTAAAGGAATCGATAAGGAGATCTTGGACAAACTAGATAAAGCTGGTTATACAATTGAGAGTTTATCTATATCTACATCTGAAGAGCTTTCTTCTAAGATTGATTTAAATGTTGAAGAGGCGAAAAAAGTAATCGAAAAGGCTCAACATAAGCTTGGTATTCAACCCGTTTCCGCGATGAAATTTTTAGAGCTTGAATCTAAAAGAGGAAAAATCACTACTTCTTCAAATGAATTTGATGGAATACTTGGAGGAGGAGTATGGACACAAGAATTAACAGAATTAGCAGGTGGTTTTGGTTCCGGAAAAACTCAGCTTTGTTTTCAATTATGTATAAATGTGCAGTTACCATTTGATGAAGGAGGTCTAGAAGGGAATGCATTTTTCATCGATACTGAAAGAACTTTTTCACCTAGAAGAGTTGTAGAAATGGCATCACACCGAGAATTGGATGTAGAAGAAATATTAAACAACATTTACATAAGTTCTGCACTAAACACCCATCATCTATTTAGTATAATAGACCAACTGGATGAGATATTAGTTGAGAAAAACATCAAATTGCTGATAATTGATTCCTTAGCATCGCATTTCAGATCTGAGTTTATTGGAAAAGATAAACTTGTTGAGAGACAACAAAAAATCATGCAAATAGCTGAATTGCTAATAATGATTGCAGTGAAATATGACCTAGCGATTGTAGTGACTAATCAGATTATTGCTAATGTTGAAGAATTTCTATTTGGCAGCCCAGAGGAACCAGCTTTAGGATTTGCTTGGGCACATCGACCTCAGCAAAGAGTGTTCCTTAGAAAGTCAAGAGGTAGTTCGAGAATAGCACGTTTGTTTGACAGCTCAAGGATGCCGGAAAGAGAGGCTCTCTTTTACGTCACAGAAAGTGGTGTAACTGATGCTCCCTATTCAACAGAATTGTATGAATAGGATGTACGTGAAAACATACAACAGAGTAGAGATTCTAATTAACAGAAAAGAGAGAGAATTTTAAATCACTCGGCTGCAGGTTTTTCCTTTACAGCTGAGTAAAGAACGGTTCTTTTGGATTTACTGATGCATTTAACAACGTTATTTGCTGCAGCTTCTTTTAGAATTCTTTTTGCAGTACTTACTCGAATATTGTATTTATCTGCAAGATAAGCTGGTGTTACTCCTTTTGCTCTGGATAGTTCGCCATCAATCTTTTTCTTTGTATCTTCGTCTGGAGTAAGATCGCGGATGATAGGAATGAATTCGAACACTAAACCAAACTTTTTCTTCTTTCTTATAGTTTTCCTCTCGCGTACTGACATCGTTCTCGAACTCTGGTTTTTACGCTGATTTTTAAGTTATTCGATTGAAAGGTTTTTCACTGACCGCAAGCTTGATAATTTCCCCACCTTAAACAGCTTATGGATAAATTAGAATTGTTGCTTGAGACATTCAAAGGGAGGAATACAACCAATCCTCTTTTCAGTTTATGGAAACATTTTCCTCTTGACGATAGAGATTCTCAAAGATTAGCTGAAGCTCATATTAAATTCTATGAGCACCATCAATTTGATTTGATGAAAATCTCACCTCACGGGAGATATCCTGTTGTTGACTATGGTTGTAAAGTAGCAGAAGGATATGACCCATTTACAGGTAGTACTAGCTGTGAAGAATGTTCGATAAATAGTTTAGAGGATTGGGGTGCTTTAGAGAAAGTTGATGTCAATGAAGGTGAGTTTGGGGAGCAAATAAAGACAGTTAGAACTCTAGGAAAAAAACTTGAAGAGTTACCAAAGATGATGACAATCTTCTCCCCCTTGATGGTTGCTTCAAAAATGGATACAAATATAGTTAAGCACATGAGAGAAGACACTGATAAATTAAAAGAAGCTCTCTTTGTTGTATACAGAGATCTATTAGAATTCGCTCAATCTTCATTAGATGCAGGAGCTCAGGGTTTATTTATTGCATCACAACATTTCAGAAAATCAGATTTAACATGGAAAGAAGTAGAACGCTTTGAAATATTCTTTATTAAGAAACTTATTCAAGAAGTAAAGAAGAAATCAGAATTCAACATTATACATGTTCATGGTCAAGACATTAAGTTCGATAAAGCCGCAGAACAAATTGATGCTGAAGGTCTCAATTGGCATGATCAACTTACATGGCCTTCAATTTCAGAAGCCGCAAAAATCTTCCCTAAGGGGCTTTTAGCAGGTATAGATGAAACTCAAAGCTTAGTGGAAGGGGATGAGGAGAAAATTAAAACAAATATAGTTGAAGCTATTGAAATGTCAAAGAAATATGATAACAGAGTAATCATAGCTCCTGGATGTGTAATTCCAATAACAGCCTCGAATGAATCAATAGAAATCATATCAAAAACAATTCATAAATCAAGAAAAAGGGGTTAAATAGATGTCAGAAGAGAAGAAAAAAGAGGGAGAAGTAAAAGAAGAAACCATTATCACGAAGAAATCAACAAGATTCGGATGGAGAGATTTAACGTTAAACATAGTATTTAGTCTTGTAATGATCACAAGTTTAGTAGTTTTTGTTTTTATTGAACGTCCAGCTGAAGGAGATTTAGTTGATTGGTTCACTAGGATACTAGTTACTGTTTTACCTCTGTTAATCTTCGGTAATAGAGTGTTCAGAGAATCAATCTACCAGATGGATTACATTTCAATTCAAGAAGCTACCATCAAATATCGTTCAACTCCTCTACTATTTACTGGAATCAGAACCAAAAAAGCAGAAGTCGATATCCGGAGCATAAGGAAATTTGGCATATCTAAAATCCCTCGAAAATTCTCATTTGATCTGCGAAAACATAAGAACAAAGCTATGCTAATTCTCAATCTCAAAGACGGTAAAGAACATATCTTTGGAGAATATTTTACAAATGAAGATTTAGTTGAAATCTGCGTATATATTAAGAAGATATATCCTAAAGCCAAATTGATTACAAATCTTGGTCAGGAGTATCCTAAATTAGAAGAACTTCAGAAAAAAGTTTCATCATCTAAGAGAATCAAAGAATTAGAGGATGATGATGGAGAACCTGAAGGTGTAGACGTTCGACGAAAGTAGGCGGGAGTATCTCTACTTTTATTAATGATTTCTTAGAGTTGTTTAATTGATGACAGTCGATCAATCAGCTACTTTTTTGAATACTAAAACGAATATAGCAGTACTCGATTTTGGATTAACAACCCTCAAAATCATAATAATTGACCCTACTCATCCTGAAGAACCTTTGAGTTTTCAGACAATTTATCTTCCTCTAAGAACAAAGAAAGAGGAGTTGGAGGGTATTTTAAAGACTCTCCTCCGTTCTTATTCAGATTATAATATAAGGAAATTCATAATCACTACTACAAGTTCTTTCTTCTCGTCAGCTAAAGAGACTATAGATTTTGTTATCCAATCTGTAACCAAGTTTATCCAAAGTATGAATATTCTTTGTTACACAATTGATGGTGGATATATCCCTATAGAAGAAGCTACAAAAACTCCTGAAAAAGTAGTTTCAGCTGGATGGAAAGCCTTGGGTGAAGGAATGTGGGAGCTTGTAAAAAAGGATGCTTTAATTGTTGACTTCTCCACACGAACAACTAGTTTCATACCAGTAAAAGAAGGTAAAATCCTATCAAATTCATCGTCTGATCATGATAGAATGAAAAACAACGAATTATTATATTATGGACTGCTTGAAACAAATGCAGCATTCATAAAACCAAAACTTGAATATAAAGGAGATGTGTTCAATCTACCTTTTGAGCCTCTTGCAGTAACAGCAGATGTTTTTCTGATAACAAACGATTTACCTCAATCAGATTATATTATTGATACCCCTGATAAAAAAGCAAAATTCAAGGAAGATGCAATAAATAGGATACGAAACATGTTGTGTATAGTAGATGCGTGCTTACAAGAAGAAGATCTAGTCGAAATAGCAGAACAACTTAAATCTCATATGCTTGAAGAAATTAATACAAATATTAAAAGAAAGCTAGAAGAACATAATTTGAACAGAGTAATAATAACTGGCTCTGGAGCAAATGTACTCCACCAATATTTAAAAAATAAGATGATATATGGTGAATTAATACAAGCAACTGACATACTAAGATCTGGAGAAATAAATCCAGCTTATTGTATTGCATATCTTTACGCTAAAAAGATGATTGTAGATGGCTGAAAGAACGGATCTTCGAAATAGAATCAATGTGATGTTGTTTCACTTTGACCAAAGATTAGGACCTAGGTTACTCTTTAACGTTGCAGAAATACAAGATGCAAGGATAA
>JAGXNV010000071.1 GCA_019894795.1 Candidatus Heimdallarchaeota archaeon | reverse complement strand
CTTCTACATCATTCTGATTTTGAACTTCCTCACTGATCCAATCGGTTATGGATTGAGTGTCATTTATCTTCTGGTTAATAGATAAGTATTCGATTTGTATCTCACCTTCAGAATTCAAGTAGATGTGACATTGGTTTTTCTCATTATCTTCCCAACAAAGTTCTGTGAATTCTCCAATCTCTCTTCTATATAGAAAACGATAATTGTTAAACCATCGTTTTTCCAGTAAGTTTGCTGTTCTTTCCTTATCTAAAGGAGGTATTGTTCTAAGTTTTTTTACTATAGAAACATTAGGTGCGCTAGTTGTATTAACAGCTTTCTTGTTTACAAGTTCTTTTAAGAGTTTTCTTGTGTATATGCTTCCACTATCAGTAAGTTCGTAAGAACCGTTTTCATTTTTCAACAAAAGATTACGTTCTTGCAATCTTCGTATAGCTTTCGTTAATTTGTGCTGATGTAAAGCTGTTCTCTTTCTCAAACCTGAAAAAGCGTAAGAAATCTGAGAATCAGATAGAGTTAGAAGTAATTGGACCTCTTGGATTGTAAGATAATCATACTCTGTACTATAGAAGTAATCGTTGGGTAGACTATCATCTAAAGTGGGTATGTTATTATATTTAATGTCAATATATCCCTGGTCCAAATTCATAGTCTTCACCTAAATATAAGTAAATTACTTTATAATGACTTAGTTATGACAGAAATTTATACTCTGTAAGCACGCAATATTATGCTAATGATCATATAAAAACTGAACTCAGTTTAGTCTTCCAATCAGATATTAATCTGATATTTCTTCCTCGCTTACCTCTTCTATAGGTTGAGCTGCTGTTGGGTGAAGATATACTTCACTATCAAGGATTGTATAAGGAATCCTTCTTTGATCTATCCAAGATTTCATATCTCTGAACTCTTTAAACATGTCATTACTAACAATCATTGCATTTTCTTCTTCAGCTATTCTTAGAATGAATTTATCTCCGTCAACTCTGGCTGGTAACATCTTCATTGCTCCCTCTCTGACTAATTTATCAAGTCTTTTCTGATTATCTATTTGATATCTTAAAGCTGCATCTGCAACAGTAATAATTTTCTTGAACTCTACTTTGCTTAATCTATTTATCATATTTTCAATGTTACTTATTTTTGGTTTATCAAGGGAATTTTTCTCTTCCCAAGCGATATTACTGCCATCTAGAATAACTTTGTCTAAGGGATATGTAACATCTGGAAAAGCTCTTACAGATGACCGTTTCACACGTTTAGCAATATTTTTGAACATGTCTCTTGAGAAATAGAAGATCCCAATAGCTATTGCTCCAATGATAAGACTGTAGGTAATTATAGGATTAAAGAAATCTATTTGTGTATCATCAGGATAGGTAGTGATAAATGTTATAACCGTCGGTAAAAGATCAGAATACCATTTTGTTTCTGAAACAGTAATCCATTCCAATTCTAGCTTAAAGAATAAATATTGAATTCCTTCAATTTGAGGATTACCTTCTAACGAATAAAAGTGATATCCCGGGGTCACTTCAATAGACTCTTCAAGATCTTTGGCATCAAATGTGATATAACTCGTATTCTGTGTTCTGATGCTTTGTAGAATGTAGAAATAGCTTCCTTCATGATTTGTCATACTGTATGTAACTCTGAAAATCTCTCCAATAGTTGCGTTAACCGGTATGTCATATTGATTGATTGTAATGTTAGGCATCACGATTATTTCAAGTGGGTCACTAAGATGTGTTCTTTCTTGTTCAGGTTCATCTATGGTTCTATAAGTTATAGAAAATGAATGTTTTTGATATAAGAAAGTATCAGGATAGAAACTTATCTGGCCTTGATATACTTCTCCTTCTTCTAAATATAGTTCTGGAATAGTATGAGATCTTGTTACAGAACCAGTTGTCCCAGTCTTATATATCTCATTTGTAACTGTAACATTAGTGATTGTAGTACCTCCTGTGTTGGTGATAGTACACATAATATCATTATTCTGATTTAATTTAAGGTATGAAGGATTGCTAGGGAAAGCCATCCTAACTTTGCCAAAAGGTAGTACATTCAATTTAAAATAATTTATTGAAGTTATTGAGTCTGTTGTTGTGCTATTTGCAACAGCCGTGACTGTATAATTACCTTCTTCTTGACTGTTAAAAGTTGACCAAATAACAGTATCATTGAACACTTCTGAGGTGTTAACTATAAGATTTCTCTCAAATATTTTTTCATATAAGGGATTTGATATATTGTAATAAATGGACGAGTCAGGAATATGGGTTAGATTTTCATATGTAAACCTAAGAAACACTAGTAAATCATCTCCCCCCCTTGTTATGTTCTCAGTGCTCAAAGTACAATTGAAAGTAGCATTTTCAGAGTTAACAAAACCTATAATGTCAGATTCTTCTTGAAAAATCTGAGCGATGGATGGTTGCATAGTTGAGGATGAAACGATTGTACCTAATAAGATGGTGAAACCTATGACGATAATTGCCATCCTACTGTACAGTAACCTCCTTGACATACAAACACTCCTTTTCTATTCTTCGTACGTTTGTCTTCTTAATTTAATAAAGTTACCGAGTAGGTGATATTTTTTGATAATAAATGTAAAATCAAAGTTGGCTAAAAATATAATAATGAACGTCGCGAAAATACCCCTGATTTTGTTAGGAAGCCGTCAAGGACCTTCCCGGCAACATTCATCTAAGCACTTTACCCGGTTCAGATGAACCCTACTCAAGCTTGCTCCAAGATGGTTGACCGTTTCACCGTTTCCTTTATTCTCCTCAGCAAATTAACTCGACTTGTGTTACCACAATCTTCTTCGCATCATTGTCCCTGAATAAAGGGCGTGTCGTTTCTGTTCCAAGAACCACGCTCTCGCATGGTAGATTTACATCTACATCTCTTTAAGGAGTCAGGAGGTTCCTCAGCCAAAGCCGAAGTTGCCTTTTCGCCTCGTCCATATAATTATTATTAGTTTAACAAAT
Organism: Candidatus Heimdallarchaeota archaeon; assembly: GCA_019894795.1. Classification (GTDB taxonomy): domain Archaea; phylum Asgardarchaeota; class Heimdallarchaeia; order Heimdallarchaeales; family Heimdallarchaeaceae; genus UBA460. Next base: position 9,373 of record JAGXNV010000071.1, on the reverse strand, counting down.
AAAACTAACTATTGAAGTAAAAAAATTGTATTGCTATAGTTTGTTATATTACTTTCATATCTTTACCAATTTTCTCAAGCGTGCTAAGAATTTTGTCCATGTCATCTTCCGTATGTGTTGCCACCACGCAGCATCGCAATCGTCCACCTTCTCTTGGAACAGCTGGGAAAACTATTGGTGGAACTAAAATCCCTTCTTTTTTCATTTTCTTTGCGAATCTGAAGGTCTTTATATCATCCCCTATAATTACTGGAACAATAGGCGTATCTTTGCTTTTGAGAGTGTCGAAACCCATTTCTTTAACTCCGCCAATGAACGTTTTAATATTCTTTTGCAACGCATGGACGCGCTCTTTCTCGTCTTCAATTATATCAAAAGCTTTTAGGGCGACAGCTGTCATGACTGGAGGGAGAGCTGCACTAAAAATAAATGCGTTTGAAGCATATCTAAGATAGGTTATCATTTTCTTATTACCTGCAATGTACCCGCCAATAGAGGGAATAGCTTTGCTCAATGTTCCCATCATGATATCAATTGAACCTGGTTTCATATCATAATAATCATCTATACCTTTACCATTTGGTCCTATTGCCCCTAAAGCATGTGCTTCGTCGACCATAGTAAATGCATCGTGCTTTTTAGCTATATCAACTATTTCAGGCATTGGCGCTATGTCCCCATCCATGCTGTAAACACCATCAACCACCACTAAAACACGTTTGTAATGTTTTCTGTGTTCTTCTAAAACTCTATCTAAATCTGATAAATCATTGTGATTAAAACGTTTCCAATCAGCTTTTGAAAGAATACACCCATCATAGATACTTTGATGGTCATATTTGTCAATAATAACTAAGTCATCCTTACCTAGTAAAGTAGAAATTAAGGTCATATTTGTAACATAACCACTACTGTATATTATTGAATCTTCAGTGTGTTTGAACTCCGCAATTCTGTTTTCTAACTGTTTATGCAGGACAGTTGTTCCAGTTAATAATCTTACACCACCAGCACCACTCCCATACTTATCTAGAGCTTCATGAGCGACTTTGATTATTTCAGGGTGACTAATTAAACCAAGATAGCTATAAGATCCAAGCATAATCATTTCTTTTCCCTCTACGGTTACTGTTCTGCTTGAAGGTCCTTCGATTGGTAGCATATATGTATTCAAATTAAATCGCTCTAGATTTTTCTCTCTTGCAAGTAAATCTTTGATTCGTTTATTATCTATAATCTCTGTAATATCAGTCACCTCAAATGAGTATAATTTTACTATTCTATATTATATCCTCACTTTTGGAAGTAATTAATAAAATTTCACATGCAAGGCTAGATATTGTGTTTTTTCACTACTTCATTTAATAGACTAGGATAGTGAATTCAGTTATCTTTCTTCAATATAACGAAAACTATAAAGAGTAGTTAGATTAGACTGAGAATATCTTTTAGCTGGGCCAGTAGTTCAGTGGATAGAATAGCTGCTTGCGGAGCAGTTGGTCGCAGGTTCGAATCCTGTCTGGCCCGCCATCTCATATTTATCCCCTCTCTCCAGTATACCCTTCACCAAACCATTTCTCCACGATATCGTCAATTTTCTCTTCTTTGTTAATTTCAATATCTCCATGAAATTTCTGAGGTAAAATCACATTGGTCAGATCCTTTATAGCTTCATGAAGAGCTCTCCTTTGATGAAAAGTGTCCTTTGATGTTATCAGAACAATTCCTGCATCTGTATTACCAAATTCAGCAAGAATAATAATATCATCTCCATAATCAATTTTCATCAATTTTCCAGCTTCTTTCGTAAAAACCTCTGTAACAATATCTTGTGCAGCTCTTACCATTCCACCAAAAAGTAAAATGTCATCTACTATTTTTTTTGATCTAACATATCTTTTAATCGGTATTCCTGATCTATGCAATATAACTATCTGATTTGGTAAAACAAGTCCAAGTTCTTTACTAGAAGCTGAGCTATACCGTATCAAATCAGCCAATTCTTTTATCGTTTTTTGCATTTCCAGAACTAACGTTCTTTGTTTAGATTTATTTTCTTCTTTGCTTATTTTATTGTAATAGTTTTCTATACCCTCGATGAGATGTATGAATATTGTATCCTTTTGAGTCTCCTCAATGAAAATTTTAAGATCATCTATAAACTTGCTTGCTTCAATTAAACTATATTCTTCTGGATGTGAGATATAGTTGTATAAAATTATCTGAAGTGAGACAACTAATATTTTCGCCCCTAAGTGATCCAGACTTTTCTCACCAGCTAATTTTAGAGCACTTCTTAGATAGTTTTTTGCTTTTGTAAGATTAAGATTCTGAATTTCCTTTTTACCATAGAGAAACATAATTGTAGGATTATTTTCAATTTCTTTCGTAGTTTTTCTACTTAGTATTTCAGCCATTATTTCATTGAATTTAGTCCAATTCTTTTGTTCAACTAGTAACTCAGCTAATGCGAAATCTACCTGTTCATCAATAGCATCTATCTCTTTCAGAATTGCTTTAGCTGTTGATAATTCTTTTATCGCTGTATCAAACTGTTTTTTTTGAGCATAAATTTGTCCTAAGCTAGAGTAAACTAAAGCTTGTGATCTCTTGTCTTCCCATTTAGTATACAATGAAATGACACTAAGTAATCTCCCTAATGCACTATCTAACTTCCCCTCCATTCTCTCTACATCCGCATAATTAGAAAGAACTGTCACTTCCCCTCTGAGATTGCCTATATCTCTGAAGATGGAGCGTGAAATTTCAAAATGCTCTTTAGATATATTCCATCGACCAAGATACTTGTATAGTATCCCTAATAAAACATGAAATTCTGCAATATGAATCCTATCTGCATATTGTTCTGCTTCCATTAAAGCATCTTTAGCTTGTTTTATTAAATGCTCAACATTTCTCTCAGTTCTTTGGGTCCATAATTCTCCGAATAAACCTCTGAGTTTTGTATCCACAAAGAGTATTCCTCTTTCCTTTGAATCATAGTTCTCTAATTGATCAAATACTTGTCTAACAAGAACACTGGCATCTTTTTTATTTCCTCTTCTTTCTGAGATTCTAGCTAAACCAATTTTTCCTTCCAGTTTTAGTAATTCGTCTTCAGAGAATACCACTTTTGTAAGGTGACTTTCTGCTTCTTTGAAGTTACCCTTTCTATATTCAGCTAATCCTAACCAAAATAATAGATATGGTGATGCGTTTTCCTTCCATAATTCTAATATCTTATCATATTCAACAAGATTGTACAAGATCTTACCAACTGTGAATAGCAACATATCAGATTGTTTTGTACTATTCTCCATGATTTTTTGAAGCAATTTCAATTGTGTTTCTAAAGTATTATTTTTGAAATACACTTTCTCTCTTTTGAAAACTTCCTGCTCTTGTTCAGAAAAGAAAGCGATAAAATGCAGAATTTCAGGAAACAATAAATTCTCTTCCATCTCAAAGCTCCGAATGTTTAATTTTGTAAAAAGGACTATTCTTTTTGAGTGGCACTTGAAGAAACGCTTCTGCATGATCCGTAGATGCTTGAGTTCCTCTCATATGTGTCCTATATTTATGGAAATTTATATAGAAACCTTCACCACCCTTACTAAGTTGCGATGAATAACATCTGATAGCTTCCTCTTTTATCTCATAGTATGGAGAAATGTCAACAAGAATATGAGGATTAGGTATGAGAACCGTTGTTTCTGATACATATAGCTTGGAAACTAAATGTGCATCATCAAATTGCGTTTCATGCGCTACCCATTCGATACCTTCCCTGACAATCTGATAAGAAACCCTATGATCTATATGATAATCATCTGAAAGGTGAGTAACAACGATTTCTGGACGAAATTCCAATAAAAATTTGAATAAATCGTTCTTTATCTCACCCTCAAAATCAACAACATTAGCATAATTAAGGATTCGAGGTTTGTGAACTCCAAGTATTTTCGTTGCTTCTAAATATTCCCTTGTTCTCACTTCTGAAGATGATAAACATAAAGTGCTTACCATGTGACCACTAGCTGAGTACCTTGCAATAGTACCCCCTGTACTAAGAGATTCATCATCTGGATGTGCAAAAATAAATGCAAGCTTCACATCTTTAGGATGTTGATATAAATATAAAAATAATTCCAAAGGGGGCGGGTATTCTATTTATCTAAATACTCTGATGCGAAGATACCTGCCCGATACCCATCTCCCATTAATATAGGTATATAGTCTCTTATTCCACAGATAGATCCTGCAGCAAAAATCCCTTCAATATTTGTTGCATTTGTTGCATTTGTGTTGACATATCCTTCATGTGAAACTTCTAATGTTATATCTTTTAATATTGATAGATCTGGCTTATCTTTTAATTCAACAAATACAGCATTAACTGTTAATTCTCTAATCTCTTCTTCTTCTTGGAACTTTATTCCCTCAACTGTTTGTGATCCATATATTTCAACAGTGTTTAAATCTACACCATACTTAAACGCAACATTAGGTGACGATAAAAACTTCTTAAGAAATCTGTTATCACATTCTAGAGAAGGATTGGGGCTGATTACAGTTACCTTTTTGCAGTATTTTCTGAGGAACAAAGCCCCTCTAGCTACAAAATTCCCTCCTCCAATAATAGCAACTTTTCTTCCTCGGAAAAGGGCTCCATCACATACTGCACAGTGAGAAACACCTTTATGTACAAATTGATCCTCGCCTTTGAGAGAATGTTTGAGTTCAGGAAGTCCTGTGGATATAATGATAGCTTTCGCTTGAATATGTCTTGATTCTGATATAAGTTGAAAATGGGTCTCATTCTTTGCTATTACTGTTACATTTTCATTAATGAATTCTAGCTTATCTGGTTGACCTTCTTTTTTAAATTCTTCATTTAACTTTTGAATCTGTGTGATCATCTGTTGTATATAATCTACACCTACAATCTTTTCGATTCCAGGAATATTTTCAATCTCACCTTTTTTAGCAGTATGTGAATCAAAAGGTATTCCATAGATCTTTATGATATGTTCTGGGTTTTTACTATATGCTGCTATTGCAGCTGATATTCCAGTTAAACCTGAACCAACAATTGCTAAATCACACGTTTCTAAACTCATGTGAATAGTTTTATTTCAGACAAAATAAGTTTATCTGTAAAGAAACTGAAAGAAAAATTAAAAGAAAAGAAAAAAAGGGCTTTGTTTTCTACAATTTGTAGAAAACCGACCTCCTCAGTTGTCTACTATGAAGTAAAACACTGATCTCATGTCATTTAGATTGCTACGTTTCACAATTAACCCTAGTTCAATTAACCTTCTTAATGCATATCTTGCTGTTCTAGCAGGAATTGCAGAAGCTTTAATGAGTTGTTTTTGAGTTAATGGTCCTTTTTTCTCCAAAATGGATAAAAGTTTTTTTCCCGAAACTGGTATTTCTTCTTCTGTCATGCAAATCCCCTTGCTGATTATATATAACGAATAATTTTACCTTTATAAAAGCAATCTCAGAAATTAATCCGCGATAGCCCTATAAAACCTAGATAATCTATCCGCAATATCAGAATTACGATTTTGCTTATATTGTTAGATATTTTTCTCATATTATATGGATATATATCAAATTATTCTAATTTAGTAGTAGAACTAGTAGAAAATTTAATATTGATTAAGACATCTTATGTATTTCAGAGTGATTTAATAGTGAGCTATTCAAGTGAAAGTTCCCCTGAAATTTATCATTTAGCAAATCAATTGCAAAGAATCAACTATCTAGGAAATGTACAGACCATTCAGATCGAGTTTGAATTCGTTTCTGAAGATAAAAAAACTGAACTAGAAGCCATTTTTGCAGATTCAACCAGTATTGGAAAATTTAAATCTGACATGATAATTTTGGAGCAAATTACAGGTAGAGATATGTTGGAAATCATTAACACACTTCATAACGTAAATGTAATCTTTAATGATTTATCTGTTATTGAAAGTATAACTGCTCTGGTTGAAATCAGTTACAAGAATGAGACCTACTTTGTTGTTGTAGCTTACAACCCCAATACAAACGGTTTAGAGCTGATTTCAACTTCTGAAAGTAGGTTGTATTTCGAATTACTTAATTTCATCAGAACTAAGTGGGCTCTATCTAAAACTTTCATTAAGTAGCAATAACCGCTATTGTTGAAATGGTCCTTCTCTTAAGATCGTTTTTAGCAACACTAATCTATCTTTAATTTCCTCTGAATCTGTTGTCATTTGTTTGCTTAATATTTTATCAGCTAAATCATATAAAACATATGTAGCTACATGAAAATCTATTGTAAGTCCTTCAGGATATAGCTCATTTAATGCATATTTTGCTCCAATTTTCTCGAGAACTCGATTATATCCTTCCAAGAACAAACTGAATTTTGTCTTTGTATTTTCAATGGCATTAGTTTTTTGAAATTCTTTAATGCAAGGCTTAGCAAAGAATGTGCCAATATCCTCATTTCTGTCTCTTCCTTCCATTATGAATTCAGGATCAATGACATATACTTTAACATTTAATTTAGAAGTATTCGATTTGTTCTCTAAAGCGGCAATATCTTTAGATGAAAATAACAAATTTCCTTGGTGGAAATCGCCATGTATTCTTGTTGCTCCTTTGGATTTTTCTAGTGCTATAAAGTATGGAAGCATTAAATCTAGTATCTCTCCTTCCAATTTTGGATCTTCTAAAACTGAAAGAAGATATAGGATTAATCTTTTGTAAGGGGCTACATCTAAACTATCTACTTCAATTCCATGTATCGCAGCTAAAGCTTGACCCGCTAATATATCCTTGTCTTCTAGTTCCAAATCAGCATCACGAAAACTCATACCATCAATTCCTTCATAGATAATACACTTGTTCTGTGAGCTTTTGTAAAGTATTTTTGGGACAACAACACCACTAAAAATTTTAGAAACATCAGCTATTTTCGAATGATTTCTGATTTCTTTTTCAAACCTAATCTCGTCTGAGGAGAATTTCACAACAACATTTACCAAATGCTTTCCAATGTCCGAATTTAAAGAATATGTTACAAAGTGAACTCTAGATTTTGAAGTCCCCTTTTCTTCTGAAGTTACATCATCTATAGAGATGAAATTAGGTTTATCTCCAGTACTCTTAAGAATGTTATCTTTGAATATTTCCTGTAATCCTTCGCCTATTGTAGAGAGAATATTCTTAAATTTCTGCTTTCTTCTTACTGAATCAGCGGAATGATTGATGTTTGCATTATTCAATTTGATCATACTCTTAAACTGGATTGTGAAATGTAAGTGTTATACTTAAGATTTAGATTAACAGATTTAGCGGATTAACCATACCGATTATTTTATCTCCATCAACAACAATTAGATGGTTGATTTTTTGTTCCTTCATTTTTAATAATGCAGAAGATATTGTATCATATCCTGATATTTTAATTATCGGACCTTGCATAATATCCTTAGTTTTGATACTCTTAAGCTCCTTTCCTTTTGCTATCATCTTAATTATATCTTTGCTAGTAAGAATGCCAACTGCATCGTTTTTTTCAGCTACAATTAAAGATCCTACGTCAAAATCAGACATTATTTGAATGGCTTCATCTAACGTTTTCTTAGATTCGATGTATAGAATTCCCTTTGTCATTACACTTGAAACAGGATCATCCATTTCATAGGTTTTCAGAGTCATTATAACAATCTAGATGGAATTCAAAGTTAAATATTTCGAAAGTTCTCACTAAAATTATGTTAACGCTAGCGGAAGAAATAATTAGTTAAACATTTTACTTATCACAATGGATGAACCTATCAGAATTGTTCACTTTAGTGATACTCATATAACTCCTAGGCCCCAATTCATGGCTAAAGAATTTAACAATACACTAAAAACAATTAACAATACACCTCATGATTTCTCTATTTTCTCAGGAGATTTAACTCAAGAGGGCTTATTTGAGGAATTTGAATTTGCAAGTAAGCTGATAAAGAAAATAATTTCTCCAATATCTTATTGGATTATTGGGAACCATGATAGTAGAAGTGGAGGTTTTGAGGTGTGGGAGAAAATGATAGGCCCTAGAGAGTTTCATGATTTTGCAGATGAAGTCTTATTTATTGGATTGGACTCTTGTATTCCCGATAGAGATGGGGGACGTTTTGGGAGAGAGGCTCTAGATTACACAAAGAAAATACTTTCAAAATATAGCGATGCAAAGCTTAAACTTGTAGGCTTCCATCATCATCTATTACCCATTCCCAAAACTGGAAGAGAACGTTCTAATGCCATCGATGCTGGAAACATGCTATCTATTCTATTAGATAATGGTATAGATGCTGTCTTTACTGGACACAAACATCATCCTAATGTTTACAAAGTCGAAGATACAATCATTATCTCTGCAGGAAGCACTTCAAGTTATAAAACTAGAAGCGGCGGGCAGAGGTCATTTAATTATGTAGAGATTACACCTGAAAAAGATATCAAAGTAAAAATACAAAATACAACTGGAGAAGAGATAAGAACTGAACTCAAAACCATAACCAGAAATTTCCGCATGGTTAATTCAACAGGAGGTAAATGGCTAAGGATTGCTCAGCTCTCAGGAACTGACTTTGGTTCATCCAACCATAATCAACTTGAATTGTTTAAGAAGGGCATGGAACTTGTGGAATCAACAAATCCGGATGTGATAATTCACTGTGGAAATCTGACAGAAGAGGGAAGATCAGCTGACTATGAAGTAGCAGTACAAGCATTTACACCATACTCTGAAAATCTAATTTTCTGTCCAGGGCCAAATGATTTACGAGGTTATGGAGAAACACTATTACACAAATATTTTGACATAGAAAACACAATTGAGAAAGATGAATCAAGTTTTTATGTTCTGAATACTTCTGCTCCGGAAACAGAAATTGGTGTTGTTGGAAGAACCACACAGAATAGATTGGTCAGATATGTCTATCATACCAAAATGGAAGCAGAAGAAAAATTCCATGCTATTGTGATGCACCACCATTTGATACCAATACCAAATACGATAGAAACTTCAGCGTTAGAAGATGCTGGAGATGTCTTACGCATGCTGACTGATACGGAAGTTAATCTAGTTCTATCAGGACATCTTGGAAGGGCGTTCTGTACGCGTGTAGAAAAAACTGCTTTTGTAAACTGTAATACTATTTCATCACAGAAAACAGCTTCGATTGAGAATAGTTTCAATATAATTGACATCTCAACTGAAGGCGCAATAGTTGTTTCAGAGATTCTCGTTCCATCAGGCTTTAGAAGGATACTAGGCATATTTCCGGGGAATTGAAACAGTGAATTATTTCCTCATTGTTGTACAGCCTTTGAC
>JAGXNV010000070.1 GCA_019894795.1 Candidatus Heimdallarchaeota archaeon | reverse complement strand
GCGTCAGATGTGTATAAGAGACAGGAAACACCCTTTATACGTATTATGAGAGCCTTTTTCAATTCAGTTTGGTGAACTGGTTCACGAGGAATAGTACCAGAACTAGCTCCTTTTTCCCACTTTACATCTTCTTTATTTCTTCTTCTAATACCTGCAATAAGGCTTTGTTGGTACTTAGGAAGCTGATCAACTACTTCAGAACTAACAACCACTTCAAACCTTAGAGCAGGTTTTGTAGTTTTGATATCTAGATAACCAAGTTTCATCATTTCAAATAACATCAACGTTGCAACTTGAGCTAAAGGTCTTTGTAGTAAAATCGCGACTTGTGAAGGTGTTAAATCCTTCTTCACTCCTCCACCTAGAGTTGTCACAATTGGTGGAAGGTATTCTTTGCTCTTTCTCCTTTGCCTCATCATGAATAATGCAACAAGCGCAATTACGACGGCAATGAAAATAATTGTTCCTCTGCTATTGTAAACTGTTAAACTCCAAAAAACGCTATGTACTTTAACATATTCCTCTGGAAGACCAACAGCTGACATATACCCTTGGAAAGGAGTACCTATTCTACTGAATTCAATATAAGGTCCATCTGGAGATGAAGCTTCTGATGTTGCATCACTAATTTCAGCATCCATATACCCAGAAGTAGTTTGTCTTACTTCTGCTTCAGTAATGCTAGGCAGATCTTCAGGAAAATAGTATCTTACTCTTCTTTCAGTCGCACCACTGGCATAAGAACTTCCATACCAAGTTTGGAGAAAAACAACAGAACCAAATCCTTCTTCACTATCAGGAAAAACCATTGCAGGATTGTGGCAATAAACTTCCAAAATTCCAGATTCACCAGGATTAATGTAACCTACATCATTAAGCCAAATTTCGACACCAATATCGATATATTCACTTTTTTTAATTCTTGAGCTATCTATATCTCTACCATCCAATTTCGCTGTTACGGACGATAGTTTATAATGACCATTTGGGAACCCTACATCAATTACATCAATTGCACGAATAGATGACCCTGGTATCGATCCTGGAAGACAGAAAAATCGCATCTCATAATAGATATCGATTGAGCCATCTTCTAAAATGTGAATGTCTGTATACATAAACGGTATCTCAAAACCATATGTTGCATCTAAGGAAGATGTCCTAACGGTTGTCTCATCATCAAAACCACTGACTAAACTGGCCCCTGATATTACAAAAATAGATATTAACACTGTGCTACTCATTAATAATAATAATTTTGATCTCAAATTTTTTCTCCCCATAAATTGTTTTGAAGTTCGTATTTACTCTGTCAAATCCTTATCTAAACTTATACTTAAAATTTCTGTATGAATTATACTAGTGATTTTTAACACTAAGAATTGGTAAGATTTATTATGTTATTTACGATATCATCTTTAATCATGACCTCAGATAAGATGAAACCACTAACACAATCAGTATGGTTGAGTATTAAACCATTGTTTCTCTTCTTGTTGACCGTTGCAATTATGATAACCATAGCTTTGATTCCTATGGCGTTTGTCTGGGGTTTTGATTTACAAGATACTGCATTTCTCGTACTGGTTATCTTTGACCTAGCAGTTATTGTCATATTCGCCACTGGTTTCCTTGGCATTGCAGTTAGATATCTCATGAAAGATTTTGCAAAACGCGAAGATAGATTCTGTAATTTCTGTGGGGAAGATCTTCCTGATGGCAATATTTGTTTAAATTGTGGAAAAGACAACAGATTGACATCAAATTAATAAGGAACTGCTAAATGTTTATTCTACTCACATAATGTTTGATTAAAATGGAAAAGAAGTATCCTACAAAAATTCCCGACAAGTATATGCAAGGTTGGGACAATCTTTACAATAAGAATTTAGACGAAACAAAACTAGATGAATTGCCACCACATTTTGTCCATTATGCGGTGTTAGAATTTTCATTTTTTATTCTTGGACAAGAAAATACAGATAAAAAAGCACTCGAGTTAGCTACAGGAGATGGTGTTGATGCTTGTTACCTTGCTCAATTAGGATTTGATGTAACAGCTTTAGATATCCTCTCATCTTCAGTGGATTTAACTAAGAGAAGAGCAGATGCACTAAATGTATCTGACAAAATAACTGTAATTGAGGGAGATATGAACAAATTTGCTTTAAAACCTAAAAGTTATGATGTTATTTCTGCTGTCCAGTGCTTGCAATATCTATTTGATAGAGCCCTCCCACGGATGTACGAACTATTAGATGCAATAAAACCAGGAGGGTATTTTCTTTATGGAGGAAATGTTAAACCTCACTTCAAGACAGATCCTCCTGTTAGATTCATTACATTGAAAGAGTTACGTCAAGCTCTTAAAGGTTGGAAAATACATTCTTTAGCACGCGAAGAGCGTCTAGTACGACCTGGAGATAGAAGAGGTTATGTTTGGGTTGTTGCACAAAAACCTGAGAACAAATGAATTCACTTATTCTTGATAGTACGCTCTCCTTTTACAAATTTCGTCTCACCTTTAGTAGTTGAAGACTTTTTCTTTATTCGATAAATAATCCTCTGTATACTCTTCTTTACTTCAATCTCAATTTGTATACCACTATTTTTTGTTCTCTGTTGCCATTGATAAGAGATTAAATCCAAATATTCTTGCTCAGTCATTTTCTTTGCAGTTGATAGAGATTCTAAAGCTTCAAGGTCTCTGAAACCATCGAAGATTACCTCATAATCCCCACCTACTTTCATGATAACACCCTTCCATCCTTCCACATTTACACCCATAACAGCAATATAAGAAACATATTTGAAAGAACCTTCTAGAAAACCAAATAAATTGTCTAACTCTTCTAAAAATTCTGTTTTATCGTTAAACAGTACCTTTGCTTTTTGTTTTCCTCCATCCTCTTTTGTTTTCATATATAGTTTATTTATCAAGTCAACCTTTCTTAAAGTTGCCATGAATCCTTTCCATTTTTCATCTAATCGAGGTATTTCTGTTCTTTCTCTTCGGGTTTCTTCATAAATAGGAACAGTCAAAGAATTAATACTAACTATCACCAACTTCTGAAATTCATTTTTAGGATGTACAAGTGTCCAAGTTATATCCATATTTTCAGTGGGAGAGATTTGTATTGAACTATGTATGCGTATTTTATCATCTTCAAGCTTTTTTATGAATCTAGGATAAACTCTGAATCTTGACATGGTGTTTGGGAAATTAGCTATTATCATACTAAGAAAAGCTTGGATTGCACCTTCTAGGCCGTTTCCCTCGATTAATGTCTCTATCTCCCATTGTTTATTTTCGTTTACTATAGTCTCAAGAGACAATAGAAATTGATTGATAGACTCTAGTTCATCTTCTGAAATATTGACTGTTTGGACCATAATTACCAACAGAGTATAGTGCTATGTTAAAATTCCCAAACAACTTATATTTGTTTTTGCATTTGTTAAAACAAAATTGAACATAAAATTAAGTATGATTCTTTATCGGGCTAGAAAAATAAATGTTCTTCACCCTTCTTCTTTTTCTTGGCCTTCCTTTGTTTTTTCTTCTTTTTTTGAGATTTATCTAAATCTTCCCTATCTATTTCGAGAACCGGTTCCTTTATGCCTAACTCCTCATTTAGCGACTCAGCAATTTTACTCATTGTATGATAGATGAGCTGCCTCATCTTCGCTTTTAATTCTCTCCCATAAACTAGTTTAAGTGTTTCTAGGGATTTCAAATCAGCATAATTAGGTATAAGGCTCAAGGATATTTGGATCGGAAAAGTCGCTTTATCATTCTGAATTACATCAAGGAGAAAACTTCTCATTTTATCAGGTTCTGTTTTACGCCGTTCGTGCAACTTTCTTATAGCCATTGAGCGAACAACATCATTTTCATCTAGAGTTGATACATTTCTAAGAAACTCATCAATTTTAGTAGAAATCATATCACCAATTGATTCAACTAAAACGAGTTTGACGCTATTTTCTCTCTCATAGGCATAAAATTCCATCAATTTCTGAATTACTTCTTTCTTCTTCGTATCCTTAAGAATGAAAATTGCCTTGATTCTAATTTTTTCGTATTTCTCTTTCTCTATAACTCCAATGAGAAAATCTAATATGTTTTGATCTATCTCTTTTTCAGATATCGAAACTAATTCTTCCAATTTCTTTATATCTGGTAAATTGTTGAATCTCTTCAATTTCTGCTCAAGTTGATTTTCCATTGTAAAAATTATTCCCCTTCCTTCTTTTAAGTTTGCTCAATTTTTGAGGTTTTTATAAGATGATTTTAAGAAATAATGAAGAGAGTTGACTGCGATACCTACTATACTAGATGAAAAAACGAAAAATAATGAAGGTTATGCAATTGTTTATTTTGCAGATAGTGGTTTCGAGCTATTTACTTCAAATCTAGATGATATTAAGTTAGAGGTTACCTTAACAAATTATCCCACACTTATGGGAATGATGCAAAATCAGAGTATCGAAGGTTTAGCTTCTTCAAAAATAAACAATAATACATTTCTTTTTGCATATGCACTGAATCTAAAAAATCTCGATGCTAAAGATTCTCGTTTGAAACAGAATACAGTTGCAATTGTCAATTTCATTGTATCTCGGGAAAACTATAAAGAACTTATTGTTAATTTTGATGATTTCGAAGAGTTCCTAGAAACCTATTTTCAACCTATATCATTCCTAGGTGATCTTTTCACTATTGATTTTACAAAAATAATACCTATTTTTCAAGAGAGACAACGAATTATTGAAAAAACTAGAAATAGAAAAATAAGAGATAAAGAAAATTCATTAGCAGTAGAATTTAACAATTGGTTAAAATCAGCAGACTTGTCTGAATGAAAATAATGAAGCAAGCATATAGTATTTTTTTTATATAACCTATTCCCTATCTTCTTGAGTGACACTTTATGCATGAGATTCGATTCCATGGAAGAGGAGGTACAGGAGCTGTTATGGCTTCAAGGGCTCTTGCAAAAGCAGCTTTTTACGCGGGTAAGAACGCAGTTTCATTTCCTTCGTTTAGTGCTGAAAGAAGAGGTGCATTAGTGTTGGCTTTTGCTCGAATTAATACAAAGAAGATTTATCGAAAATCGCAGATTTACGAACCTGATACAATTGTTGTCTTAGACAATTCACTTATAGAATTAATAGATGTAGCAAAAGGATTGAAACCTGAGGGGATTGGAATAATCAATACCTCAAAAAAACCTGAAGAAATCCAATTATCAAATCAAATTCAGCTTGGAGTATTAGATGCTACAAAAATTGCGATGGAAACTCTAGGGCAACCCTATGCAAATAGTGCTATTTTAGGTGCTTTGATTAGAAGTACGAACCTAGTCGAAATGAAGGAACTGGAAAAAGGAATTCTATCCGTATTTGGATCAAAATTAGGTCAAAAGCAAGCTACTGAAAATGTTGAAGCAGCAAGATTAGGTTATGAAGCGACAGTATTTGGTAAATCACAAGGTGGTAGAAACTACTCAAAAATTCAACCTTGGTTACCCTCAGTTGACGAACTCCCGATTGGCACAATACTTCCAAAAACTACAGTTGAGACTGGTCAGACCATAGGTCCAGGTTCAGCAACAATAAGGATTACAGGCACTTGGAGTTACATTAAAGCGGACATTAATCAAGATCTATGTATACAATGTCTTAAATGCGTATTTCATTGCCCTGAAGGTACTATTCATAGAAAGGATGGAAAAGTAATAGTGAATAAAGCATATTGTAAAGCATGTGGGATATGTGAATCGATTTGTCCTGTCAATGCAGTTGAGATGATAAAAATTAAAGAATTTTCAGAAATAAAACCTTAATCTCTATTTATAACGTTCCAAATCATCTTTGTTATTTCGATGTTTTTCTGATTCTGAGCGCGAATCAAATGAAGAATTGTTCTTTGAATTCTTTTTATTTGAATCATTTTCATAATCCTCGAAGTCCTCATCGTCTTCAAAGTCATCAAAATCCTCTGAATCAATGTCTTCATTTTCTTGATAATATGCAATCTGTGTTTCAAGAAATGAAGTGTCGAATTCAGTGATTTCACTTGAATGGAGATCCTGATTCAAATGTGTCTCCACTTCTTTTAGGGCCATTAATGCAGCATCATAATCAACATCATAGGTGTTGCAATATGAGAGAATAGCCAAAATAGGAACATTGTATGCAGTACCTTCAGTAAGAAGAAAACTTATTGGACCCCTGATTGATAAGTCATCTCTGAAAGTTCTTTTTGTTCCATAAATTTCTGTGTATCTGTTTGTGGGGACTAAGGCAATCCATGTATCATCTGTAGTGTCCCTAACATCTTCCCTTAATCCACCGATTATAATGTATCTTTTTGCATTCCAAGATAAAATCTCTTGAGCTAACCATTTCCAGAAAGCATCTGGTAAAGCATCATAACCAACAACTGGAATAGGTAGACGGGAAGCTACCAATATTACTTTTTCCTTACTATCTGTATCTGTTTTCATTGTGTAAATTGTTATAGGAGCTTCAATATTGTCTTTGTGAAACCAACTCATATTTCCCCAGAAACCAACAGATTTAACATCAACTTCTTCAACTAAATGATTTAAGACTGTAGTTCCTACTGAACCATAGCCAGTAAAACCTAAGATTACTGTTGTATCAGAATCGACAATTGATGTATCAAACGACATTTGATTAAGGGAAAGTGAATTGTTTTTCATTGGTTGATGAAGATTATTCCATGTGGTTAAAAAATTGATGGTAAGAGCATTTTTTTATGCTCTTTCCTCATTCAAAGAATCTATCTTTTCTGGAGATGTCATTCTTCTGTGCTAGCTTCTTTTTTCTTTCTTCTCACCTTTGAGGTATCTATAAATTCCTCTTCTTCAGGCCATAAGAAGGAAGCTATTGTAGTAAAAATGAGCAACAGCACTATTGGTACTAACATTCCTATGAGGTTATATGTAAAATTATCTGTTCTATCAGAAAGTGCAAATACAATTGTCAATGCTACACCACCAAGAATTATCCCAATAATTTCACTGATTGAAATAATTGTTTGTTGGATACTCATAGTAGACCCATGTCTTTCTTCTTTCATTCCAATTGAACTACTATCTCCTAATCGACCACTTATTGCTGGAAAGTATGCTGAACCTAAGAAAAGTGAAATCACCAATAATACTAGTATCCACCAGTTATTCGTAAAACCACCAGGATCAAATTCTGATGTAGGGTCATACCATGGTTGCCCTCCTGTCATGAAATTTCCAAAAAAGGCGATTCCTATAACAACAGCCATCATTAGTAAACCTGTAACACCTATAGTTAGAGTTTTTCGCCGTCCTATCCTATCAGCTACCCAACCCCACAAAGCCATAGGTATTCCCATAGATAAAGTAAACACAACTGTTGTTAAACTAGCATCCGCAGGATTTGATTCAATTGATAAAACTAAGAAACCCCAGTTATTTAGAATACCAATTATAGCAGCTGTTCCCAACAGAGGTAAAACTATTCCTCTTCTGCTCTTATCTGTCATTAGCTTCCAGGACATTAACAGCTCTTGTTTAAGACTATATTCTTCATGCTCTAGAACAGGTTTAGTTTTATCAATCATGAGAAATACAACAACCGCGGAGATTACTATGGCAAAAGCAAATAAGAGATAAAGATATGCAAGTCTTTGAGGATGAGTAGGTTCCCAATAAGTAATCACATTACCACCTTCAGTTCTTGTTAATTCATTCACACCTACTATTGCATTATAAAGAACACCAGCCAGAATTACTCCAACAGATCTACCTCCAGAAACAGCTACATTGTAAAACCCCATTTTTGTAGCTCTTGTTTCATAAACAGAAAACCTTGAGATGTAACCATAAGAGGCATTCACCTTGATTGATCCCGCTAGACCATGCAAGAAATGGAATAAACTCATTCCAAAAATCATCAAACCATTAGCTAAGGGGATTATTCCTATCCACCCTTGCCAGTTTAAGGCACAGATACCATAACCTGTTAATATTAATCCTCCAGCAGCTGTTCCTAATAGAATCCATCGTTTAGCATCAGATACGTCAGACCTAAAACCAAAATATCCTGAGCTGATTATCACAGCTATTGCATAAGTGATTTCAACAAAAATTATTGATAGATTTGCTTCCCATCCCTCCATCTGCAGATGAAGAAAGATGTAAATTGGCATTAGAACTGTTGTACTTCCAAATGCTACTCTCAAGAAGAATGTTGAGATTAGAATACCTATAAAGGAAAGTGTTGGATGGTCTTGTTTGTAAAGATCATCATTTTCAGCTTCTTCAATTTCTTCATTTAGATTCTCTGCTGATTTATCACTCATTTTGATAGTTCCATAATTTATAAACGAATTGTATCTACTTGCTATTAAAATTTATTGCTGAAATTTTCTGATGAAATATATTTTTTGATTGTGAGTAGTAGTTAAGTTAATTTAGTAGGAAACGTATTGTCAAGTATACTTTACGATATTAGGCATTGTTCATAAGCAAAATGTTTAATTAATTAGAAAAAACATCGTGAAGTATACGAGAAGTAGCGTAAAGTATTTAAGAAAGGCATAAAGTATTTAATACTGTAACTACATAAAATAATTATCAATAGAACAGATGGAGAATTAGAAAAATGAGCAGTGAAAAGCAGTCCGTAACAATTGCTAAGATGGTGAAATTAGAGGCTGAAAAGCCGATTGAACTCCCAGAAGAATTTTTATCAGCTCTAAAACCCGATGGCAAGACTTTTGCTGTCTTGATTTTAGCTCCCAACACCCGTATTATAAGAATAATTCCAACAAGTACAAATGAAGTTGCGAAGATCAACATCAATATAGGAAAACTTTCTCCTGATTTCCTTCGTAAGATGGGTTCTATTTTCATTAGACTTGGTATTAAGACACTTTACAGTACTGGTCTTTGTTTCACTCAGAGTGCCTGTGTGTATGAAGGGTATATTGACTCTGATGAATTGAAGGAAGTCAGTATTGACCAGATCAAGGACGAACTTGAGAGAATTGAAGGCGTATCGAGTGTTGAGGTAGAAACGCTAGCAGTATAAAGGGGCCAACCTTATTGGTTCAACGGAGTAGGAAGAAAGAAAAAAGACTCAATTTACTCCTTCACCCGTTGCGCCGTGAGATTTACCGTCTAGTGTGTGAAACCCCAGGGGTTTATTTTTTTGAATTATCTAGTGCTCTAACAGCACCACATGGAACAGTTAACTGGCATCTTAGAAAACTAGAAGAAGCAAGTCTGATTAATTCTATGAAATTCGGCGGGAAGAGAGTCTATTATTCTCGAAACCTAAGATCTAAAGATGTTGAAAAAGCTTTTGTTGTTTTAAAACACATAACAGCACGTAAGGTTTTTGCCTTCATCTTGAATAATGAAAATTGCCACCAAACACAAATTGCAAAGAGCTTAGGTATTCATCATGATACAGTTCGTCATCATACTCTACGCATGGAGCAAGCAAATTTAGTGGAAAGTTTCAAAAACGGGAGAAAAACTTGTTATAAGCTTGGGGAGATAGGAATTAAACTACAGGAAGAGAGTCTTAATACTATCTCAAACACTTACATTGCAGCGCTCATGGATATTCTTGAAGAAAATTGTCTTCATCCAGAAATAGAAGAGATGAGTAAAGACCATTTAACTATAAGAATAGAATGTCCAGGTTCAACAGACGCATCATTCACAATTTCATTAGATCAATGGTCATTCGGCGACGAAGATGAAATTGATTCAACGATGCAAGAAAGAGAAGTGATCAAAGAAGAAACATAAACAACTTATATTTTTATAAGTCAGTTTAACCACTAATATAAATTTCTTCAAAAAAATAGCTTTATAAGTGAATTTGGCAATCCTACTTAAGGAGTGTCAAATATGAATTCGAAGACCAAAACATCTTCTACTAGTAAAAGTAAAAAAGTATCAAAGGTCGATATCAAATCCCTTGCAAAGAAAATTAAAGAAATTAAAGAAAATATGAACAAAGTAATTGTTGGACAAGAAGAAGTTATAGATGCAATGATTACAGCTCTTTTAGCAGATGGGCATGTTTTGCTTGAAGGTGTCCCTGGAATTGCTAAAACTTTAATGGCTCGAGCATTATCAAAAGCAGTTTCTGCAGACTTCAAGAGAATACAGTTCACACCGGATTTAATGCCTTCAGATGTAACTGGAGTGATGGCTTATAAACCAGAAACTGGAGAATTTTATTTCAAACAAGGACCTGTTTTTACTAATTTGCTTCTAGCAGATGAAATCAATAGAGCGCCACCCAAATCTCAAGCTTCAATGCTTGAAAGTATGCAAGAAAAACAGGTTTCCATTGAAAAGAAAACCTACAGTCTCCCTGAACCTTTTATTGTATATGCAACACAGAATCCGATAGAAACTGAGGGTACATATCCGTTACCTGAAGCTCAAATTGATCGTTTTGCTTTCAAAGTTATGGTAACATATCCTGATGAGAAGGATGAAGTTGAAATTGTCAATCGATTCACTGGTGAACATGATTCCTATGACAAATTAGAAGACATCAAACAAGTAATCACAGCTGAAGAAGTAATTGAATTACAAAAATTAATTCGTAAAGAAGTTACTATTTCAGATGAGTTGGCAAAATATATTGTTCGAATTGTTAATTTAACTCGAGAAAGTGAGGAAGTTTACATGGGTGCAAGTCCCAGAGCTAGTTTGTGGATGACAATTGCTGCAAAAGCATCTGCTGCAATGGAAGGCAGAACATATGTTAATCCAATTGACATACAAAAAATAGCCAAAAATGTCCTTAGGCACCGAGTTCTGATAAAACCCGAATACGAATTTGATGGAACAACCTCCGAAATAATAATAGATCGAATCTTAAAACACACCCCTGCTCCAAGTATTCAATCATAGAGTTTGAAAAATATGAAACTATCTCGGAAAGTCATATTCCTATTAGTTATTCTTGTTGAATTATCCGCTTTAATAGTTGTAAGTGGGTTCACTCTTAACACAAAACTGGGTTTGACAGCTCCAAGTGTTCTAGCACAAGCTGAAGATCTGACAGTAATAATTTCAAGAGATCAACTGTATTTCAAAAACGACACCATGAAAACTAATGCTTATATCTATTGGGCTGAACTTGAAGGAGGTCAACTCATCATATATGGAAATACATCAGATATGTATCAAATTGAGTTTTGGGATGGGATAGGAAACCTTACGGAAAACTTAGATTATAATATTTATCCAGATAGAATAACAATCACAATTCGTACTACAGAATTATATTATCAAATAAGAAGCAATTATTATCCTGATTACTTTCTTGATACTAATTTCATAGTTATTTTTGATACATTTTGGGCTCAATTTAGTTATATGACACCTGAAGGTGAGGAAAGATACGCACCAATAAACTATCATAATAAACAACTACTTCCAGAAGGAGCAGGGTTGGTCAGTTATGCTCCAACAGATGGTGCAATCATTGTGAAAGAGGGTAATTCCTTTGGGATTGTTTGGGAATATTCGGAGAGAGCAATGGATCCTTTTCATGAGCCATTAACATACGAAATAACCTACAATTTTGACCCGATTTATCTTCAATTTACTGAGCAAATGTATGAGAATCAACAGCAACAACAAGAAAAGGAAGAGATCGATAATATATTGGATTTGTTAAAAGCATACTTCAGATTAATTGCGACTCTAGCGATTGTAATTAGCTTGATTGCAGCTTTCCTTGGCTATCTAAGAGCAAAAAGAAAATTCCAGACACGTCTAAATGAAGCACGTAATATGCCAAAAAAAATGCTTAAAGATATAGAAAAGGAAACAGAATCAGGTAAGAGAGTCTCTTCAATGTTTAGTGTTCTCTTCCTAGTTTTAATCTTATCATCAGCTCTTTCTCCCAATAACAATTTGACAGAAAGTAACGAAGTTTCTTATCTTGTAAATAATAGACAAATAACCGTTGCTGATTATTCAGAGCTAGATGCTACAGAGGATAATATTCTTTATGATAGTTCAATTGATTTAGGAAAAGATGGTATAGCTTATGAAACAGTAATTATGGAACTTCCTTA
Source organism: Candidatus Heimdallarchaeota archaeon (assembly GCA_019894795.1). Taxonomy (GTDB): domain Archaea; phylum Asgardarchaeota; class Heimdallarchaeia; order Heimdallarchaeales; family Heimdallarchaeaceae; genus UBA460. The sequence continues at coordinate 297 of JAGXNV010000070.1, read as the reverse complement.
TGCTATAGACAATTTCAGCATATGGGTTGATACAACCGAAATTCTTGAATTCCGAGCCTACAATGATTTGGGAGCACCAGTGTCTTATCAGGAATTTACCGATCACTTCTTAATAAGAAATGTTCAAGGATATATTCACTATGAAATAGTGAAACCGTACGTTTACTACAATAACAGTAACATTCTAGTCTACATCGACTATTTCTGGTTACTATTCGTTGACCAAGAAGCGGAAAGTGATGACATAGGTTACTTGAAAGCAGATATCGATTTTACTATTGTCGCTCCAGCTGGAGC
>JAGXNV010000069.1 GCA_019894795.1 Candidatus Heimdallarchaeota archaeon | reverse complement strand
ACCGCGAACTACGAATATTACTTGGAATTTTGGATCCTAACAAATACGGCAAACTAGACCCTGACAAGTGGGACTCCTTTATTACCCCGAACTCATATATTTCTAAACTTTATTCTTCTTAGATACGAATTTTTTCAACGAGCTGTTCGAAAGAAGGATTTTAGTGTTGATAAGGAAGGATTGTCCAAATATTATTCGATCTTGTTTTTTGTTACAGGTACCCCTCTTCTAATTGGAGCTGTTATTGGATTGATAAATCCTGACATATTTAGTTTATTTTCAATATGGTTATTTGTGGCTGTTGCAGCGATTGGGCTTATTGGGATATTGTATTGTAATGTAAGTAATCGTTTCATTAAATCCCATGAAAATACAGCTGAAAATTTCTGATTCACTAATGGATAACTCCAATTCTTGTCATTTCGTCTATCGGATTTTATTTTCTTCTAAAAACTTTCAAATGTTTTCTCATTGATTGTTTCATAGATTTTTCTTGTTCCACAGATTTTAGCTTGTTTTCCAATGTATTTCCCCCTTCCCTATATCGTCCTAACAAAATTGACATAGAAGCTAAGAAAATGGCGTAAACAACTGTAAGAGTCCCATAGATCCAGTCTATTTCATAATTTATTCTTTTAAGCTTAAAACTAAAAGTCACAGGAAAAGTATCTGATTCTATTATTATATATGAAATCTCCCCTGAATAATCAAGATAAGCAGTATTAAGTGCTGATAACAGATGTGAAGTAAAGCTATCATCTGGTTTATAGATATGTATGTTTAGATAATAATTACTGATTTTGAATTCTAATCTATAATTGGCTGAAGATTCACTGTTCATTTGATTGCCCGAATATTCTATACTCGTAATCGATGTGTCACCGTTTAGTACACCTTCATTTCTATATAATACCGGTTTTGCTGTGAAGTATATTGACAGAGATGTTGCAAGAAAAACTACTGCTATGAAAAACAGTGATGCAAATACAATTCTACGCTTGGTATATAGTTCCATTTCGAATATACCCACTGATTGATAAGTACTGAATGTGTGGTATTTTAGACTTATAAATATAGGTAAACAGATGCGTGCAATTCGGTTGAGTTTCTATTGGATATATATTTATAGAAAACCATCTACGATTATTCAATGAGTTATGTTATTTTAAATGGAATGTCTAAAAGTGATGATTTCATTCCCAAAGTAAACTATATGATCTCTGAAGAATTCCAGCAGAAGGATTTTAGTGGAGACACAATCATCCTTCATGATAAGGACATTAAACCATGTTTGGGTTGTTTCAAGTGTTGGATTCAAATACCTGGAATTTGTATTATTGACGATTATGGAAGAGAAACTGCAAAAAAGATGATTCAGTCAGATATTCTTGTCTATCTCACTCCTATCACTTATGGGGGTTATTCTGCTGAATTGAAAAAAGCTGTTGATAGATCAATAGGATTAAGCTCACCCTTTTTCCGTATTCATGAAAATGAAATCCATCACGAGATGAGATATGATAAATATCCGAATCTCATAGTAATTGGAACATTAGATAAACCTAATCCGGACCAAGAAGAGATCTTCACAGCATTAGTTAAACGGAATGTACTTAATCTCTTCTGCCCAAAATACTCATCTAAAGTAATTTACAAGGATGATGATGAAGTTACAATCAAGAAGAAAATTGAGGAAAGTCTAGGAGAGGTAGGTGCGTAAAATGGTTAAACAGTTAGCATTCTTAATGTGCAGTCCAAGAGGAGATAAAAGTGCCTCTCATTCTATTGGTTCATATGTAGCAAGTTTATTTGAGGAGCAAAATATTGGTGTGAAGACCTTCGAAGTATACAAAACGCTTAGGAAACAAGAAAGAATAGAAGAGATGATCAAATCCATAGATGAATGCGACATCATCCTACTCTCATCCCCACTTTACATTGATCAAGCACCATACATGACTATCAAATTAATGGATATCATATCTGAAGCTTTCAAACATAGTAAAATACAAAACAAAACACGTCACCTTTTTGCAATTTCAAATGCTGGTTTTCTTGAATATTATCATAATAATCTAGCTTTGAAAATATATGAACAATTTGCAATACAAAACGAACTGATTTGGGCAGGTGGATTACCAATCGGTGCAGCTGGCACATATGCTACCTATCCCATTCCAGAGTTCTTGAAAATGTTAGCACAGTTACCAGAGGATGATTACAGACAAGAGATTTATCATAAACCTACAAAAATCCTTGACAGTGTAATAAAAACCTCTGTAAATCATCTGAGTAAAGGAGAGGTTGTACCTAAAGATGTTCTTCAAAAATTGGAATTTATTCCAATGCCTTTGGAATCTTATGTTGAAGGTGGGAATAAAACATGGTCTAAAGCAGCTGAACAGTATGATGTAGTAGATAAACTAAGAGACAAACCCTATGAACTAGAAAACTAATTCTCCTCTTTTCTGGAGATAAGCCTAATAAGAAAGAATGAAACAATCCAAATCAAGAAATACCCTACAGCTATAGCTGAGATTGGTTTGAGAATGGTTTAATGGTCAATACTAAAATGAACTTTAATAGGATCCAGTAAAGTAGCAAATAGCGGAAAAAAGTTCTAAGAACATAATTGTTATTGAGGACTCTCATAATTTATGAGGTGTTCTTTCGTTTTTTGTGTAACAAATAACTTGCAACTAATATACTGCTCAGTATACAGAATGAATATGAAGTGGTCTCTGAAGTATTGTTATCTTTAGTTAAAATCCGAACCCCACCAGCGAGTGTTGCTAGATAAATTCTGTTTTCTTGTACTATAATCCTTATAGTTCGCCACTCATGACTATAAGAATCTACAAGAAATGGGTTCTCGGGATCAGAATAGTCAACTTCTTTCAAACCTTCACCATCATCTGCTAGATATAGAATATTGTTACTTACCAATTCTACATCATTAAATGATCCACCATCAGAATAAACACCAATTACACTAATATCTGTTGGGTCGGTAAAATTTAATATTTTTAATCCAGCATCATAATCGTTAAGGAATACCATATCATCGATGTGAGCTTTAGGAACTCCACCTTCGTACCCCGCACCAGTATCAACTACACCGACAAAAGTAATGTTTACAGGATCACTTATATCTAAAACTTTCAAGTCAAGTATTGTTGGTGGTGCATTTACATTAGGTAATCTTGTACCAACAAAGATGTAATTATCTAGAACGTAAAGAGGACCCACATGACCTACATCATCTTCCCATTTGCTTATCATTTCTGGTGCTGAAGGATCAGTGACATTCACAACTTGAAGACCAGAATCTTCAGCTCCGATAAACAACAATTCTCCCTTCAGTTGAAGAAATGTTGAAGTTGTATAATTAAGATAGGAGGATATTAAAGATATATCATTTGGATCACTAAAATCAAATATATTCACTCCTGTTGAAGCGGTTATAAAAACTAATTTTCTTTCAAAATCTAAAGCAATGTCATGGACAAAGGAAAGAGGGTAGGAGTCTAATTGAGGACAATCTGAAGGATTTGTTATGTTGTAAACACCTAAACCAGTATTTATTTCAGAAAGAAAAGCCAAATCATCACTACAAATTAGCTGTATAATATCTTTGGTAGGTGCTATAGATCCAATTTCTGTGAATGTATAGGAACTATCAGCACCTCTAATGAGGTAAGGAGAAACAAGAAACAAATAAAAAACTATTGAAAAAATAATCTTTTTTACTTTCTTTGGCATTAATCATCAACATCTTAAGAATAACACTAAACACTTATATCTTTTATTTACTGATATGTGATTTACATGATAATTGATTCTTTTGAAGCTGAGAAGATTATCGTAGCTTATCAAAAGAAGTTAACATCTGTTACAATCAATCTTGATTTAGGCTTAGTGAAACAAGCTGTAACCATTAAAGGAAATGAAGTAAAAATCAAAGATTTTGTATATGATATAAAAACAATTAAGAAAATTGTAAAAAACCAAGCAGCATTCAAACTGGAAGAGAAACCTAGAAAAATTGCTTTTTTCGATGGTGCATATTATAAACTTGAACCAATAAGAGGAACGGTTCCAACCATAGAAATTGATGGTATTCGTATGCATCGTACAAAACATATGACACCTCTTGAAGATGCAGAGAGAAAAATACTATACGTTAATATAAACTCATCAGACACAGTTCTTGATATCTGTACGGGATTGGGTTATACGGCTATACAAGCCCATCTGAAAAAGGCTAAAGTTACAACTATTGAGAAAGATCCTAATGTATTGGAAATAGCAGGTTTCAATCCTTACTCAAGACAACTTTTCGAGGGGATAGAGAAGGGAAAAATTACCTTAATCAATGATAACGCTGCAGATGCTGTTATGAATTTTGAATCTGAATCATTCAGTGTAATTCTTCACGATCCACCTCGGTTCTCATTTGCTGGAGAACTATACGCAGAAGAATTCTATGCTGAACTCTATCGCATTCTCAAATCAGGTGGAAGATTACTTCATTATGTTGGCAATCCTGGTTCAAAATATCGAGGAAAAGATTTTGTTAAAGGAGTTCAAAACAGACTGAATTTAGTAGGTTTTCGTACTAAGAAAACACCTGATGGTGAGAGCGTTTTAGGATATAGATAAAAATTACATACGATGAAAGGTAATCGAGATTTTAGAGAGCACCTTTCATTAGTATGTATGTTTTTAATAGATCATTTTTTTCCATTTTTAGTTCTTTTGTGATTTTTGCCAGTTGTATGAGTTTTTTATTCATTTTTTTGCACCTATCCTTACATAGCTAGCCCTTTTAAAAAAGATTGAACACACAAAGAGGTCACAAATTGTGACATTTCTCACGAAACAACTTTAATAAGGAGTAAAACGTTGTTTTCCTAATGCTGAAGGAAGTATATCTAACAGAGCAAAATAGAGTTGAGAAAGTCAAATATTGGTTAGATGAGTGCAAGAAAGTTAAAACACATCGACCTTATGAATTAAACCTAAAGAAAGCTGCTCTTCTAATTCTAGATATGCAAGATTATTTCATCGATAAAAAATCTCACGCTTTTGTTCCTTCGTCACTAAACATCATATCTCAAATCCAAGAAATTGCTAAAATTTTTCGCAGGATGGGAAGTAAAGTATTATTCTCTATGCATATCGATACAGACGATGAAGATAGTACTATGAACAGATGGTGGAAGGGAAGTATTAAACCTAATAGTGATCTTTCAAAAATTACCCATTCGCTAAACAAACAAACAATAGAAGTTATAGAGAAGAGCCAATACAGCGCATTCTATGAAACGGAACTAGAAGCTATTCTCAAAGAAAATGATGTTGAACAAGTAATTATCACAGGAGTAATGACACATCTTTGTTGTGAGACAACTGCACGAGATGCATTCATGAGAGGGTTTGAGGTTTTCTTTGTTGTCGATGCCACAGCTACCTATACAGAAGAACTTCACTTAGGAACTCTACGAGCGATTTCACATGGCTTTGGAACATGTATATCAACAGGGGAGATAATCAATGAAGAATAAAATTATAACGAAAGTTGCTCTGATTGGTGGAGGACCAGCTTGTGCAACAGCCGCAATACAACTTTTTAGATCTGGAATAGAGATAATCCTTATTTCAAAGGAAATAGGAGGAACTATCAAGAATGCCAATCTTGTTGAAAACCTCATAGGGTATCCAGAAGGTGTGGTTGGAAGAGAATTCGCTAAATCATTTCGATTACAACTGACAAAAGTTGGCGTTCCAGTTATTCTAGAGGAAGTTCTAACAGTTGAACAAGTGACTAACAATTATTCAATCAAAACAGCTGAAACAGAAATTATCAGCGAGTATCTCATTATTGGCACAGGTTCTTTCCCTATGAAACTAGATGTTGAGGGTGAAAAAGAATCTTTTCTTAACGGAAAATTGTTTTATGAAGTTTTTAATATTAAACAGCTTACAGATAAGAAGGATATTGGCATAATCGGAAGCGGAGATGTAGCATACGATTACGCTCTAAATCTTCAAGATGCAGCGAACAAAATATCAATTATACACAGAACAGATAAAACATCAAGTCTTCCAATCTTACAAAAAAGAGTGAAGAATGCAAATAATATTGTTGTTTTCAAAAACCATGTAGTAAAGAAATTAGTGCTTAAAGACGATAAAATAATCCTTGAAGTTGAAGAGGATGGGAAACGTATCACTATGATAAAAGACCTTGTTTTAGTTGCTATAGGCAGAAAACCTAATTATGATTTTCTCTCTGTTGACTTAATCTCTGAATACAATGACCCAAAAGTAGATTCGAAACTAAAATTCGTTGGTGACGTTACTAAGAATAATTTCAGACAGGTTTCGATAGCTATGGGAGATGGAATGAAGGTTGCAATGGAAACAGTAAAAAGGATTACTGAAAAAGAAGGATATCATGGAACTTTTAGGCAAGTATGGTAAAGAAGATTTAGCCATTCTCTATATTGCTAAACAAAATGGCAATGTTGTAGAATTTGTTGAGAGTCTTCAACCACCAATCCCACGTGAGAAGAAATGGGTACTTGTCATATCTACCATGTATGGTTGTCCAATAGGTTGCCTAATGTGTGACGCTGGAGAATACTACCATGGAAAAGTCTCTAAAGAAGGTATGCTAGAAGAAATCGATTATATGATTAGAGCTCGTTTTCCAGAAGGCAAAGTTCCAATTGATAAATTTAAGGTACAGTTTGCTAGAATGGGAGAACCTTCTTTGAATAATGATGTTCTAGAAGTCATAAAAGAGTTACCAAATATATATGACGCTCCAGGATTGATGCCCTGTATAAGTACAATCGCACCCAATGGAAGTGATGATTTTCTAAATGAACTTATATCTGTAAAAGACGAGTACTATCCAAATGGAAATTTCCAGCTTCAATTCTCTATTCATTCTACAGATGAAAATGTAAGACATAAATGGATAACATCGGCCATCTGGAGTCTTGAAGAAATTTCTAAGTATGGAGAAAAATGGTTTAAGGAAGGGGATAGAAAAATAACGTTGAATTTCGCCGTTGCAGCTGATTCTATTATTGATCCAGATGTAATTTTAAAGCACTTTAGTCCAGTAAAGTATTGGATCAAACTCACCCCTGTCAATCCTACCAGCAAAGCACAAAGCAATCAGTTAAAGAGTGCAATTACAGAAGAAAACTCTGAATACTTTCCTTTAGTTAAAGCTTTTCGAGAAAGAGGGTTTGAAGTTGAAATCAGTATTGGTGAATGGGAAGAGAACGATATCGGTACTAACTGTGGTCAGTTTGCGACAAAATACAAAAATGGTGAAGTAGGAATCAAAGAATCCTATACTACTACAGATTACAAAATGGACCCATAAGTACTGAAGTGAGTGATTTAGTCATTTTATGCAAAAATATTTATGCAAATTTCTCTAATTTTGTACATGGTTTAAACTATGTAGCTTTGATATTCGGTACTATTCATGGAATTTTGATTGGAGCAGATCTGCATTCATAGTTAGCTTTACAAGTAATTTACATCCTTATGCTAGTATTAACCACTGCTGCATTTGTTTTCAAAAGATATAGAAATTACAAGAAGAAGCAAAGGATAAAGGCAAAACTAGATAAAAGGAAAATGCAGGAAGAAACACAAGAGGATTAATGATGTTCTACGATTCATCGAAGATTGAACTAAACCGTTTTTTATTTTCTTCGTACTCACCTACGTAGTTATTTAAGTAACTGATATATTGGGCACTAAATCTTTTAGGACGTTTAATTTCACTTTGTTCTTGCTCAGAACTAAGATTGATTTTATCTGAATCTTTCCTTTTACCAACAGTAAGTATTGAGATGAGTTTCATATCTGAAGGAATTTCCATTGCTTCCTTCGCTCTTTGTTCATCAAAATATGAAGTTGGATGTGCAGTCAAACCCATTTCAGTAGCTCTAAGAATCAAGTATGACACGGCTATTCCAGTATCAAAAAGGTAGTAATCTCTTCCTTTTATTTGACAATCTAGATCTGGTTTTGAAAATACACCGATCAATAGAGATGCTGTCTTTGCCCACTTATTTTGCAACTCAAACGTTTTGTTCACTTCATCTAACTTTTCTTGATCATAAACAAATACAAATCTCCATGGTTGATTATTGTTACAAGATGGTGCAAGTTTGACAACTTCCATTAATTCCTTTATCAACTCATCTGTGACATTAATTTTTTCCAATTTCCTATATGCTCTTCTTTTTGAAACAAGTTCTTTGAATTCCATGATAGTCAACTATATATAAAATTCATATTTAAAAATTTATTACTAAATCAAATTAAAAATGTAAAAAAGGAAGAGAGAAAGAGAGAATTATTTTGACACTAATCCCATTTTATCCAGTAAATTCGCAAAAATAAAAGCTATTTCTTTTATTGATTCATCACTCATAACTCAGTCTATACTAGAATCTATAAAAAAATTTATCCTATACAAAAGAAGTTTAGTTGTTTTCTTCAACACCTCTATCAAGTACATTTACAATTGTCCATTTCTCATCTATTTTAACTAAATGAAAGTATGTTCTGTGTTTTCCTTCACATCCAGGGAGGATCATTCTCCAGTTTAATTCTACTGAGCGGTCACATTATCATGAACATCAATATGTAGAAAATCATCAATGATGAAGGCTATCTCGGCATTAGGTATAGTACGCCTAAGATTTTTCAACCCTTCAAAAGAGAATTTTCTTATTTCTTCTGTAGAAGTAAGAAGAAGTTCATTACTGTTACCTACATTTAGACGTTTAGACGTTTAGCTTCAGGATGCCATATTTCTACATTGGAGTCCCAATCTGAATTTTCGCTATAAGAGATATAGTTTGCTATGGTCTTTTTAATTTGTTCTTATTCGAAACGGAGTTCATAGAAGGTAAATAAAATGAAACACAAATAAGAATTTTGAAGTACAATGGAGATAAAAGTTGCAGTACAGTAATTTAAGCCGATTTCAAAATGAAGAAGTTTAGTGGCGATGCCACTCTACATTTCCTTCTTTATCTATTGTTGCACCTGCATGACGTAAAGCCCAGCAAGAGATAACCACACCTACAGGTAAACTAGCAGGGTGTCTTGCTGCGAATTCCATATGAACATCTAATACAGAAGGTCCTTCTCCTAATCCCATTACACCAATTTCTAGTTTGTTAAGAGTTTGCAACATTTCTTTTTCTAAATCAGCTATCTTTGCATCTTCATGATATTCAAAAAGAGGTCTTAAGAGAGCTTTCTTAGCAATATTCATACACATATCTTCTCCTCCACCAACACCAACACCTACAGTATAGGGTGGACAAGCTAGAGGTCCAGCATCAGCTACCGCTTCAACTATAAATTCCTTAACACCTTTGATACCTTTTCCTGGTGGGAGCATCTTCATTTTTCCGACGTTACTGGACCCACCACCTTTAGGCATGGCAATAATTTCGCACTTATCTCCTTCTACTAAATCAAAGTAGAACCAAGGAACATATCCTCTTAATCCAACGTTATTCTTTGTGTTACCTTCGAACATGTCTACAGCATTAGGTCTGAGAGGTATGTTTGAAGTTGCTCTCTTTGTTGCTTTAATCAGAGCTGTTTTTAATTCTGATCTAATTGGGAACTTATCGCCGATTTTGACGAAAAAGGCAACAAGACCTGTATCTTGGCACATAGGTTTGCTTTGAATTTCAGCGATGTGAACATTTTCATTAATTGCATGTAATTGAGACTTACCTAATTTACCTACTGTTTCAACTTCATCTTTGATCAATGTGTTTTTTACCTCTGTTGGTAAGATTGTTGCAGCGATTTTCAGTAATCGTGCAGCTGTATCTTCTACTACTTGTGCTATATCCTTCATACTATTCCAACTCCTGCAAAATCTTATCACGATTTGCAGCAATATTCTTCTTTGAATCTTCAGTAAAGTTTCCACCATGAGTGTCTATAGTAATAGTAAGAGGTCCAAACTCTTCAACATCGTAAACCCATAAACATTCTAAACGAGAACTATATATTGATGTCAGATTCATATACTGGAAAATGCAAATGAAATTAAAACTTTGTGCTACAAACAAGTAAAACATTATTCCAGTTAATATTCTAAAAAGAAATTTATAAGAACCTAGAATCAATGAACAGCTAACTGTAAAAAGGGAATATATACATAGAAAGGAGCTAGCTAACAACTTTTTCAGTGTAGTTGGCGAAACAACACAAATGAATTGAAGTTAAACTAGCTCCAATACATTCGATAATTCCTATTATAAAAATATTTTAGAAGTTCAAAAATAATAAGGGTTAACGTTCCTTCAAGGAACAGTATATTGTCACAGTTTTTGTATAGTTTATATAGTATTTTCTCATTTATTTATTGTCACATTAAGTGATAGAAAATATAGTTGGCGAAACAATGAAAATGAACATAAAAATTAACTTATTTGTTTTATTGATAATATCATCATTAACTCTGATGATAGTAATGAATCCTGAAACTCCATTAGTTTCAGCAGGACCTCGACCTTACTATGGTGAGGTAACATTCACAGGAACTATCTCTCTGAACTACTCAGATGACGCTGTTAGTAATGTATATGTTGAATTGTTAGAAGATGGTTCTCCTAAAGACACTGATTATACCGATGGTTATGGAGACTATGAATTAGAATGGGATGTTCAAAGATTCAAATTCTATTCCTTAAGAATATCGAAGAGCGGATATAATACTGATAGTCAGTTCATCATAGCAACAAGTGCAAACCATGAAGTAGACAGAACACTTTATGGTAGGGTAGCATTATTCTTTTGGGCTTCAGATGTTGCTAATATAACAATGATTGAAGAATATGGTGATTACTTGGTTGACGATGAGGGCTTTACTGATATCCTGTACAGAGAAGATGACGTTGATTGGGAAGATAGTATTGATGATTTGGATGATTTAGAAACCTATTATTCTCTTATCTTTATTCATATTTATTGCCATGGAAGTAGCACAGGAGGTCTTGATGTTCCAAACGGTGATACTATAGCTAGAAATTGTGGACAGATTTCAGATGATTATATTGAAAGCTGTGAATTTGCAGACAAAATTGAATGTTTGGAATCAAACAATATAATTGTACTTGTTGACACGTGTAACAGTGGTGATTTCGTCTTAGAATACGAAAAGCTTGAAAGAGAAGATGAACCGGTTTTCGTAATGTCGAGTGCTGATTTTGATCAATTGGATTCAACATATGCCGCTGCTATGTGGTTTGGAGATACAAAACAATGGTTTGATATATACGAAGATTATTTAGGATCTTGGGGTGGAGCTTTTTCACATTATTTCTTTGAAAGATTAGCTGATGGAGAAGATAACATAGCAGCCAATTACTATGCAAGCGGTGATACCTCTACTTATGCATACACATATTTTGATGAACTGGTCCAAGAACCACAATGTATAAATAATCTTGTTACTACTTGGTTTGGCTAGTATAGAAAAATCTAGCCATTTCTTTTTTTTTGATATTCAATAATCAAATACTTTCTTTCGCTCTCTCAATTGTTGTTTAAAGATAAAACAAGAACCAGGATTTCAAAAAGGGGCAAGAAGAGAGTTGAGTATGATATACTTGTTTATTATTTTGATTAGATTCGTAATGTTAAATGATAATTCATGATGAGTAGGTAGATTTTAAAGGAATCATTTAAAAGCGTGTTAGTTTTATTGTTTAAAGTATCTAGATGTTAAGAGGAAAACAAATGAGAAGAACCAACGGATTGATTGTTCTAACAATTTTTTTTCTATTATTCTCATCTAGTTCTATTTATAGTTCTATCCAGGGAGATTTAGGGCACTCAAAACAATCGCATATTAATTCAAGTTTCTTCAACGAAAAAGAGTTTAATATTAATATGTTAATTGCACATTCACCAATAGAGATTCTCTCTGATCAAGACTTCATCGACTATGGTTTTCCAGGTTCAGGCACGGAAGAAGAGCCTTATAGGATAGAAAATTACAATATAACAACTTTAGCTTTTAATGGTATCAGAATTGAAAATACAACAAAGTACTTTATCATCCAAAATTGTTTTATTGATGCTTATTATACTGGTATTTCGGTTGATGGTGTTGCACCTTTTACTGTCAAAGTTATAAATAATATTTGTGCCAACCATAATCTCTATGGAATATTCTTACAGAGAACAGATTTTATGACTGTAAGTGGTAATGAATGTTATAATAATAAAATTGGACTAGCTTTTCAGTTTGCTGACAAAATCGAAATCAGTGATAATTATTGTCATAACAACTCTCAGTCTGGAATCTATATAATATTTTCAAATTTCATCACAATAAGCAACAATACTATTTATCAAAGTTATTTTGGCATTCATTGTCCACATA
>JAGXNV010000006.1 GCA_019894795.1 Candidatus Heimdallarchaeota archaeon | reverse complement strand
GTACTTACGGTGCTCATCTTTATTCCTTCCCTGAAAACAACTTCATACAACTCACAGACTTCATTAGAAGTAAACCAATCACTTTCAGGATAATGGTTTCTAATAATACTGGCAACTCGTTCAATGATTGAACCACCAAGTAGTTCGTTAATAGAGTTCACTTTAATTGGTTCTCGCTCTCCTTCAGTTGCTGCAGCTTCTTTTCCTGTAACTAAAGCAAGTGTTGTCTTTAAACTCTCAGTATCCCCTGAAGGTATTCTTATGATCGTTCCATCAGGTAGTTTAATCGTAACTTCTTTAGGCATAAGTCTCACTTTGCTGCTTGTTAAGTTTACTCTGAAATATGTATTTAAAGGTAGATATCACGTTTGTCTAGGTATAGACCAATAAAAAGCTACGTATTAACAAAGTATTTCCGACTTAAATTCAGAGTCACCCCTTCAGTTCCATTGGAGACTATTGTCTATATAAATAACTATTTTTTGTATTAAATATAGAAAGACTTATATAATTAAACTTTTGCTTATGTTGGGGGACTATGTACAATTTACCTATAGTATACTTTTTTGTATAATATGTACAATTTTATCCACTTCCAGTTGAAACAAAGGGGAGTCTGTATACTTGTCAGCTTTTGTTTAACTATACAAATGTTTAAAATCTTTTAATGACCGGAAATCTCGATATTATGGTTACTAGAGTACGTTTTTGTGCTAAATGCGGACGTCCTGTCCAGGGTAAGGTTAATTACTGCGAAGATTGTACAACTGATATTACAGCAGGTATTCAAGATAGATGCTCGATCTGTGGCAAGAGTAAATTTATGTCTCCCTTGACCTATAATACTAGAATCAAGAAAGTCTATTGTAAAGATTGTCTTAATGTCTTTGTTGCGGGTCTTAGAAGTAAAGAGGTACCTCAAAGAGAAATTAACAAGATGCTAACAAAGGATTTTGTTCCCATTTCATGAGCTCAGACCGTAGATCATATAATTTCTTTTTCCAACCCTTTTCTACTAGCATAAATTGGTGTTAGATTGATTTTTTTACATTTCTAATTATTCATAAAATATATTATTTTGCATATTCTGAGCTGTTTGTTAAGAATTCTCTACAAATACAATTATTCTGTCAACTTCTTTCCTTGTGTCTTTTAGTAGCTTGTTAATACTATATGTATGACTTTAACAAGTGATGACAATGAAGACTAAATATGATCCTGAACCCGGCGACGATGATATTGGCCCCCCCTTATGGAGACCTTAAGGATTCCTTTATTTATTTTTTATTTTTATATATGTATAATTAGAGTTCACATGCAATTTAAATGCAATTATTATAGAATTGTTTATAGTGTTTAAATATAATGTTTTTCACCTTTGGTGATTAACTCCATGGAAGAACTGATTAGAGAATTAAATGAAATTACATTAAGAGCGGATTTGGAGAGATTTCTTGATAAAATAAGAGTTATATTCTCCAATAAAAAATATGAAATAAACAATCTTAACTTATTAGAAAAAACTGTAGAAAAATGCAGATTGCTTAATGATAAAAAATCTTTAATAAAAATTTATGAAATCAAAATTTCTCAAATTGAACATTTATTGGATAAAATTCCTGAAATGGTTGAAATTGTTCAAGAAATGAAAGAATTATCCATTGAAATTGAGTATTCTGAGGGTTTAGCTCTATCTTACAATATTGAATGGTATATTGAGAAAATACAAGGCAATAAAGAAAAAAGTAGAAAAGCGCTTGAGGAATCAATTAATCACATAAGGAAGACTTCTAATCCTGAAAAATATGTCTATTATATCTGTAACTACTCATTAGCAATTGAATATTGGCTAGAAGATCATAGTATCAAAAGTGGTCCAATTTTAGAAGAATGCTCAAAATATTTCTTTAAAGAAGGATATTATAGAAGTTTAATACAATCTTTAGGCATTTTAAGTATAATCTATCAGCAAACACAAAATAAAGAAAAAGCAATAATGACCTCTCAACAGCTCTTCAACAACAAATATCTCTTTACACATTTACCAGAAGATGTTCAAGCCATAGCGTATTATCTTGCTGGAGTGGGTCAATTACTGGTGCATAATTTGGGGCAATCAGAATATCTATTAAATGAATGTTATCTGCTCATGAATTCAAAACTGAAGCTGAGTAGTTATTACTCCTATTACTATGCTAGATTGTTATCACATTTGGCTATTGTTCAAGCCTTAAAAGGTAAAATTGAGCAATCTTACGAAAATATTAAGAAAATAGAAGATTTGCTAGAAGATGATTTTTTTATTAAGAACATGGATATCTACAGCAAGAGGCAAGTTCCTCACACATTAAATTTAATAAAATTTTATGTTTACTCTCGCCTATATGATTTTAATGCAGACAAGGTACAATCTCTTATAGAGAAAATACATCGAGGAATTGAAGACAATTACAACGATTCTGTGCTTCTAAGTGAATTCATTCTTAATGCAGAATTAGATAAGAAACAACTAGAAAAACTGTCATTATCAGATAATGCTAGTTTACAACGAATTCGACAAATCATAGACTATACTAAAGAAAGATTGGAAGACAATGATAAAAAGAAAATTGATTCTTACTTCAAAATACTAAACAAGGGGTCTAAAAAGAAAGGCTGTACATTTATTGAGCAAGCATATTCTGATTTGTTGCTAGCTCAAGAGCTTTTTAAAAAACAGCGGCATTTAGAAATTTACCCTCTCTTACAAAAATACGAGAATCGTCTCAATCAAATAGAGGTTTTGGAATTACGTGTTTTTATGGAAGCGCTCATCCAGGTAGGGGCGTATAAGTGCGGAGATCCTCTTGGTCCAGCTCTCCAATATATGGCCATTAAGAAATGCAGGCTTTATGGGTTCTCCCGATTAGAAAATAAACTACTGGATTACTTGCAATTGCAGCAAACGGAGTTAACAAAAACAGTATAGAGCTCGAGAGAGGAGTTCTTATTTTCTTTGTAGTTTTTCATCTATGTTTTTTTAATAAGAAAAAAAAGTTGTCTATGGCCACCATAGAGGAGGGCCAATATCATCGTCACCAGGTTCAGGATCATAACATTGTTTCATATTGCATCACTTGAATTGTTTATATTCATATGTAAGGAGAATATTAAACCTCAAAAGAAAAAGAAGACACTAATGAAAATAACGAGTTTAGATTGCAGAAGTTTCAGTAAAATTACTTTGTTCTAAAGACCTAATGAACTATGTTATCACTTTTTCCAACCCTTTTCTACTTGCATAGATTGAAGTAGTTGTTGCTATTAGTATGAATCCTACTATTACTGATATAATTATTACTGCAAAGTTTGATAATACTGCGTACGGTACAAGAAAATATCTTCCTATTATTGCTCCGAAATAGCTTCCTAATGCTATACCTGGAATAATTTGTAGAAGGATTGCCGTAATAACTGATCCATATATGCTTCTCTTTTTTATTCCTAGCCGATAAAGTAGTTCGAAGTCCTTTCGATATGTTAGGAAATACAGGAATGAATATACTATTACCTGGAATGAAAAGATTGCGAACAATATCCCTCCGAGCACTTTAAACATAGTAGTAAAACTGTTATAATTTGATAGATTTTGTTCGATCATACTTTTTATATCTACTATTTGATATCCATATCCTTCAAGAATCTCACTTATTTCATCATAAACTGCTCCATCTAAGTTTTCTAACATTAGTAAATTAGTACCATTAGAAACTCCATCTGAGATTAATTTATTCAATGGACAATAGACACTGTATCCTGCAGCAAAACTATCTATTACTGCTCCACTAATTTGGTAATCATTTGAATCATCATGAAGTTTCAATTTTTGAAGTGTGCTATTCTCAAAAAACTTAGCTTCCAAGGTATCACCAATTAAAACTTCATTTTTAGAAAGTCTTGGGTTGGTTCCTGCTATATATTCATTTTCTTCGAAATTAATATCTTCATATCCTATTATAGTAGCATATACTTTGCGATTTTGACCTATAGGCATGTAAACCTCATTCACTATATCATGCCCTGAGAGTTCTTGTATCTGCAGTTTTGAAATGAAATACTTGTGATAATCGACTCCTGTCTCTTGTAATTCTGTTAGCAATTGTGATGATAGTGAGGTTTCATAGAAGTAAGTAAGATCATTCCCTAATCCTGTATAGGAACTATTACTATACTCTTGAACCGGTAAACTTTGATTAAAGAAGCTTATAACTTCAGGCGAACCTATAGCATAAGTATAGTTTCCAAATCTATTATCAAGATTTGCTGTATGTGTTTCAGCAACTGTCAATGGTCCCAATACAAAGGAAATTGAAGAAAATATCAGAAAGAAACTAAATAACAAACTTGTTAGAATTTTTCCTGATCTTAAGAAATTTTTCACCCCTAATTTTACTGATGAATTGAATTTGTTTATTAAAGCGTCAAATTCAAAGATGCTTTTGTAATTACTTAAACTACTTGAAGATATCTCAAAATCCTTTTCGCTTATGAATTTCAATATTGTATAATGCGCTTTAATGTAAGAAAAAACCAATATTACTAAGTTTCCTCCTAGTATTGGGAGAAACCCTACATAGTTAAATATGCTCCCGAACCCAAACGAAACACCTGTTATAACTAGAACAATTAATCCTATAATCATTCCTAGAACCAACATTATCGTTGCTGTCAAAATCTGATTGAAGAGAAAATAACTGTATATCCACCTACTTTTTCCTCCCACATTTTTCATCACAGCGATATCATCTTTTTGACTTTGAAACTTAAGATCTATTGACCTTCTAGTTACAATTACTCCAATTATTATACAAACCACAATGAAAAATATTGTAATTAGTGTGTAAGAACTGTAATAAACATAATCCAGCGACATTTGGAGATTAGCTTTCATTAGTGAGAATAAACCTATGCTGATTGTAATTGCTGAGTAGGTTATTATCTGGCTAATGAAGGTGAATAATGAACTAAGAAAAGATCTCTTGAAATCAATCCAAGCAAATTTCAGTTGTCCTATCATCTCTATACCACTAACCTATCTAATTTTCCTGTTCTTCTCCTTCCATGAAGTCGATTTCTTCCTCTGTCATATTCATTATTTCATGTTCTGTATAATCATCATTAAGTTCAGGTTCTTCGATTTGCATCTCCTTAGAACTAATTGATCTATATTTGGTGTCTTGCTTCTTTCTCCTGTCAGGATGTTCTTCTTCAAGTGTTACAGATTGTGCTCCTACATGATATACTGTCGATGCTATTTCCTTCATTTTAGGATCATGCGACGAAATAATGATTGTAATGTCTGTTGTTATGAATATTTCTTGAATTAGATTACACAGCATATCAGCTGATTCACGATCTAAATTACCTGTAGGTTCATCTAAAATTAGGATATACGGGTTATTGGACAATGCTCTTGCTATGGCAACACGTTTCTTTTCTCCCCCGCTTAACTGCGCTGGGAAACTATCCTTTCTGTTATCTATCTTCAATCTCTTTAGCAATTTGTTTATCTTGCTTTCTCTTTCTTCCTCCTCTCCATCAAAACCACATAACTCTTGGAAGAGAATTATATTTTCTGTTACAGTAAGTGTGGACACTAGATTATTTTCTTGAAAAACGATTCCTAGGTAGTTTGAGCGAAAATCAGCTTTTTCTCTGTCTGCGATTAAATCTATGTACAATCCAGCTACTTCTATTTCTCCCTCATTGGGGTGTAAAAGACCAGTTAAAAGGTTCAATAGTGTTGTTTTCCCACTTCCGCTTGGACCATATAATAATACCAATTCATCTCTCTCTATTTCTAAGTTTACTTCCTTAAGTATAACTAATTCCTCCCAGAATAATTGAAATTTTTTTGATACATTAGCGAAGCGAACGATTTGATTCATCTTAATCCTACCAGCTATTAAGTGATAATAAGTATTTATTTGTATTATTGTTCCTAAGTTTTTACAGAGTAGAGTATAATAGTAAAAAATAGGGTAGCGAAGTTTCGAAGTGAGATTATCATTCAAGGGTCTTACACCAATAAGTCCAACCCCACACGAGAAAACTTCGCTAGTTAGACATACTCTCTCTCTATTATATTCTTTTGTGTCGTATATAGAAACACTGACTCTAACTTATGCGGTACGAAAATCGATGTTTATGTGTATGATATTAACAGTTAATGAGAACACAGGAGGTGCCAATGTATATGCAATATTCTGTGAGAAACCTGTAGTTTGAGCTTCTACTGTTAGCTCGTCATTTTGCTCACCTAGATATATACTTTCTATAATTTGACTTAGTTTCACTATCTGGATCTTATCTTGAGTATTTATTATTGGAAAATACTCTCCTTGCCCATCAGTAGATTTTGAAGTGTTAAGATGTATTATCATAAAATTAACTTCTACGTCAGTTTCACTAGTATTTTCAATGCTCACAAAAACACTATAATACAGTTGAATAGATTTATACCCATCGGACGTTTGATGAACAATATTCATCATTTGTGCTGTTCTATTTAGCGAATAAACAAGTAGTAGTGGGCTGCCAAAGTCGTATATTGCTCCACCTAACCCTGCGAAATTTCCTTCAATTTTATATTCAATCTCTCCTGAAAAATAGGATCGATTCAATAGAGCAACTCCTCCCGAGTTTATCATCAGGGATATTTCTCTATTTTGTTTCAAATCTAGAATACCGGTGTCAAGATTGTATCTTATTACACTTGAAGAATTATCAGGGGTGTTGATCAAAGTTTTAATTTCTGAATCAAATGCTAAAAACGTATTAGTTGCTGCTGTCAAGTCACTTTGTGTTTGAAACCTTTCTAAAGATGGAATAATTTGAGAAAAAGCTAAACCTAAGGCAGAGACCATTACTGTAAAAATTACTAATGTCGATATAATACTTGATACTCCTCGGCGAGATTTGAGCATTTTCTTCATGTATATTATGTTTAACAATTTGTCTTATTTAAGTTTGCGGAACTTCTTACACGATTGATATATTGATTACTCATTCTCTTTTATCGTCAATTTTATTTCTCTATTTTCTGTCTTAATTAATGAATTATCTTCTAGAATAGGAAGGATTCTATTCTTTAATGTAACTTCAGGAATAGTTGTTTTGTTATGTAACTCTGTTAACGTGCTTGTATGATTTGGTGAAGAAGCTAAAGCAACAAGGACATCAATATTCTCTTTTTGACTGGGTATCCAATTTGATATAACCTTAATTGTAAAAATATATCCCGTTTGTTGAAGAGTCAGATTCTTTACTAGCTCACTTAATTCCCTAACCTTAGGTTCAAGAGGTGAGAGTTTCTCAACAGTTTTCTGCAATCCATCTCGCTCATAAGTAATTTCATCCAATTGTGAAGTAAGGTTTTTGATTTCATCTCTAATAGAAGTAAAATTCTCTCCTGATTCTTTAAAATCAGTTAGTTTTTCCTTCAGCTCATCAATTTGGTCATTCAACCTTCTCGACTCCGAATCAATGATCTGATCAATTCGCTTAAGTAATTCTCTAACTTCTTCAATCATATTTTTACGAGGCTTTTGTCATCATTATAAACATTTTCAACCTTATAACCTAGTAATCATCACGTATACTTATTGTATTACCATTGTATTATTACATTTTCTCGTTTTGTTTAATACCTTTTATTGAGCTGTTCTAATCATCATTTTGCTTTTACTTATGAATTTCTTTATTTGATTTTTTCAGAACCAGTTTTTTCTTTCTTTTGTGCAATTCTCTATTGTCTGCTTGAAAAAAAAGTTATTCTGTTTAAACATTTACAGATACTTATTATTATTGTAAACATTTTTGTTTATTACTTACTTTATTTGTTTTTTCTTTCTCTATTCTCTACTTGTTTTCATCAAAATATCTACCATGAATCTTACTTTGATTTTAGTTTCTTACATCTATTTTTCAACTCATTTGTTGTAGTTGCACACAATAGTACTTCTACTTAATATCTACTCATTTTGTACTCACTTTGATCTCTGCCATTTTTTATTTTGTATAAGCATATATCTCCTATATTTGTCGTATTGTTAATATTGATTCCTTAGGATAATGTCCTGCCTTTTATTTAGTTCTGTAGTTAATAGTAATTCTGATTTGCATAATGAGCAATTGTTTTCTTGAAAGTTTATTCCTTTGTACAAGTCCCGACATAAATAGTACAAGAGAAAATATATCGAGATTGTGAGCTTGTAATAGTAAAATTGCCAATTTTTCTTGTTCTAAGTTCTTATTCTCGACAAAAATCTATTTTTAGCTCCAAACACTAGTTTTGAAGGTGTTACATACACTCTAGAACAGTTTAAAACAATCATTTTTTCATGTTTTTCGTGCTTCCTTTTTTTCCTTCACGATTTTGAAAATTGAATAGCTCACACCAAGTACAAGAAAACTAAGAGCTATCGAAGATGTGACAATGTAATTTGCTAACAACCCCTTAATCATTAAAAATGCTAAAAGTGAAATAGTTGGTATTCCAATAATACAATTAATTATTGCAAACTTATTCACTTTCCTGCTCTGTTTATTATCAGTTTGATATGCTATCGTCATCTTGAACTAATATTGTGTACAATTCTATAATATATATGCACCACAAAATTAATTGAAAAATAGGGAGATGGAATTCATCTCCTGAATGTTTTAATTGAAATTAAAAAAGAAAGGGAGATAAAATATCAGAACCAAACTTCTCTTTAGCAACTAGAAGACGTTTCTTTTGTTCTTCTAATTCTACAAAGAATTTTTCAGGAACATCTTTTTCTCCGCGGAAGATTGTTTTAATTCTATCGATTTTTTCAAGGAATTTTTGTATCCTTACTGAGAATTCAGCCTCATATCTCTCCTTACCATAGTAAACATCAAATACTCCTTTGAAGAGTTTAGCTATGTCTTCATATTTTGGAATGAGACCTATTGGTGTTTCCACAGCCTCATACTCTCCATGAATTCTACCTTCAGCCCAAAGCAACCAAATTTTTTTGTCCAAGATTTCATCGAAATAAAGACCATTGTCATCCTTAAGGAAGTAGTTGGTTGAGAATATACGAGGACGTTTTGCATCATCGATTCTTTTACCGAAATCTAAGTGAGCTTGTAAATATTTACCAAGTGGTACAACGATGAAATCAATGTTTGCCATTGGTTGATGTGCTCTAACACCTGCCTTACCTAGTGTTGCTGCAGTAGTTTCAGATTCAATTGACGCTCCTACATATACTCCATGTTCCCATGAGAATGATTCATAAACAGGGACAGATGTATCAGAATCTCTACCTCCATAGATGATTCCTGAAACTTTGACACCGTCAGGATCATGAATTGCTTCATCAGCATTCTCAAGTCCTTCAATTCTAATGGTATACCTAGCATTTGGATGAGAGAATTTGAACTCATTACCTTCATCGTCGAAATGTTTTCCTGCTTCCCAATCTCCAAGCTTGGAGGAAGTCCAATTGATACCTTTGTCTGGAACAGTAACTTGTTTCCCCATTCCTAACCAATAAGGTGTTCCTTCATTGATTAATACATTTGAGAAGATGGCTTCTCTTGGTGTACGTAGACTTTTGTAAATTTCTGGGTCATCTTCTGGATTAACATCTTTAATAATCCCAAAAATACCTTGTTCGATGTTAACAGCTTTAACTTCACCGACTTCATTTAACCTCAGATAAGCTATATCATCTCCAACAATTGTAAAACCTGGGATCATAGCTGTACTAGTCTTACCACAAGCACTTGGAAAAGCTCCAAGAAAGTACGTTTTTCTACTTTCATCCAGAGGCCAAACAGCACCAATAAACATGTGTTCAGTTAGCCAATCTTCATTTACAGCTTTGTTAATCGCTAATCTTAAAGCAAGTTTCTTTAATCCTAAACTGTTTCCTGCATATTGGTTGTTAACTGTAAGAACACGATTTTCTACTAAATCGATGTATACTCTTCTTTTATCAACGTTTTTTGTAACATTTTTATCTGTAAGTTCACCTGCTGAGTGTATTAAGTAGAAGAAATCGTCACCTTTTTTGCGCTTAAATTCCTCATATCCCATTCTATACAAAATATCCTCAGAATGAGCTACATAAGCAGAATCTGTAATTTGAAGAGCAAGAAGTGAAAACTTTGATTTGGTTGGACCTAGACTGAAAAACCTTATGAGAGCAGTTTTTCCTTCCATTACCCCATCCATAATCTCTAAAACTTCTTTTAATCCCTCATCACGATCAGCGGTGTTAATATGTTGACCATATTTTTCCTTTTCATCAGCTGGAACAAGTAACCGAGTGTTCTTTTTATCCCTAGCTTGATCATAAAAACCGTCATAATGAATTGTATGTCCATTTATTGCCAATTTCATTTCCTCACCGTTATCAATGGCAAGTTGACGAACATAAGCAATATCTTCAGGTGAATCATCAATAACTCTTGCTTTAGCAGGTTTGCAAAGTGTAAGAAATTGTTCAATTACCTTTTCAGCTTTAGGATTTTCGAGAGCAAGTAGTTTCTCTAAATCCTCATTGTTTATCCATTTTTCGAGAGCCATAATAAGCGTTCTCCTAACTAATTGTAAATTCTATTGTGCTTCTCCTATAGATTTGAATTATGAATATTCCGTTATGACAATGAAATAAGACGGGAGAAAATAAGTTTGCTTATTTTTTATCGAATAATTCTTGGTACAATTTCATAGAGTGAGTTATGCTCTTGAAGGCTTCCTCTTTTTTATCCCAGCCTAAAACCTCTACCTTTTTACCATGTTCTAAGCCTTTGTAAGTTTTGAAAAACTCTGCAATTTCACTAAGTGTGTGAGGATAAACATCGTCTAAGCTATAAACGCTGTGATAGAAAGGATCTGTTGAAGCGACAGCCAAAATCTTGTCATCATGTCCTTTCTCATCTCTCATCCTAAGAACACCAATAGGCCGGGCAGCTACAACACATCCTGTAAAAGTTGGTTCAGAAATGAGAACAAGGATATCCAGTGCGTCGCCATCTTCAAAATATGTTTGAGGGATTAAACCATAATCACCTGGAAAATGGACAGATGAATGCAAAACGCGATCTAAATAAATTACCCCATCTTTTCCTAATTCATACTTATTCTTACTATTTTTAGGGTTCTCAATTATAGCGTAAACCTCTTCAGGAGGATTAGGACCTGCTTTAATTTCGTGCCACAAAGAATCTTTATCTTCCATTTTTCTCACTTTAACTTTTTCTTGTTGTGATAAAAACCTTCTCAAAGAGAGAAAAAGATTACTTGTCCATTTATTTCATAGTAGTTTAATTAGGATATTATCGTTTAACTATTGGAAGTAGAGGGTGGTGAAGAGAGGGCATAAGGATTATGTTGCATCACTCGAAGGAAACTAATCCTCTATTTCCTCTCCTTTTTATAACAAGATTATCTGGGCTAGTTATATCTAAACCTCTGAAACATGAGTTCAAGAAGATTTAAAATCATCTTCATGTTTGATATTATAGCCGATTAAAGAATAAACCGAGATGATTCTTTGACTAATATTAAGACTGTGTGCCATCGAGACTGTCCTGATACTTGCTTTATAGATGTAGAAGTGAAAGATGACAAGATAGTTTCCGTCAAAGGTAGTACAGCTAATCCTGTAACTCAAGGTTTTCTATGCCCTAGAGGAAGGGGTGATCCCGCGAGAGTATACAGTAAGGATAGAGTGCTTTATCCTCATATACGATTAAGAAACAACAATGGTGATCAATTCAAACGTGTGTCATGGAAAGAAGCTATTAGTTTCATAGCAAATAAGCTTCAAGAAACTATTCAGACACATGGAGAAGAGTCTGTTTTACTTTTGGACTATGCAGGTAACCAAGGATTTCTTGCATCGCATTATCCTCGAAGATTATGGAACGCTCTTGGAGCAACTAAAACAGATTATGCTCTATGTAGTGCTTCAGGTCATAAAGGAATAGGCCTTCATTATGGTCTAGCCTATGGAGTACAACCAGAAGCATTGCTTGATATGGAAGTCATAATCTTCTGGGGTAACAATGCCAAGGTAAGCTCATCTCATATGTGGACATTGAGTCATCAAGCTAGAAAGGACAAAGGAACAACCATCGTCTCTATAGATCCACGAAACAGTGAGACATCTCAAGCAGCTGATATGTGGGTAAGTCCCCGACCTGGAAGCGATGTTGCTTTAACTTATGGTATAGCAAGATACCTGATAGAGAATAATCATATTGATACTGACTTTATTGAAAAAAGCACAATTGGCTTTCGACAATACAAGGAGGAAGTATTATCTTGGACTCCTGAACGTTTAGAGAATACTACTGGAGTAAGTTGGGTTGATATTGTAAAGCTAGGTTCGATTTATGCTAATGCTAAGCATGGAACATTTATGATAGGTCTTGGTTTACAGAAATCTTTTCATGGAGCTGAAGCTGCAAGAGCCGTTTCTCTTCTTCCAGCTTTGCTTGGATTTAATAGAGGGTTCCATTATAGCGATTCAAGAGGAAGAGAAATTGACCTCGATTATCTAAATGGGAGTAGATTAACAACTAAAAACATCAACATAGTTCATCATGTTTCGGTAGGATCCGAACTTGTTTCTGGTAAGTTTAAGTTTGTTTTTGTATATGGATGTAATCCTGCAGTTACTTTACCTAATCTGAAAGATGTAAGAGCTGGCTTTTCTAAGAATGATGTTTTTACTGTTGTTCATGACACTCATTGGACAGAAACTGCTTATCTTGCGGATGTTATCCTACCTGCCTCAACTTATTTGGAGAAGGATGATCTCAACTTTTCCGACCACCATCTTTACACAAGGATATCTAACAAAACCATAGAGCCATTAGGGGAGAGTAAGGATGAGGTGTCTTTGATGCAAAGTCTTGCAGAAGAGTTGGGGTTGGAAGAAGAATGGCTCTTTGAAGATTCTTGGCAAGTGCTTGATAAAACTCTTGGATCATCATTTCAAAATGGAACTCTTGATGATCTTAGAGAAGGAAAAGAATTGAAACTTAAACTTAAACCTATGAATGAATATCAGACTTCATCAGGCAAGATAGAATTCTACTCCTCTGAAGCTGAAGAATTAGGATTTAATCCTTTACCCGAACAATTACCCACTATAAATGACGAAGGTTGGTTTGTGTTACTTAACAGCTCTATTCCTAATTATACTCACTCACAATTCATAGATGTTTACGGTCCAATACCACAGATTGTTTGGATAAACCCCAAAGACGCAAAGAGATTGAATATAAAAAACAATGATAAGGTAATGTTGTTTAATAATCAGGGTAAGGTAACAATTAATGCTGTTGTAACCAGTAATACTATCTCAGGAGTGCTTTGGTCACCTAGACCTTTAACAGGGATAGAAGGTAATCCCCTCAATATTTTAACAGATGGCACACCACAAGTTATAGGAAGTGGACCTAGATTCAACTCAGCGAAAGTTAAAATGAAGAGTGCAAAATAAATCAAGCAAAAGCAATGTTTTTTACGCTGGATGGTTAAAATCAATAGCTGAAATATTCTTACCACGTAAATTGTATATGGTAAGATTATCAAAACCAATTTTAGCACACACTTACGTGTATTAATCCTTATAAATCGTCACTCAACTCTATAATTATCATGAAAGAGATATTTCCAGAAGCAATAAGAAAGCTACCAGAAGCAGATATTTCTATACCCGGAATTACAGCTTATTTATCCCAAGATAAGAATCATCAAATTATTTTCATGCATTTCAGCCAAGATGCAGAAGTTTCTGCACATGCACATTTAGCTCAGTGGGGGATAGTTTTAGAAGGGAAACTTGAGATAATTGTTGAAGGTAAAGAGTATACATACACCAAAGGAGATCGCTTCTACGTACTTGAAGGAGAAACCCATTCTGCAAAAATATATGCAGGTTACGCTAGTATGGAATTTTTTGAAGACAAAGACAGATACGCAGTTAAGGAATAGAGAGGGAATTAGAGTTTTTCTGATGATCTGTTCTATATTTTTATCAAATTCCACTGGAAATAGACCCGGGATCTAAACTGAGTAATTTTTGAAAAAACAAGAAAAATCTCAAATAAGATTGTGAGATTAAAATGGAGATCTTCTTACCCAAACAATATTGCAGCTGTTGGCCATTGAAATATGAGCAGAGCAATTATTACGCCTACTGCGATGATAGGACCAAGGATGAAGTTTTTGGGTTTTGGTTGTAAATCAGGCCAGAAGAGCAAGAATGAGAGAAGTGATACAAACGAAGTAATGATAGTTAACAAACTCCAAACATCACTTCCTGTCAATAACACTATACCTGAAGCTACGAACCCGCCTATAATAAAGGACCAAAGAACTAATCCTATGATCTTTATTACTTTCTCGCCTAGAATTTTATCTAATAACCATGATTTTCTTGACCAACCAAAATATTGATTCTCTTCAGGTAATTTAACGTAAACTAGAAACATGATAAAAATAAGCCCGTGAAGTATCAGAAGAATACCGATAAGAATGTCCCACATAGTTGGCAATCAGTAAAAGTTTCTTTTAAATATTGTTAACTAAAAAGAAGAAAAATTGAATCATACCATGAGTTATCATCCCATCATCAACATGTTGATATGGGTGTCTATAATATTTTGCTCTCTAATTTTCTTAAGAAGACAAGAGGAGACATTACATCGGTATAACTACTCCAAGAATCATCAAAATTGCTCCAAGAGTTTTAATGAATGGACACATTTTCATAGGTAAGACAGATGTTCTTGCACCGGTAAAAGCAGAAAGAATAGCCATTACAATCAACATAACTGCTGAAGCCAATATGCTAATGTAGAAAGCACTCTCATTACTATCACTGAAAATAACAGTAAACAATGGGAGAAGACCTAGAAATATCAAAGCCATACCTTCGGCTATCCATTCCATAGTTATTATTTTCTTATTGTCATCTGAAAGTACTCCAAAACCTTTCACAATACTCTTTGTAGGAAAGATATGGCCAATACCCCACAAGATTATCATAACTGAGCCTATATAGATTAATACTACCAAAACCATAATACTCAGCTATAACTAACGTCAGTAATATAAAAAATCTCATGAATAGAAGGAAAACCCCCCAAAGAACACAAGAATCCCTCACCTGAGTTCTATACAGTTCTTTTTATCTCTTTATATTGTAACTGTAAGTAATTTAGCAACTTATTTTCTAACCTAGAGAACCCATAGATTCTGCACTTCTTAATGGCCATATATTGTAAAGCTGGACCAAGAGGATCTCCGCTCTTGAATGCTCCTACTTGGATGAACGTTTCCATGAAGATACGCATCTCAAGAACTTCTATTTGTTTTAATCTGTTTTCATATTTCTTAAGCAGAGGGGAGATCTCAGCATATCGCTTAAGTGAGAATAATTGCTGTGCAACAAGTAGATCTACATAAGCATGTTCCATAAAGGTGGTTTTGGTTGTTACTTCTCTGTTTTTCAGTATGGAGATACAATTCAAGCTCCTTTGTTCCTTACTAATTTCTGTATCTAGCTTCTGTTTTTCAAGCATAAACTCGATTAGATGTTTTACTCGGTTAATACTAAAATTATCAATTGCTAATAACAGTTGAAGCTTATCCGAACCCAGATTAGCACTAAGGATAAACTCACTAAGAGTCATGAAATCGCTATACAGGTCTTTGCAATTTTCAATTATCTCACCAATCAGTACTTGATGTTCATGGAGGGTATAATTACCCAAACGCGAAATATTGTAGAAATCTACGAGATTAAGGGTATGAACTATCTGTTTTTCAGAATTTTCATCTAGATTCTTTTTTATAAACTCAGATTGGAGGATAATTTTTGCTTCTTTAATTGAAGAATAAGCTTGATTTGTTTTACCTTGCAATCCTTTAACCGTTGCAAGATAAGAGTGTAGAATAATGAAATTACTAAAGTAGATACTATCCTTATAGATCCGTTTAAGGACAGTGTAAGCTTCATTGAAATAAGATTCAGATATTACTAAGTTAGCCTCTAACATATGTCCTAAACCTGTGAAATAGTAAATGATTCCTTGAACATCGTGAGGTAAATTCTCAAAGAGAGATCTGTTAGCTAGAATTTGATTGCCCATATCTAATGCTTTCTTGCCTTCCTGTTTTCTTGTGTAGATAACACTCAGAAAACTGTAAGTTTGAGCTAGGCTTCTGTAAAAACCCTCTTTAAAGAAAAATTCATTACATTTTTCAAAATCATTTGCTACTTCAGAATTATGATTCAACATCCAGTCTTCAAAAGCAAGCGAATATTTACACATATAATAAACATATTCATCCTTTTGTTCTGTATTTGATAAAAGCGATTCTACTTTTCTTAGCGCATTAGTACTTTCTTTAATTCTCCCCTCTAACTTTAAAATACCCCATTTAATTGAATGTGCCAATATTAACCCATCACTATAATTGATTTCTTCTGATATTCTAAACATTTCAGTTAGAAGAAATTTAATTCTCTTTATTGAGATTTTTTTATGAAATAATTGCTTTATTTCAAGTTCATATAGATTAACAATGGATATTTTATGGTCTAATTTTTTACCCCATTTAACTGCTCTTCTTATTATTTCTAAAACGGTTTCGGATTTTTCGTTTGCTGAAACTACACGTAAATCTTTAATTATTTCTTGAAGTTCTTCGTGATTTCTAATATTTTTAACTTGGTTTATTAGACTCTCCTTCTGCATCCAAACCTACTCGGAATCTTATCCTCAAATTGATATATAAAGTAGAAGATAATATAAAATAAAAAAAGTGGTTAATTAGGAAACCACAATGGAGGAGTAAAGGATTCGTCTCCGTCTTCCGGATCATATGTCTGGTTCATTTTTGCATCACTCTAATAAGTTACTCTTAGAAGTGCTAGAACATGCTAAAAGACTACAAGAAAGAAACTGACAAGAAAACAGTTTTACTAGTAGAAGCTTCATCAAATAAGAATTTGAAAAAGAAAAAAGGCAAAAAGATTAATTTGGTGTCCACGCAGGGGGTAAAATGCCTTCGTCTCCTTCATCTGGGTCATATTTAGTTTTCATCATATATCATCTCTTTTCTAAGGCACCAAAGTGGAGGGGATATTGCGTCGTCTCCGTCTTCAGGATCAAATAATTGGTTCATAGTCTATCAATAATCAAAGATGAAGGAAATACAAGAGGTCAAAAGAAATTTAGAGACAAAAAGAAAAACCTCCAAAGAACATAAGAACCCCTCCTTAGAATTCTAATTTGCTCTTGTTATAACCTTATGCTGCAATTGTAAGTACCTTAGTAATGTGTTTTCTAATCTAGAGAATCCGTAGAGTCTGCATTTCTTTATAGCCATGTATTGTAATGCAGGTCCTAGAAGATCTCCGCTCTTGAATGCTCCTACTTGAATGAAAGCTTCCATGAAGATACGCATCTCAAGCACTTCTATTTTCTTTAATCTGTTTTCATATTTCTTAAGAAGGGGAGAGATTTCTGCATACCGTTTAAGAGTGAACAGTTGTTGAGCAATAAGCAAATCTGCATAGACATTCTCCATGAAGATAATCTTGCTTGTTATTACGCGGCTTTTCAAGATGGAAATACAGTTCAAAGCTTTTTGTTCTTGACTAATTTCTGTATCTAACCTTTGCATTTCAAGCATGAATTCGATTAGATGTTTTACTCGATTTATACTGAAATTATCGATTGATAGTAATAATTGGAGTTTATCAGAATCGAGATTGGAGTTAAGAATAAACTCACTAAGGGTCATGAAATCACTATAAAGGTCTTTACAATTCTCAATTATCTCATTAATCAACACTTGATGTTCCTGGGGACTATATTTTCCTAAACGTGAAATGTTGTAGAATTTTACTAGGTTGAGGGTATGAACAATCTGCTTTTCAGTGTTTTCATCTAAATTAGTTTTTATGAAATCAGATTGGAGAATATTTTCTGCCTCTTTAATAAAAGAATATGCTTGATCAGTTTTACCATGCAATCCTTTGACAGTTGCAAGATACGAGTGCAAGATAAGAAAATTACTGAAGTAAATGCTGCTTTTGTAAATGGGTTTAAGGATATCATAAGCTTCGTTGAAATATGATTCAGCCATCACTAAATTGGCGTCTAACATATGACCTAAACCTGTAAAATAATAGATTATTCCTTCCACATCAGGAGGTAATTTTTCAAAGAGAGTTCGATTTGCAAGGATTTCATTGCCTAATTTTAGTATTCTTTTATTTTTATGTTTTCTAGTATAGATGATGCTCAAAAAACTAAAAGTTTGAGCCAAACTTCTATGAAAATTGTTCTTGTAATAATACTGTATACAATCTTCTAATAAGCTTATTACAGATGTATCGTGTTTTTCTAACCATCGATCCATTGCAAATGAATAGATAACAAAGTAGTAGTTGTAATTCTCACATTCTTTTAGATTATCAATTATTTCTTTCGCTTTGAAAATTGCTTCTCTACTTGCCTTTGAATTTCCCTTGAGTTTTTCATTATACCACAAATATGAATACGTAAGGGCCAAACCTTCTTTATACTGATGTTTCTCAGCTGTCTTTTGCATTTTTTCTATTAACACAGATACATTATCAGCATTTTCATTAAGATGTTCTAACTGTAAAATAAGAAGACCGTATAAATCAACCAAACCTTTATGATTTCCCATTTTTGTGAATTTCTTTATGGCTTCCTTAGTAATTTTCATTATGGTTTGGTTTGAACGGTCATTTGACACTAGAACACGTAATTTCCTGAGAATTTCATCGATTTTTGTTTCAGATAATATCAATTGTAATTTATCATTTATTTCCCTAGCTTTTGACCCTTCACACATTTTAGTCAATATCTAATGTTTAAATTAATATATATACTATGATAATATTTTGGATAACACGATTACATCTAAATCATACATCTTGATATTTAAACAAAACAACGTGTTAATTTTAGTAATTTACAGTATAAAAAAATTAGGGGTGCCACAGGGGCGGGGTTAGAGATTCATCTCCGTCTTCAGGATCATATGTTTTCATCATTTTTGCATCACTCATTTAAGTTATACTTAGAAATGCTAAAACATACTAAAAGACAACAAGAAAGAAACTGACAAAGAAACTGTTTTACTAGTAAACATATCAACAAAACAAGAGTTTGAAAAAAAGAGGATTAATTTGGAGACCACAATAGGGGTGTTATTGCATCGTCTCCGTCTTCATGGTTCTATTAGTAAACTAAGAATAGAGAAATACAAAATGCCAGAAGAAATTTAGAAACAAAAAGAAAAACCTCCAAAGAACATAGGAACTCCTCCCTAGAATTCTATATTGTTCTCGTAATCTCCTGTTGTTGTAACTGTAAGTAATCTAGTAACTTGTTTTCTAATCTAGAGAACCCATAGAGTCTACACTTCTTAATGGCCATATACTGTAAAGCTGGGCCAAGAGGCTCACCGTTCTTATATGCCCCTACCTGGATGAACGCTTCCATGAAGATACGCATCTCAAGCACTTCTATTTGCTTTAATCTGTTTTCATATTTCTTAAGCAGAGGGGTGATTTCAGCATATCGCTTAAGAGAGAACAGCTGTTGGGCAATAAGGAGATCTGTATAAGCATCTTCCATAAACGTAGTTTTGGTTGTCTTTTCACGCTTTTCTAAAATAACAATACAATTCGAGACTTTCTGTTCTCTGTTAATCTCTGTATCTAATTTCTGTTTTTCAAACATAAACTCAATCAGATATTTTACTCGGTTGATGCTGAAATTATCTATTTCCAATAACTGTTGAAGTTTATCAGAACCGAGATTGGCACTGAGGATAAATTCACTAAGTGTCATGAAATCGCTATACAGGTCTTTGCAGTTATCAATTATCTTACCAATCAGCTCTTGATGTTCGTGGGGAGCATAATTTCCTAAACGTGAAATATTGTAGAATTTTACGAGATTGAGTGTATGAACTATCTGCTTTCTTGTAATTTGATCTAAATTAGTCTTCATATAATCTGTTTGGAGAAGAGTTTTTGCATCTTTAATTAAGGCATATACTTGATCTGTTTTGCCTTGCAATCCTTTGACAGTAGCAAGATAAGAGTGCAATGTAAGAAAATTACTGAAGTAAATACTGCTTTTGTAAATCGGTTTAAAGATATCATAAGCTTCATCGAAATATGATTCAGAGAGTCTGAGATTTGCCTGTAACAAATGCGTTAAACCTGAAAAATAATATGTAATTGCTTTAACATCCAAAGGCAAATCGTTGAAAATATTTCTGTTTGAGAGTATATCTTGGATTATTCTGAGACCTTTATTTGATTTTTGAGTGTGAGAATATATTATGGATAGTATTGCTAGTGTTTGGGTCAAATTTCTATAGTACTTATTTCGATAGAAGAAATCTAAACAATTCTCAAGCATGTTTGTGCTTCTGACATCATGATTTTCCAACCAGATTTCAACAGCATAGGAGTAATTACACATAGTTTGTATATACTCATCATTTATTTTTTCCTTTGTTATGGTTTGGATGGATTTTTCTATCGCATTAGAGTAATTTTCTTTATTTCCTTTCATTTTTTCAATTAACCATTCAAACATAAGCGAAAATGCTATTCCGCCTGTATAGTCAATTTCAACCGAAAGCTCTTTCATCGATTTTAGAAGATTAGAAACCAAATTTAGATGCTTCTTAAAGTGGTACAGTTGACCAATTTGGAGTCCATATAGAATTACTTGATTCTCCTTATCATCTATCTCAATGCATTTTTTACGAGCTTTTTTTATTAAAGTAACAATTTCTTGGGATTTTTCATTAGAGGATATGATTTTTAATTCTCTAATCATTACTTCCATTTCGCTCTTATTTTGAATAGAATCCAAGTTATTTTCTATATTTTTAGTACTCCACATCTAATTAGTAATCGGAAAAATGATTTATATACTTGGTGTAATACAAAATACCTATATTTTTGTAGCTAAATTATTCTATTGAAAAAAGAAAAGAGCGTCTTATACGGGACACCACAATGGCGGTGTTATCGATTCGTCTCCGTCTTCAGGATCATATGTTTTCATCATTTTTGCATCACTCATTTAAGTTATACTTAGAAATGCTAAAACATACTAAAAGACTACAAGAAAGAAACTGACAATAAAACAGTTTTCCTAGTAGAAACTTCATCAAAACAAGAGTTTGATGAAGAAAAATAAGAAAAGAAATTAATTAGGTGTCCACGCAGGAGGTAAAATTCCTTCGTCTCCTTCATCAAGGTCATATTTAGTCATCATCATAGTTATCACACTTTAAGGGATGCCACAGAGGTGGACTTATCGCATCGTCTCCGTCCAGGATTATATGTCTGGTTCATAGTCTATCAATAATCTAAGAAGAAAGAAATGCAAAAAATCAGAAGAAATTAAGAGACAAAAAGAAAAACCTCCAAAGAACATAGGAACTCCTCCCTAGAATTCTATACTGCTCTTGTAATCTCTTTATGTTGCAATTGTAAGTAATCAAGCAAAGTATTTTCTAATCTAGAGAACCCATAGAGTCTACACTTCTTGATGGCCATATATTGTAAAGCTGGACCAAGAGGATCACCGTTCTTATACGCCCCTACTTGGATGAACGCTTCCATGAAGATACGCATCTCAAGTACTTCGATTTGTTTTAATCTATTTTCATATTTCTTAAGAAGAGGGGAAATTTCAGCATATCTTTTGAGTGAGAATAATTCTTGAGCTAGTTGTAGATCAGAATGAGCTTTTTCAATAAAAGTGAAGTTCTTAATTGTTTGTTTATTGCTACGTATGCTTTTGAGAGATTTTATTCTCATTTCAGAATCGTTACTTGATTTTGTTAGAGCATATTTTAAGATATGTTTAACTCTAAATAAACTTGCATTCCTTGTGTTTATCAATTTTTTAACTTGTTCACTATCTAATTTTGCGTTCAATATAAACTCACTAAGAAGTATAGAATCACTGTAGTTATTTTCAATTCCTTGATATATTTTATTAATAAGAATCTGAACCTTTTCTGCCTTAAAATCGAACAATCTTGAATAAACATAGAACTTGATTAAATTTAATGTATGGATTACTTGCTCTTTGCTATTATTATCCATACCATTGTTGATGTGTTCGTCATCAAATAAATTTTCAATTTTCACAATTTCTTCAAATGATTGTTCAAGTTTACCTTGCAATGCATGTATAATAGCTATGTGGGATAATAATCTGATAATATAATAAGGATAAAAATTGCTATGATACAGTTTGTTATTTAGTAAAGAATAGGATTCACTAAGCAGATTATCTGCCTGCCCGAGATTATGTTCTAATAATTGACTTACTCCCGCAAGATAATATGCTATAGCCTTTATATCTTCAGGTTGTTGATTAAAGGAATGGCTATGATTAAGTAGCAATTTAGACACACTGGAAGCCTTTTCCTTGTTCTGAGTCTGTTGATAGATAATCGTCAGAAGCCCTAACGTTTGGACAACACTTCTATAGAACTCATTATTATAAAAATATAGCAAACATTCTTCAAAAATTTCCGCGCAATCTTTATCATGATATGCTGTCCATTGTTCTACTGCGTAAGAATATCTGACAAAATGGTAAATATATTCATTTTTCTTTTCAGCATGATCTAGAATATCTTTTGCTTTTAAAATAGCTTTTTTACTTTGTTCTTGCTTTCCCTTAAATTTCTCAATGTACCAGACAAAGGAGTAATAGAACGCTAATCCTTCTTTATATTCCTGCCTTTCAGCTATTTTATACATTTCATCTAGCAGTTCTGAAATAATGGGTAAATTTGTCTTTAAATGTTCCAATTGTAATATTTTTAGACCATATAAATTAACTAAAGATTCGTTATCTTCTAAACAAACAGCTTTCATCATTCCTTCCTCAAGCAAAGTTAGCACATCTTTGTTTGAACGTTCATTAGATGCTAGTCTCTGAATTATTTTGAAAACAGGTTTGAAATCATCTTTCGTTTCTACTAAGATTAGTTTTTCTTTGATAGTACTGAATAAATCGATATTAACCATAGCCTTCACAATTATATCAGAAAATTGATTTATAAAGGAGGGTAATATTTTAACATTTATATAAAAAAATTAAGGATGCCACAAAGGTGGTCCTATATCATCGTCGCCAGGTTCCGGATCATATTTAGTCTTCATTTTTGCATCACGTTTAAGTTACTCTTAGAAGAGATAGAACATACTAAAAGACTACAAGAAAGAAACTGACAAGAAAACAGTTTTACTAGAAAAACTATCAACAAAGAAAAGATAATCAAAAAGAAAAAGGAAAAAGTGGTTAATTTGGAGACCAAAGTGGGGGAGTTATACTTTCGTCTCCATCTTCAGGGTCATATTTAGTCTTCATCATAATAATCACGTTTAAGGCCACCAAAGTGGAGGAAGAATAGAATCGTCGCCGTCTTCGGGATCAAATGTTTTGTTTATCATTTTTGCATCACATGTTTAAGTTATACTTAGAAGTGCTAGAGCATACTAAAAGACAACAAGAAAGAATCTGTCAATACAATTGTTTTACTAGAAGAAATATCAACAGAAAAAGCATAAAAGTCTGCACATCCTAATTCAATTGTCATGACTGTTCGCAAATTATCAAAACAAGATGCTTACGATCTTGTTATAGGTGCAAAGATTTTAGCTTGTGGTGGAGGAGGAAGTGAAGTTAAGGCTCTTGAGAATATCAATAAAATATATGATTTGGGCATGAATTTTACAATTGCTGACTTAACAGATTTTCAACCAGACGATAGTCTTTGTATCATTGGAATGGTTGGTGGAGGAATCACAGAAGAAGATAAAAAACTAGTTGAAGGAAAAGAAATAGTAGAAAATAATCCAATGGTTACAGCTGTTAAAGAACTTGAAATGTTCCTAGACAAAGAGTTTAGCGCTCTTGTAGCTACTGAACTTGGACCCAATAACAGTATTATTCCTTTGATGGTGGCTGCTCAAATGGGTAAAGTAGCCGTCAATGGAGATTGCTGTGGAAGGAGTAAGCCAAAAATATCTATCAGCACAACAAGAGTCAAAGATATTCCAATAGCTCCTTTTTCAATAGTTAATCATTATGGAGATACACAAATTGTGAAAAATGTGACCGATGATCTTAGAGGAGAACTCTTTGCTAGGACCTCTTCACGTTTATCGGGAGGTTCAGTGGGTGTTGCTCGATGCCCTATGAAGATTAAAGAAGCTCAGCAAGCAGTTATTCCCCTAACCTTGTCTTTAGCTATGGAATTAGGTAAGCAGGTAAGGATAGCTAACGAACAAAAGAAGCAGCCTATGAAAACAATTTTTGATACTCTTCCTGATACTAGAATAGTTTTTACTGGGAAGGTGAGAGATTTTTCAAGAACAGAAGAAGGAGGATTTACATCAGGGGAAATCATCCTAGATTCCATGGATATAACAAACCATGAATTGAAGGTTTGGTACCAGAATGAATATCTTCTATCCTGGTTAAATGGCAAATCATTTGTTACTTGTCCGGATGGGATGTATATTGTTGATTCTAAAACAGGGTACGGTTTAACACCATGGGAGGATGATTTCAAAAAAGGGAGAGAGGTGACAGTTTTTACGAGAGATGCCCCAGAGGTTTGGCAATCAGAAAAAGGACTACAAGTATTCGGTCCAAGGACTTTCAAAAAGGATTGGTCAAAGTATAAAAAAGCGAGTACATTCAAGATATAGTAGGATAAAGACCTTAAATGCCTAAAAGAAACAAATGATGCAAACAGAATTATTCTCTTAATCGTATCTCAAACACTCATAGAAACAGTCGACAAT
Organism: Candidatus Heimdallarchaeota archaeon; assembly: GCA_019894795.1. Taxonomy (GTDB): domain Archaea; phylum Asgardarchaeota; class Heimdallarchaeia; order Heimdallarchaeales; family Heimdallarchaeaceae; genus UBA460. Next base: position 8,370 of record JAGXNV010000006.1, on the reverse strand, counting down.
TAGTTTATGATTCTTAGTATGGTCTGAACTTAATTGAATGTTGTTTAAAGCTTCATTAATGAATTTGGTAACACTTTCCTCTTCTTTCAACAGGATTAGAGTGTTGATACCACTGTTTCGTAGGATTTCTATAGGTTTTATCCTCTCTTCCTTTAGTTCTTCCTTGATATACATTAGATAATCAAAAGCGATATCATCTAGTCTGAAATAATCTGATCTGATGATATTCCTTTTTTTAGTGTTATCTTCCCTTCTTCTTCTTACATCAATTTCAATTTTATCAAGTGTTATATCAAATTTTGCTAATAATTCAACAGATAAATTTACTAGGATAAAGAAAAATTCTTCAGCATTTAACTCAATTTCTCCTTTGATAGATTCTCTATTATAACTAATATTGGTCAAAAGAACTTTATTTGAATCTTCATGTTTTGTATCTAACTCAAATTTAAGACATATATAAGTAAAATAACCACTCACATCATCATCACCTGTTAAACATAGATTTCTATAGTTTTCTACAGGTTCTTCTAAATGCTCATCCAGAATGGCAGGTAATTTATCTCGATATTTTGCATTGTTGTATAGTTCAATAAGAAGTGCAAGTATTCTGTATGGGTGAAGTTCATTTGTTTGTGTTTTTCTACGTTCGATCACTTCATTGTTAATGACACCAATCCCTAATGGCGGGTTAATATGAAGGAATAAAGGTAAAGCTAAGACAAATCAACTCCAATTAATTTCAAATAATATATAGATTAGATGAGAATAAAAAAGTTGAGGACAAAGGGTAGGCTACTTGAAGGCTAAAGTGAAATTAATCCTAATCTGAAAAGACTATTTCTAAAGTAAGAAGAAATTTAGAGACAAATAAAAAAATCCCCAAAGAATATAGGAACCCCTCCCTAAAATTCTATGTTGTTCTTGTGATCTCCTTATGTTGTAACTGTAAGTAATCTAGTAGCTTGTTTTCTAATCTAGAGAACCCATAGAGTCTACACTTCTTAATGGCCATATATTGTAAAGCTGGACCAAGGGGATCACCGTTCTTATACTCCCCTACCTGGATGAACGCTTCCATGAAGACACGTAATTCGAGAACTTCTATAGACTGAAGATGGTTTTGATAATTCTTTAATAATGAGTGAATTTCTAAAAACCGTTTGATTTTGTAATATTCTTGGGCAGCTAGCAAATCAGCCAATGCTTTTTCAACAGTAGTCATTCTCTCCTCTACAGGTCTTCTTCTGAGTGTGTTTATCCTTTGAAGAGTTTGCATATCAGATTCAATTCCCCGACATATTAGGAAATCTAGAATATGTTCTATTCTTCTAGTGCTTGGATTATTCAAATTCTTTATATCTTGTAACATTACTTTAGCTAAGTTGGCATTTAGTATAAACTCGCTCAACATAATGGCATTACTGTGGTAAGTTCCAACATTGCTAATAATAGTCTGAATTAAATCTTGATTTTTTTCTACATTGAAGTGATGTAATCTTGATAGAATGTAAAATTTAGTTAAATTGAAAGTATGGATTATTTGATTTTTATTAAAAGAGTAAAGATTCCTTAGAAATATTTCCTTTTCTAATAACTCTTCAACCTTTTTCATTTGTTCAAGAGCTAAATCTATTTTTCCTTGTAAAGCATAGATTGTAGTAAGATGAGAAAGTGTTGTTAAATAGTAATTTGAAGAAATATCTCCATTTCCATTAGATTCGAATACTTGTTTTGATTGAATTAAGTATTTCTCCGCCTCCAAAAGACGAAAGTCTAATTTAAAAACAACACCTAGGAAGTAATAAACAACAGTTTGAAGGTCTTTAGAAAGTTTCTCAATTTTTATTTTGCTAGTTAAAAGTTTTTTTACTATTTCAATTGCTTCTGTTCTTCTTGAAAAGTGAAAATATATCAAACTCAAATAACCAAGAGAATGAATTGCGCCTTTGTAAATTGCCCTATCGATAAAATAAGTGAAACATTCTTCTAATATCGCTCCACTTTTTGGGTCGTGTTTCTCTAACCAATTTTCTATTGCATAACTATATCTACAAACATTGTAAACATATTTGTCAAAATTAACTTGTTTTTCCAATAAATCCATTGCTTTTTGAATTGCAATTTGGCTGAGATCTTTATTACCCTTGAATTTTTCTATACCATATTCAATCGAATAACTTAGGATGATTCCTTCTGGATAATTTAGTTCTTCTGATGCAGATTTCATAGAGAAAAGTATTTCCTCAATAATAGGAATTGTTTCCAAAAAACCGTATAGTTGCTTTATTTGTAGTTCTTTTAGGTTAATGGAAGCCTTTATATTATTCAAATATTCACTTCGATGAAGTGCTTCTTCAATTAATTTTAGGACTATTGCCGATTTTTCATTTGCTGCAATTATCCTTAAATCTTCAGTAATTTCATTCAATTCATCACATGTCCTTATTTTCTCAATGTAATGAAACAAATTATCATACCCCATATGCAACACTCAAGCTTTAATCCGTAAATTCATTTATATACTGTGATAATACTAGATAATATTGAAAATAAAAAAATGGTTAGTTTGGAAACCAACCAGGGGGGAGAATATCCTCGTCTCCTTCATCAGGATCGTACATTTTCATCATTTTTGCATCACTCATCTAAGTTACTCTTAGAAGAGATAGAACATACTAAAAGACTACAAGAAAGAAACTGACAAGAAAACAGTTTTACTAGTAGAAGCTACATCAAACAAGAATATGAAAAAGAAAAAAAGAAATGAGATTAATATGGAGACCAAAGCGGTGGTGTTATACTTTCGTCTCCATCTTCTGGGTCGTATTTAGTTTTTCATCATAATTATCACACTTTAAGGGATGCCACAGAGGTGGACTTATCGTATCGTCTCCGTCTTCAGGATCAAACAATGGGTTAAGAATAATATCAATGAACCCTTTGAATTTCTAAAAGATATTTTATAGATTATTTTTTTTATGACAAAAAGAAAAACCTCCAAAGAATGTCTCTGTGATCAATAATTGAAACACTTCTAAGGAAGATTATAAAATTAGTTTAAATATTATAAGTAGTTAATATTATACTAGCATGAAAAGATTTCTTAGTGAATGGAATAGAATAGAACATTTTCATAAATTGCTTTGTGAAAATAATCCATTACTAGATGAAGGAGTTAAAGCGCTTCTTGAAATCTCAAAATTTGCAAAAAAGAATAAACTCAAAGTTCCTAGACATCCATCTTTTAATGTAAGATTTGAAAGTAATGCTCATTATGATTGGTTAATTAAGGTTAACAAACTTGTTAAGATTTTCTCTGAAATCCCAAATTATAAACCACGAATTAAACGTTTCTTCAACAATGATGATTACTTAAATTCTTTATCAGCTCTCTATGAATTAGAAATGGCTTTAAAATTTAAATTACAAGGATTTGAAACTGTTTTTACTAACGAAAAAACTCCTGATAAAAAACCTGATATAGAAATCAAACTCGCTAATAGAATTTTTAATCTCGAAGTTACCACAATAAACAATCCTGATAAATATAGGGAAAAACAAGAATTCTATTTTAAACTAGTAAAATTAAAGCATAAATATAATGTCAAAATGGCTGGAATTTTAGTCGATATTCCAAACAATATCCAAAATGACCTTTTACAGAAGATAGAAGAAAAAACACTTGAAACTAAAGATAAGGGTGGTGAGGGGAAGATGGTGATAGAAGGAAAATTAAATCTCGAGATTGGTTCTACAAAGTTACAAGGTTTTGCTCTTGTTCATAAGGAATTAAAAGATATTGAAGATAAAGTAATTGAGGTTATCAGAAAGAAAACTGCACAATTTTCTGTCAAGCAAAATCCGGGGATTCTCTGTATTTATACTGGAAGTAGAACTTACAATATTGAACAAATATATACTAAAGCTTATGATAAAATTAATTTGTTTCTCCAAACGATACCAAATCTATCCGTTTTAGTACTCAGTCAGTATTCAGATTTTTATAGAATGGAACCATTGAATCATCTGCAATCGTCATTTAATTTTAAAACACTATGTACGTTAAAACCTGGATTCGGTGAAATAGAACAGTCACTCATCTGGCAAAACAAAATGGCTTCTACCGAAGTACCTAGTGATTTTATTCAATCCTATGAAACTTTTGAGGATAAACTTGATGCACTTCTTTAAAAGCCATAATTCTTGAAAATATAGATTAATTCAACCATTTTTCGTATAGTTTGTTTCTCATATTTCATTAGGGGAGAATTATTTTGATCAAAAGTCATGTTTTACGAAGATTTAACTTCTTCTTTTTTAAGTATGAAACTGGGAGAAGAATTAATAAGATAACGTAATCAAACCTAATTTCATTGAATTCATTACTTATTGTCTTGTCTGAAAAGTAAATTGGTTCGTTTAAGGGATATAAATCCTCTGAATAGCCCTCTCCATATATCTGATAAGTCATTCTTTTTCCTAAATCAGACCAATAATTACCAATTTGTTTAACTTCATCATGCCATGTGTTGTTTCCCTTATCAACTGCTTGACTGTTATCAGAAAAACCATTCTCTATGAAATTGTTAAGAAAAACACTGTTGTTCTCACAGCTTGAAGTAAAGTAAAGAGAACTGTAATAATTTTTTATAAACCAATTATAGTTGAATAAACAACCATCTGTTTCCCAAACATATATCCCACAAGCTTTATTCTCTTCTATTGTATTGTTTACAAGAGCAGAATTGTCCGCATACTCTATTCTTATCCCATATTCTTGATTATTTGAAAAGATATTACTCACTAGATTAGATCCTGCTGATCCTGCAAGATACAATCCTTCCCAACCATTATTAATACAAACATTTTCAGAAAATAGAGAGTTATTGGCATAAGCTGCAACTATCCCATTCATGCCATTGTTATTGCATGTATTTCGGTAAAGAATTAGGTCATAAGAGAAGAATAACAAGATACCAAATGCTTCATTATCATTACAGACATTGTCTCTCAATCCAACTTTGTTAGAAAAGGCTATTTGAATACCCACTCCATTTGAATTCTCATTACTAGTGCAGACATTGTTTATTATTGCAACCGTTCCTTCTGCTACCATTTCTATAGTGATTCCCGCATATGTGGCATCAATGTAACAATCACTGATCACAAAATACTTTGTAGTTTGAGAGATAGATATACCATATCCCTCATTTGTAGTGATATTCAATTTCTCAATGACATATGGTTCCTCTAAAGTTCCTGAACCACTAAAAACAGAAAAACCAGCATCAGAAGTAATGATGATAGGTTCATGATCGATATAATTCTGCTCAACATTAGTTTGTTCTGTATGAACTCCTCTAGGTGTTTTACTACTTATCATTAAGCAAGAAAGCACTAACAAGGAAAGAACAATGCACTTTTTGCGTGAGCATGACTTCATACACTAAAACTACCAAATGAATCTATAAAAACCAGCAAAATATTCTCCTCGTTTTTAAACGAATTTAATCATGTAATAGTGAACAAAATGGGCAAGAGAAGTAAGCTTGCTTACATATTATTATTGACAGCTGTAATTAGCGGATGCTTTGTTTCTCAAATTCATGGAAATTTTACTGAGCAAAACCCCTCTACCCTCTCTTCTTCCTTACCCCAAGAAATAATCTTTCAATTTAATCAAACGTTTAGGGAACAATCCTTCACACTTTCTTTATCACAGGTAGAATTGAATAGGTTAAACAGTCTAAATATGGTTTTTACAGTAACAGGTGATAGAAGTACCGCTGAAGGATTAGAAATACAGTTTTCAATCGATACCTCTCCGGTTAATTTCACCATTGATCGTTTTTACCAAGATGGTTCTGAACATAATTTGAGTCAATCCTTTCTCTACCCTGAAGAATTTAACGGAGCGATGAATGTAACCGTTATTTGTAGAGGTCAAGCGGGAATTTATGAATCAGGGACATTAATTATCCATAGTTCTACTTCATTAAATCAACTATACCCGCCCATCCTTTCTCATCAAAGCTCTTCTCTCCCTTCTGTTCCCAATTCGTTTTCCAAAGAAGGAACTTTCTTCTCAGTTCGAAGATTAAGTTTTCTTACTGCTTTTTACTTTTTCAATGAAACAGCAGAAGCTAATTTTACTCTCACTTTCAACTCAAATTGTTCTTTTGCAGTCAATCCTAGGGTTGAATTTCAACTGAATGACCAACTACCTGTAAGCCTAGAATTTGAGGAAAAAAGTTGGAATTTGCTATCTTTGAACCTTTATCCCAAACTAGGGTTTAATGTTCTTTCTGTTACTTTCGTCTATGAGCTGCCTTTTGGATTGATTATTATACAAGATATCAACTTTTCTGCTTTCTCATTCTTCAATGCTAATGATCTTTCTGATACCATTTTTAATTTGGTAGAATGGGAAGATGAGATATTAAACCATACCTTCAACCTTTCATCTCTTAAACCACAAAGCGATGTAGACGAACAAGTAATCACCTTACATCTCAACTGCAAATTTGTTGGAACACAAACCTATCGTGCTATTGATTACGAAATTCTTTCGGGAACAAGAGTTGTTTATGAAGGAGAGATAACTTACTTGGACCGATTATTACCTGCGCATACTATTAGTGCAAGGTTCGTTACCACAACTTTTCATGAGGAATTGACACTGCAGATATATCTCGGTAGGGAAACCTCAGGAACCTTCAGCATATTCAACTCTAGTACCATCACCATTGACCCTTTGATAGAATTTAACGGAGAAAATTTGGAACAACTAGTTAGCTCGCATATCCTGATCACCCCTTCTACGCTAGGGATAACCAGCTTAAGCTTCACTAATTTCTTCAAAGCAGTAAATTATTCTGATACAGAATTAACTGTATCTTTCAACATTATTTCCGAATACGACAGAGTTTTTGAGCGTGTTCTGATTTCTCTTACTGCTAACGGCTCAACAAAAATCTCTCTTAACAAAGGGTATCAGGAAACGTTCGATATTCCAACATTCTTTCACGTTTTCTTGGGAATTTATGAGATTAAACTATCTCTTACCTTTTTTGGTGTGAAATCACCTTTTAATCTAACGAATATCACTTATCAAATCCTCCCCACCCCCGAGGAACCAGCAGATACATACATGCTCAATTGGTACAATATCGACTGGATCTTAGCTATCTATGGTTTTCTCTTCCTTGTTTTGAATGAAAAGATTATCCTCAGGAGAAGGATAAAAAGAATAGCGAAAGAAGAAAATTATGATCACCCCCCTCTAGAAGAGGAAGAAGAGAAAAAGAGGGAAAGGAACAGGTTTATCCTCCAACTTATCGTTAGTTTTAGTTTATATTTAGGGTTCCTTGCTTTACTCTACTTATTCCAACTCAACCATTGGTCTTTAGTCGCTTTAGCTACCCTTTGCAGCTATTATCTCAGCACTTTGGTAGAAGGTGTTTCTTTTGATAAAGGAAAAATCAAGCAAGGGTTAGTCAAACTCCGAGAGTTCTTTGATGAAGTAGAATCCTTTTATGATCTCTTTAGCAAAACAATTGAAACTCTTTCAAGGAAATCGAGGAAGCAAATGTGGAGAGCAGGTCTAATAGCTTTTATTATCGGTTCTCTTACGACCAATGTACTGCTATTGTTCTTCGTAGCAGATAAACTTCAGTTCATAATTGAAGAACCTACTCTTTTCAGTTTCTTCTTTACAGATCTTTGGCAAGCCTACTATTTCCTCTATGCCTGTGTAATATTCTCTACCTTAGCTATCTATTATGCTGCCCACTATGTCAGAACCATGGCTTTTGTTGAGGATAACCTCTGCAGGACGAGAGTTTTAGGGAAAGCTTCCATTCTTCTACTCACCACTTCTATTCTCTGTCTTAACATCATTATCCTTGGCACCGTCCCTGATTTCTCTGCTCTCTGGACCTTTCTCTCCCCTCTCTTCTTCTTAGGTGTCGTCAAAGCAAGTAATAACCTTGGGGAAGTTTTAGCTGAGGAAGAAAAGGATGAAGAAACTACGAGAATCATCTCTCTGAAAGAATATCTGAGGAATGGTAAAGTATGGACCAATAAACGAGAGATGAGACAAGCGCTTGGGTATGGTATAACTACCAGAACAACGTGGTTGAAAGAGAAACATAATCTACAAAAGAAACAACTGAATGGAACGATTATTTGGAATATAACTTCGGGGATACAGGTACCAATTGCTAGATTAGCTGAACTAGCTAAACTAACAAAGAAAAGGACGGAATTGTTACTACAGGAGATACTCAATGAGCAACCCAAACTAGGTAAGTACTATAAAGAAGAACAGGTGTTTATCAAGGAAACTACAGATGATACTATTGGTAC
>JAGXNV010000068.1 GCA_019894795.1 Candidatus Heimdallarchaeota archaeon | reverse complement strand
TGTTAACATATTCTGCAGTCTGTTCGGCAGCATGTGAGGCTATTGCATCAATAATAACTCCATTTGACAATTCACCTTTAGAGATAAATTGAGAACCTCTTGCTTCAAGTTCCATCCCAATTGTGCATACTGCTAAAACAGTTTTTTCTGATTTTTTGAATAGGAAATTAGGATTTAATGATGAGCTCTCTACAATATCGTATACAGCTTTTGGTTCAATGAATTCCAAAGAAAATTTCATCGTTTCACGAATATTCTCAATCAAAATGTTGGAAGCTGTCCTCTTCTTTCTTCTGTTCCCACTTTTACTACTTAACAATCGAAGAATTTCATTTTCATCAAGTTCTATTTGGATCTCATCAATTATTCTCATTTTTTCTCTCCCATAATTTGTTTTAATATCTCACTAATGAATTTAGGATTTGAACCACAACATCCTCCAACTATTCGTGCACCATTTTTTATTGTTTTCAGGATATCACTTGCAAATTCTGTTGGTTTCGATAAATAGATAGTTTTACCTTGTACTAATTGAGGTTGTCCTGCATTAGGTTTTGCTATTACTGGGAGATCCGTGCTATGTGCAATTAGAGGAATAAGATCTATCATATCTTCACTGCTAATTGTACAATTTCCTCCAATTGCATCAGCACCAGCTTTTTTCAATATTTCAGAGCATTGCTCCGCTGAATTTCCCATAATTGTAAAGAAGCCTCTCTTTGTTTTCTTGTAAGTCATCGATGCAAAAATAGGTACATCTGAAACTTGTTTAGCTGCTCTTACTGCTATCTCTGCTTCCTTGATATCAACCATTGTTTCTATGAAAAACAAATCCACTCCCGCATCAGCGAGTATCGCTGTTTGTTCTGAAAAATTCTTCTCAAAATCAACTTCAGATGCAGAACCAACAGGAGGTAAAAATTTGCCTGAAGGACCAATATCTCCTGCCACATAACCATTACTTGGACATACCTCTTTAGCTATCTCTACAGCCTTTGAATTGTACTCTTTGACTTTATCTCCATGTCCATGAGCTTCTAATTTTAATCTAGAACCACCGAATGTGTTGGTTAGTACGATGTCTGAACCAGCATTAAAATATTCTAAGTGGATTTGTTTAATATCTTCTGGGTGAGTTGTGTTCCAGCTTTCTGGTGGAATTCCAGGCTGTAAACCTAAATCTATAAGTCTTGAACCCATTGCACCATCTAGAATCACAGAGCGTTCAGCAACTAACGCAAGAATTGGTTTCTTTAACCCCAGTGTTATTCCTCCTCATTTCTCCAATAGTCTTCTGGCGAGTTTGACAGCACTAACAGCATTTTCAGCGCTACCATCAGCTCCAATTTCCTCAACCCATTTTCTAGAAACTGGAGCACCTCCAATAAGAACTTTGTATTTGTCTCGTATATTTCTCTGTTTTAAGTTATCGATTAATCTTTTTTGACCAACCATAGTAGTAGTAAGAAGTGCAGAAATACAGATTAAATCTGCTCCTACTTCTTCAGCCTTATCAATAAATTTATCGACAGGAACGTCTGCTCCTAGATCAAATATTTCAAATCCTTCTGCTGACATAATAGCTGCAACTAGTGTCTTTCCGATATCGTGAATATCTCCTTCAATGGTTCCAATTACAACTTTACCAAGAAATCTATCTTCTTTACCTTCCATTAAAACTGGTTCAAATATTGCCATTGCTACTTTCATAGCTTCGGCACTACGCATTAGTTCAGGCAAGAAGAATTCTCCTTCTTCAAACAAATCACCAGCTTTTCTTATAGCAAGTGAAAAAGCATCTATTGCAATGTTAATATCAATATTTTCTTTTATTGCTTTGTTTGCAAGTTTTTCTGCTAATTCTACATTTCCATTAAGAATCGCTTCTTCACAATTCTCTGCAAAACTCATCTGTTAATCAAATATCTCTAGTTTTGAAAGATAAAAAAGTTTACTCTTGTTAATGATAAAATGTGTGGACTTTATTCATGGCATGCTTTTATTGTCCAATTTATAAAAGGCTGAAGAGCTTCGGATAGTTCTTCACCTTTTTCAGAGAGAGAATATTCTACCTTTGGTGGTATCTCTGGATGAATATCCCGAATTAGAATCCCTTCCTCTGTTAGTTCAGACAAACGAGCTGAAAGAGTTGCATCACTGATCTTATTTTTTTTCCATCCTCTATGAAGTAATTCTCTAAGGTCTTTGTAGCGAACTTTATTACCCTTACTTAAGACGTTGATTATTTGAATGCTCCACTTCTTGCCAACAAGATTCAAAACTCTTTGTGCTGGTACGAAGCAAGGATACCCATTTTGTTCATGTGTACATTTTACTATAGACGGATACTCATTGATTTTATTCATATACTTCACATTGTCAGAGTTACTTTAGGAAACATTAGTGAACTCTTATTAATAAATACTTTCCCATCTAAAGTAATAACACTTCAAAAACTAAAGCGAGACCAAAAAAATGAAAAAAGATTGTACAGAAAAACATCATAATTGTGGAGAATTTACTGGAAATGAAGATAAAGAAACAAAGCTTAAGCACTTAAAAGAATGCAAAGAAAGTTTACAAAACCAAATAAGGAAAATTAATGAAGCAATATCTAAATTAGAGAACTAGTTTCCTTCTTCATTTCTTCTTTGGAAAGAATTTACTTAATTCCCAAAATGGTGGGACGAGTTATAGATCAAATAGAATGTCAACTTAGCAGAAAGCACCCCACTGATTGATTACTTACCTTCTTGGTTATTTCTTTGATGGTTGGAGATTAATTAAGAAGCGAGAAAATTTCTTCGATTCAGATTACCTCAAAGTGGTATCTGAAGAGTAAATAAATAATTTCAATAACCAAAAAGAAAAAATGCTCTGATAAAGAGCTCTTACCTTAATTTAACAATCAAAAATGAGTTCATTTCCAACTCTAAATGATTTCACTATTTCTTCTCCAAATCTTTTTGTTAGGTACTTGATTGCTCTTTTACCTGTGCAGTGACTGAAATATAGTGAAGGTTTGTTATACTCCTTCTCAAGTTTATTGGCAACATAATCCAATTCTTCATCTGTTTTTAGAGCAACTAGATGTGTTCCACCAATTATGGATTTTATCTCATCATCAGGATAGAGCTCTTTTGCTCTTGCACATATGTTTAACACTCCTGCATGACCACATCCACAAATAACAACAATACCTTTTTTTGTCTTTAATACTAGAGAAAGATCATCAAGAAGTTCGTCTTTGACATATTTATTGCCAAGTTTAATGGACAATTTGTCTATCTTGCTAGGCTTTTCCTTCCACTCAGATATTTCCCCAATAGTTTTAAGAATTGGTGTTAATTCATAAGGTTCTGTTATAGGTTGGAAGGAGAGTTTTTCCTTCACATCATCTGGTAAATTGGGAAAACCGAAATTATACCATTTGTATTTGAATAAAGCTGCAACCCTAAAAGGTAATTTTGCAACTCTTCTCTTTGCAAATGCATGAGGGTGCCCAATTATTATTAATTCGTTCTTTTCTGTTCTAGCTGTAACCAACGCCTCTATACCAAAAGTGTGATCCCAATGACCATGACTGAGAACCAATGAATCAATGGAATTAGGATCAATGTTTAACAATCTCATATTATTGAGTAATATACTTCCTTTTTCTCCTGTATCAAAAAGAATTTTCTTGTCTTCTGTATTAATTAGAAACGACAAACCATTTGAAGGGATGAATTCTTTGGTTCCGTCAGTTTCAATATCACAGATGTTGGTTAATTTAACTTGCATAAGATATCCAAAATATATTTTCAATTAATGTTTATATCTTTATCTCATTCAAGATTGCGACACATAGTCATAAACAAAATTTATTGCGGGAATATGGTTGTCAATTTCATAAAGAAATCTCTCATTAAACTTCCTTAAACCTTCTAGCTCCAAAGCTCGTCTAAGCACAGCTCTTATTAGCAATTGTTTGAAATATTTAACGTCTTCAAAAACTGCAACAACTTCACTTCGTGGTAAGCAATCACACTCATCTTTGCACCAACAAATTAGATAATCTGCAACTAGAATTGCAAGAGAAAAATCTGCTGGTCTCCAACACCATGATAAATCAATAAGGGCTGGAGGTTCTGTCTCAGAGAATAAGATGTGATTTGGATCTCCCTGAATTAACTGATTAGTAATTCTCAGAGGTCCTCTTAACTTGACAAGATCTTGGATAGCGTTTAGAATGCGTTTATGGCAATTTAATGGAATCTCATCCCAAACCATCCTATCTGCCATAGTCCATGGATCATTTCTATTCTCAATAAGATGTGGGGGTCTTGGAACATCTTTTAACTCTTTATGAAAGGCTTCAAGAGCTCTCCTTTTTTCTGGGAGACGACCTTTGACATGATTTCCTGGAAGAAAATAATATGCAACCCACCCCTCCTCAATATATCTACCATCCTTAGATTTTAGGTACTTCTGTACTCGGAACTTCGTCGATTCTATTGAATTAAGTAAATTAGGTAACCAACTAGCTTCAACCTCACTTGTATCCTGGAAATGCTTCAGTACTATATCACCCGCTTTAAAGCATCGTTTTAAACCACCATTCAGTAATTGTAAGTCTTCTTGAACCCCGAATTTCTTCAAGACTTCATCTGACGGTTTCAGCCCTTCTTTAGGTACAAACATGACAAATATAGTGTTACGTTACCTAGCCTATAAACTTTATTCCAAAATTTGTAAAGCTGTTTTAACGTTCAAGTGTAACTACATTCAAAAAAATAGATTAGAAGATAAATCCTCATTTTTTGTCAACTATTGTTGTTCCAAATGGCGCGAAAGCTATCTCAACCATTTTGAAATGCTGCTTTGCAAAAGGAATACCAATTATAGTTATGGCAAATATGATACCCACTACAATATGTGATATAGCAAGTGCTAATCCTAATATAATAACCCATATAATGTTGAGAAGAAGTCTTCCTGCACCACCTTTGTCGCGTTTGACTTCTCTTCCAAATGGCCAAAGAACAAATCCTGCCATTTTTATACACTGAATTCCAAAAGGAATACCAATAATTGTTAAGCAAAGAATTAGTCCTCCAAAAAACCATCCTGCGGCTGTTTCAAGACCTCCGAGAATGACCCAGATAATGTTTCCCAATAGATTTAGAGTTTTACCCATTTTATCACTTCACTTTATTTCTTATTGCTACTCTAAAATAATAGCAAGCGATATTGCAATACATTATCTATTCTTAAGTCTTTAGGGGGCCATCTCTTGTTTCCTACTTAATAGTATTATCTGAAGTTGGTTCAGATATTTCTTGATTCCGCTTCATTCTTTTTTCAATAAATATTACTATGATTATAGCAAAGATTACTGCTGAAATATTTACTATTTCATCTTTTAGAGTATCAATAATTTCCTCAGGTTGTAACCCATATTCAAACAACTCCCAGAGTAAATGAAAACCGACTACTATAGCACCAGATATCCATTTATTCTTTGTTAAACTCCATAAAATCAAAAGAATTGCAAGACTCATCATGAAGTGTAAATACTTATCGAATGAAAACCAAGACTGTCCATAAAGAAATATATCCCTATATCCTCCTGGAAACCAGGGAAAACCTGCTATTATTTCAAGTGTCATGATACCAAAAATAATACTATAGAGAAGTGAAGTGGTACATAAATCATATGCTCTTTCATTGAGTTTTTTTCCTTCTTTAATGCTTGAATAAATAACAAAAAACAAGCCTGAGATTGTTAAAGTTACAGAAAATTGAATCTTATGATAAATATCAATATGCCAAGAAGGATCTACTGCATAAGGAACTGGTTCTGCATAGAAGAAGCTTATGAATAAAATAGTTACTTCTAATATTAAAATCAAAATAATTCCCCACCATGACCACGGCATATTTCTTAGATTTCTTCTTTTTCGACCATGATTCATTGCTAATGTTAGAAATACTACAGAAAAGAAGAAACCAGCCATTATCCAATGTTTGAATAGAAAATGATGAATTGTATCTCCCAGAAAGAATCTAAGTATTGTATCAGTATAAGAAGTAAAAGGATAAATCTTTCCTAAACCTTTGAGAATAGGTTCCGGCTCTCCTGCAGTTGACATTACTGACAGTATATCAACTAATGTAGCAAGCCATTCAATTAGGAAGAAAACTGCAAAGATTATCTTACTTACTAACCATGAAATAGAGAGTGTTTTTTTCCAATTGACTGGCACCAAATCTAATCCCTCAAGTTAATTTAGAGTAAAATTAATCTGTTGTTATTAAATTCATTGTCTTAAACATAAGATTCATTATTTCAATGAAAAGAGTTATATTTTGAAACAATTCTAATCTATTTGAGAAAATATGGCAGTTTATAGACCAGATGCTTATATCTGTAATGGATGTGGGAACAGGTTCAACAATGAAGAAAAGAGGATATTGAAGGAACAAGTAGATGGAATTTTTACTACCAAGACAGTATGTCCTGAGTGTCTGTCTGCCGATATTAGAACAACTATCACGGGACATAGAGATCCTGAAGATTATTAAAATGTATTACGAGAGTAATTTCCTTATCTTACCTATTTTATAATTAGACTATACTCATTTTTGAGTATGCACACTGAGAATCTAATTGAAGATATGAACAAAATCTTGGGGAAGATGGATAAAGAACTAAATGGTCTAAATCGAGAACTTGATAAGATTTTGAAGCAATATCCTCGTTATATTGAAGATGATGAAGCAAAGTTGAAGTATGCTTATCGTAAATACAATCATGGCAAATAACCTTTTCGAGATTGTTGATAAAGGAAACTTTTGACTTTTTGATGATTCTTCATAGGTAAATTCTTAATTTTTGCCTAATGTAGAATTTTCACAAAAATATTTTATATTACATACTAAATGTACAATCAATATCATTTACGGGAAACTCTAATCATGAAAGATGTTAAGATAATAATTCCAGCAGATAAGTTGGAAATTGTTAGGGAGTTAGAAGAAAAATTCGCAATAATCTTCAATGTAACAATCTTTGAGGTAACAGCAACTCTTCATGTAGTTATTGAAAATCAACAAACTTCTATTCTACTTGAAGAATTGAAGGGTTTAGGTGTCGGAACTGTATTTGGGTCTGTAATTGTAACACCTGTATCCCTGAAGATCACAGCGGCTAAGAAAAGTGTTTTGCTTAAAGGACGTGGAATAGGTACAGATGAGATGATTGCAAATATCAAAGGTTTAGCAATGTTGAACCCTACCTTCATAGGACTAGTGTTTTTAGCAGGAGTCCTCGCATCTTTTGGTCTAATTTATGACAATGTAATTATTGTCATAGCTAGTATGATTATTGCTCCTTTATTGGCCCCAATAGCTCTAACAGTCATAGGTACAATGACTCCGAAGAACATTTATTCAAAAAAAGCAATTTTTGCTGAATTAGTAGGATTGTTCACGATTATCGTCATTGGTGTTATAGTTGGCGCAATATTTAATATGACAAATCCTGAATTCATTATTAACAGCGAACAGATAGCTATTAGAACCAATCCTAATATTGGTGATATTGTATTTGCAATTGCAAGTGGTTTAGCTGCAGGACTTTTCATTATTCGAGGTGAAAGCACTTCTATCGTAGGAGTCGCTGTAGCTGCATCATTGTGTCCTCCAGCTGCTAATGTTGGAGTGTTGTTAGTAAGTGGGCAAATATTCCTTCAAGCAGCATTAGGTTCATTAATCTTATTAATTCTAAACGTGATTTCCATATATGCGTCATGTGCACTTATCTTCTGGGTCTCACAATCATTTGTAAGGGGAGGTTCAGTATCAACAAGACAATTTAGAAAAATAAGCAGATTGTACATAACACAAATCGTAATGACATTTCTTATCCTAATATTGATTATAGTGTTCATTATATTGGATAATCATTTTGGATGGCTTGATTTCAGCTTGTGATGATTTGATTGTATCAGATTTTTTTATCTAAGGTGTTCAATCATCGATTTCATTAGCATGCTTACTGCAAACTGTGTTTCTTTTGAAAGATCTTTGAATCCTTTCCCACAATTAGGGCAAGATTCATACCCTTCTGGATCACTTTTGGTAAATTTTTCTCCACAAGCAAAACAGTACACTGTATTTGGTAATCCTCTCATTTGTATCAAATAAAATATAGTTGTTCACTCAAATAAAGTTTGTCTCAAAATAAATGATTGAATTAACGAGATAAATATATAAACCAGATTCGTAAATTGTATAATAAAATAACTAAAAGGTGATTAGATGATAAAAACAAGTAAAACGAGACTTGGGATTGGAGTTTTACTGGTATTGTTAAGTTTTAGTATAATTTCTTATTCAAATTCAATTTTTTCGCAACAGAATGGATTTAATGCGCAAATTATACTTGAAGACGATTTAATTGACCATCCTGAAATAATAATATCTTCAGATGAGGATTTTGGGCCATCAGGGTATAATTTTCCAGGAATTGGAACTCCAAATGATCCTTATCTAATAGAAAATTATAATATAACTAGCGGGGGTCCTTATGGAATTCTAATCGATGCAAGTGGAGGTAGCACAGGATTCAATGTTTCCTTCATAATTCGTAACTGTTGGATTACAGCGATAGAAGTTTGTATTAAAATTGTAGATGCTTATCCTAATTTAGTAACTATAGATAATTGCACTTGTGTTAATACTGTAGGTGGAGATGGAATAGGAATACACCTTGTAAACTGCAATGGAGCAACTGTAATAAACTGTAAATGCTTATACAATTTTCACACAGGATTACGTTTAGATTTTTCGGCAAATCTGTGGATAGAAAATAACACCTGCTCGTCTAATATTGATGAAGGTATTTTCATTGACAATGATTCAGAATACGGTTTATTCTTGAATAATACATGTGTGCAAAATGGTGAACAGGGTATAATTAACCAATTTACAAACGATAATACTTTCCGATATAATAACTGTACTGACAATGCATATGTAGGATTTGGTATATATTATGCGAATCGGATATTAATGGAAAATAATACTGCATCAAAAAATGATGTCTATGGTTTTCAAATTCTTTCTTCTAGCTATGGCACGGTGATGTTCAATCAGATTGAAGAAAACACACTATATGGTATATATTTGGAAGCCGGTTCAGATTATTATATTGTTCATCATAACAACTTCATAAGTAACAATGTTGGAGGTTCATCTCAAGCTTATCAACAAAGCCTTCTTTGGACTCAGAATGCAACTTGGTATGATACTTCAATTAATGAAGGAAATTATTGGAATGATTGGGTTTCGGGAGCATATGCAATAGATGGATCAACAATAAGTGCAGATCTTTACCCACTCAATGCTCCTGTTGGAATTGCTTTTATTCCTGAATATTCTGCAAATATTTTTGCTATAATTCTAATAATATCGTGTATTGGGATCGTTAGTCTTGTAAATAGACTAAAATAGTCTATCTTTCTCTTTTTTCTTTTATACATTCTTATCATAATACTAAAGATTTATTATTCTTTTAGCACCAAAAAACTTAGTATGAGTTCAGTTGAAGAAATCTGCGAAAAATTTGCAATTCAAAATGCTTTAGAGCATGGAGAAGCAAAAATTGGTCCGGTCATGAGAATAATAATGGTAGCTCATCCTGAATTACGCAAGGATGTAAATAATGTGAAAACTACTGCTCAACAGAAGATAGATTACATTAACTCTCTAGATCTCGCAGAAATACAACAATTGGCTCAAACAAAATATCCTGAACTTCTGAAAGAAGTAACTGAAGATAAAGATCCTGAAGAAGGTCTTAACTTTATTAGAACGATCATAGAAGAGCACAACAAGACTGGTAGATTCGGTGGCAAAGTCCATACACGATTTCCCCCTGAACCTAATGGTTGGTTACATATTGGTCATGCTTGTTCAATCTTGATGAATCATAAAATTGCTATGGATTATGATGGGATTTTTAATTTCCGTTTTGATGATACCAACCCCATAACAGAAGAAGAATCGTATGTTAATGCAATGATAGAAGACATCAAATGGTTAGGAGTATACAAGGATTATGAAGATGGAAGCAATAACATCTTCTTTGGTTCTGGTTATTTTGATCAATTCTATGAATATGCAGAACAATTAGTTAAGAAAGGTTTAGCTTATATTGATGATTCTACCGCAGAAGAAATCAAGGCAAAACGTGGATCAATAACAGAACATGGCAAAGAAAGTCCATTCCGTAACAGAACAATTGAAGAGAACCTAGATTTGTTTAAAAGGATGAAGAACTGTGAGTTCCCAGATGGAGCAAAGGTTCTAAGAGCAAAAATAGACATGACCCATCCAAACCTACTCATGCGAGATCCTATAATTTATCGGATACTCCATGCTCCTCATCATAATACAGGAGATAAATGGTGTATATACCCTATGTACGACTGGGCACATGGATTAGAGGATTCTATAGAAGGAATAACACAATCTATCTGTACTTTAGAGTTCGAGGTTCATAGACCATTATACGATTGGTTTCTAAATCAATTAGATGACGAGGAAGGTAATCCAATCTTCCATCCTCAGCAAATAGAATTTGCAAAAGTTAATCTTTCACATACAGTATTAGGTAAGCGTGTGATGATCCAACTTGTAAACGATGGTCATGTTGATGGTTGGGATGATCCTCGAATGCTAACTATCTCTGGATTAAGAAGAAGAGGAGTAACAGCTGAAGCTTTAAGAAAATTCATGGAAACCATAGGTGTATCAAAAAGAGATAAAATAATTGATCAATCAATTTTAGATCATTGTATAAGAGAAGATTTGAACAAAAAGTGTCCTAGAGTAATGAGTGTGCTAAAACCTCTAAAGGTGGTGATTACAAACTATCCTGAAGAAAAGAGTGAGGAGATAGAAGTTCAAAACCATCCAACTATCAAGGAGATGGGTTCAAGAACAGTAATTTTCTCAAATACTATTTATATTGAACATGACGATTTCATGGAAAACCCTCCTAAGGATTACTATAGACTGTCCCCTGGAGAAAGGGTTAGACTGAAGAACGCCTACATAATCAAATGCGAGAATGTGATTAAAGACGAAAAAACAGGTGATGTAATCGAAGTACAGTGTACCTACGAACCCAAAGATGATGAAAATACAACAGAAGATAGTAAAAAGGTAAAAGGAACATTACATTGGATTTCTAACGATAATTACGTTGAAGCAGAAGTAAGGTTGATAGATCGACTTTTTGTAAAAGAAAATCCAATGGATGTTGAAGAAGGAAAAGTATTTACTGAATATCTAAATCCAAACTCTCTGGAAGTCACTCAAGCATTTGTTGAACCCTTCTTAAAAGAGGTAAAACTAGGCACAAGGTTTCAATTTGAAAGATTAGGTTATTTCTATCTAGAACCCATAGATTCTAGCGCGAAGAGTTTAGTATTTAACAGAATTATATCTCTGAGAGATTCATGGGCGAAAGAAAGCTGAAGACTTAAGTTTCAAAAGAAAAACTTAAAACCAAAAAAATTATGAAACCAGATAAGAGAAGACTACTCTAAATTTAGTCCCGTAGTCTAGCGGCAAGGATACCGGACTTTGAATCCGGCGGCTGGAGTTCGAGAGAGTTGATCTTGAGAGATAGCTCCGAATTTCTCCACGGGACTACCACTTTCTTTTTCTTAACATTTTTTACAAATATCTTCTAGATGTATGGTTTTCTCTGTACATGTACTGCAATTCTTTATTTCGAGTTTGTTTAAATCTATCTTTTCAACCTCTTCAATTAACTCTTCTTTTGTTCTATATATTAGCAATAAAGTGTGAGGTCCCCCTTCAACCATTCTAGATAGAGGCATGTTTTTCTCATCAAGAAGACAGATTACTGGAATTCTGTAAACATAAGCATACATTATTTCCATTCCTACTCCATGTGAAGGTTCATTCACATCAGCAATGATAATGCTAGATTGTTTTAACCAATTAAGATCTCTATCGAAAATAACTTTTGAAGGAGCATCATCCATCTTTCCAGGAACATAAGAATGAAAACCTTGTACTTGCACATACTTAATCAAGTAATCCAATAAAGAGAAATCTAGTTGTTGAGCTTTGATCATTGAACATGCAATGTATACTTTATTCCCCATTAGATCTCTAACTCTTCCATTAATTTGTGATAAAAAAGTGTTGTGAAAAGAAATACTGATTAAGCCATTTCTTGTTCAGCCATTCTTTTCAGAATATTTAACGCTTTCAAGGCAATTGTTGTTTCTTCAATGTTTGATCCCCAAAGACCTTCTTTATCTTGTATTGCCAACAAATAAAGAGCAGCTTTTTTCAGCATCAATGAACCTGCTGATTCACTTGGAGCTAATGCTTGTATAACAAGTCCTGTTGTTCCAATATTTCCTGACCATGAACCTTCGATGAATTGAGTTCCTCCAA
>JAGXNV010000067.1 GCA_019894795.1 Candidatus Heimdallarchaeota archaeon | reverse complement strand
ACAGAAAGGTATCCCTGTTCTTTTTGCTCCTGATAGAAACACCCTCTCAGTTGCTGAATTAACTGTAGGATTAATTCTTGCTTTAGCTAGGAAATTACACTCTGTAGAACGTATCCTTCACACAAAAGGTGAGTTTGAAGTTAATGATTTTGCGGACTACATCAAATATTATAATCAGTTTAAAGGTTTTGAATTACAAGGGAAAACTGTTGGAATCATTGGTTTAGGGAGAATTGGATTTGCTGTAGCTAAACTCTTACTTCCTTTCAGAGTAAAATTTTTGGTTCATGATCCCTATGTTGATGCATCTAGATTAAGTGCTGTCAATGGAGAATCAGTTGATCTTGATACTCTTTTGTCTTCATCAGATATTATCACATTACATTGCCCTCCAACTGATGAAACAGATGACATGATAGGTGAGGAAGAAATCCAGCTGATACAAGAACATGCACTTTTTATCAACCTTGCTCGAGCATCAATTGTAGATGAGGATGCTCTTCTAGATGCATTGAAAGAGAAAAGAATCGCAGGAGCTGCTTTGGATGTCTTTTCCATTGAACCAGTTGATCAAGATAATGAATTCCTTGAATTGGACAATGTTATAGTTACTCCACATATTGGTGGGGATACTTTAGACACAAATCATCGACATGCAATGATGATGGTAGATGGTATCAAGCAAATTTTAGATAAAAAAATACCTTTGAACATTAAGAATCCAGAAGTTTTACAAGGGTATACATCTGCAGAGGATACACTTGATCAAGCGCAGGAATTTTCCAATATACAACCGTCTCTTCATAATTATGCTGGACAGATTCAGCAAATAATCGATATATGTAATATTATGATTGAGAGGGAATATATCGTCAGTACAGCTGGTAATGTTTCAGCAAGAGTGAAACTACCTAATGGTCAAGATGCTTTCCTTGTTACTCCAAGTTCAGTGAAATACGAAACAATGGAAATTGAAGATATAGTTTTGATCGATGAAGAAGGAAATACTATCCTTGGGAAACGAAATCCAACTTCTGAAAAAAGAGTGCATTTAGCTATTTACAGAAATCGACCAGACATCAAAGCAATTGTGCATTCTCATGCACCTTATTCTACTGCTTTATCTATAGCAAGAATGCCTATAGGTCCAATTGTAGATGAGGTAATTCCTTTCATTGGGGGTTGCGAGGTAGCAGAATTTGGTATGGCTGGAACTGATGAATTGGCAAATAATGCAGTAACAGCTTTAGGAGAAAATTTAGCTGTATTTATAGCTAATCATGGAAATGTTTGTTGTGGGAGTACTCTGGAACAAGCTTGGACAGTATGCCAACAAGTTGAGATGGCAGCGAAAATACAATATCGAGCTGCTCTATTAGGAACAATCTATGCTATTCCAGAAGAAGCTGAAGAAGCAGAAAGAGAAATGTATGATATAATGAAGGATTTAGATTTTTAGGTTAGGTTTGATAATACTTAACCACTTTTTATATTTTTGTTGAAGTTTATTTACCATTTCTGGACGAGGTTCAATTTTATGAACCATTTTTTGTTCTTCAATCTTATCTGAGAGATCCTTCATATTCTTGATTTTTCCACTTGCCACGTCACAGAGAAGCAGAATTCCATGCAAAGATGCTTCATGATGATGAAGGTGGCTAATCGGAGCGTTTAGAACATCTGCGATTCTTTGACATAGCAACTCATATCGGGAAATTCCTCCTAAAATATAAACAGAAGATTGTGATAATTCAGCAAATTCCTTCGTGTATTCTATATTCTTGGCAACGGCAAAAGTGATATTATCAAAGACTGCTCCTACTAATTCCTCTTGATTGATAAAGTATTCTTCTACTCCTCCTGGGCTTGGAAAATGGAATTCACCTTTAAGACTATCTGAACTTGTTGTAGCAAGAGGTAAAGGACCCAAATTTCCATAAACTGCATGTGAGGCAAGATTATCTTCGTGTTTGTTTTGTTCAACTTTATCAAATTTGTCAAATTTATATTTTAAATTTTCAAATTGTTCTTTAGAAATGTTTCTTTGATCTTTGCTTTTACCATTACCAAACATGTTCGCTGCCCATCGAACAACATGTCCAGTCATTCCTGTTGACGCCTCTACCAAATAATTATCACATATATTCTTAATGTTGATTCCTCCTATCCAGAATTGCACTTCAGGACCTATTCTTAGCTTATCCATAACAGTTTGAACTGGGGTTGTGCTTCCTAGAACGACGCCTATGTTTCCAGGTGTTATTGCATTTGCAGCAAGTAAAGCTGCTTGTGTATCAGGAATACCTGCGACTATCTCTACTTCAGAATCTAGATTAAGTTTCTCTTGAACAAACTTTGAAGGATGCCCGATTATTTCTCCTGAATCAACTGGAGGTGGAAAAAAAGAATCGTCAATTTCGAAAATAGTATGCCATTCTTCTAGCCAAGCTTTCTCCTTGATATCAAAGAATCCTGATTCCATTGCACTAGTTGTATTTGTATGAAATTCCCCACCTAGTTTAACTAAAATCCAACTATCCACGGGTAAATAATGCTCTATTTTTCTTCCATGAACTGCTTCTGGATTATTTCTTAACCACTCAAATCTTCCAGGTATCATCAATAGATTTGGAAAATGACCAGTATATTGGTACAAACTTTTTCCTGTCAACTCAATTACTCTTTCATCTATTTCATCACCGTAATCAATACCTCTAATATC
Source organism: Candidatus Heimdallarchaeota archaeon (assembly GCA_019894795.1). Lineage (GTDB taxonomy): Archaea > Asgardarchaeota > Heimdallarchaeia > Heimdallarchaeales > Heimdallarchaeaceae > UBA460. The sequence goes on along the minus strand of JAGXNV010000067.1, from coordinate 9,784 downwards.
AAAACTTGCACTAATATAGAGAGGATTAAAATCTTCATCTGTAAATACTGAACTAGGTCTAATTGCAGTTGATGTAAGACATTTAATTTTCTGAGAATCAATTTTAGCTTTTTTAATTGTTAGTTCAGCTAAATTCAGTAAGTTTTCCCAGTAATTACCAGATTCCCATTGTCTTCCAAATCCATCCTCTGAACTGATGATTTTCGGAATAATAGACTCTACAGCTAAGATAGTATTATTTTCATCAGCGATGGCACATTTTAATGCAGTTGAACCCGCATCAAACACCATTCTATATTCCATATATTGCAATTTTACATATTAAATAAAAGTATTTAGTAAAAAATGACGTTTTCTACTGTTTTTCCCATAATTTTATTATTAGCTCTCAGATTTTGTATTTATGAGTGAAATTAAACTCCCCAATATTGGTTTAGGAACTTGGATGTTGAAACCAAAGGATGCTACTTTTTCTACAATTGAAGCTATAAAAATGGGATATAGATTTGTAGACACTGCTCAAGCCTATAGGAATGAAGCTGGAGTTGGTATAGGTCTACAGGAAGCGTTCAAATCTGGTCTTCTGGAAAGAGAGGATCTGATAGTTGCCACTAAATTCTTCCCCATGTTTCAGCGACCAAGTACAGTGAAAAAAACAGCATTAAGATCTTTGAAACGATTACAATTAGACTATGTAGACATTTTTTACGTTCATTATCCTGCTTTTGCCTTAGGTTATTCGCACAAAAAAACTTTGAATGCTATAAGTGAGCTCGTTGATGAAGGAAAAGTAAAACACATAGGAATTTCCAATTTTACGGTACAGCTGACAAAAGATGCACAAGAAGCCTGTAAAAAACCTATTTTTGCAAATCAAGTTGAGCATCATCCTTATCTGCAACAAAAAGACTTGTTAAAATATCTCAAAGAACAATCTATCAATTTTATCTCGTATTCCCCTTTAGGTAGAGGACATGTTCTGAAAGATGAAATAGTCAAAGAAATTGCAGCGAGAAATAGTATTAGCGCTGCGCAGGTTTGTTTAGCTTGGGTGATGCAGAAAGGAGCAATACCCATACCTAAAGCTACAAGTTTGGAACATATAAAAGATAATTTGGCAGCTCTTGATGTAAAATTATCTGAAGAAGATATTCAGAAAATAGATAGTATAACTACTGAGGAAAGATATGTACATCCACCTGTAGTTTCTCCTAAAGAATGGAAAAAGTGAAGATTTATCTATTGAGTTTGTATAATTGATTAAATTTAGTTGATAGATAATCTGCTAGATATTTTGATGAAACTTTTTCTCCTGTAATATCCTCTATTAAATCATAAGAATCCAATAGGTTTCCTTTTTCATGAACAGCTGTTCTAAACCAATTCAAAACCTTCTGTAGATTACCTTCTTCGATTTCTTTTTCCCAATCTGGTATGTCCTCTTTTAGTTTGTTGAAGATTTGTGCTCCATAGATATTCCCCAACGTATATGTTGGAAAATAACCCATCAATCCATCGGACCAGTGAATGTCTTGAAGAACACCTTCTGCGTCATTCTTAACCTCGTATCCCAATATAGTTTTCACTTTTTCATTCCAAATTGTTGGTAAATCCTTTACTTCTATCCTTCCGTTCATTAAATCTCTTTCCAGCTCAAATCGTAGAATGATGTGCAAGTCATAAGTCAGTTCATCAGCATCTGCTCTTATCGCTGAGGGTTCAGCCTGGTTAATCACATGAACTAAATCTTTTAGGACTACATCAGTGAATATTTCACCAGTAAATTCTTTGAATTTAGGGAGGTAAAATTTCCAGAAAGCTAAACTTCGACCAATAAAATTCTCATAAAATCTTGAACTGCATTCATGGACTCCATCACTACACCACATCCCAACCGGTTGATATCGGCCATTCTTTCCTACAAAGTGTTCATACTCTCCGTGACCAGCTTCATGCATGGTACTCATTAGTGCACTAAGAAAGTTATTTTCAAAATATTTAGTTGTGATTCTCACATCATCATATGATCCTGATGTGAAAGGATGAACTGTTTCATCAAGTCTACCACGTTCAAAGTCATAGCCAATCACATTGAGTACATCTAGATTCAATTTCTTTTGTAGATCTATGGGAACTTTTCGAGTAAGAATATTTTTCTTTGGTTGGTGACTAGATTGTTGGCATTCTTTGATTAAAGGAACTATAACTTCTTTCAATGGATTAACCAATAGTTCAAATTTCTCTTGAGTCATCCCTGGTTCACTATAGTCCATCAAAGCATCATAAGGATCTATCTCTGGGTTCAAGTAATTTGCATATTTTTTATTTAAATTAACCATTTTTTCTAATTCGGGCAGAAAAATGGAAAAATCAGACTGATCCTTAGCTTTTTCCCAAGCTTCATTAGAAAGAACTCCTTGTTTATTAAACTCCCCAACAAAATCTGCTGGAACGTTTACTAATCTATTGTATTCTCTCTGAAGAACAAATACATTCCTCTTTTCTAAATCAGATAAATTATTGTAATCTTCATGATTAAGAATAAATTTCAGAAGTTCATCTACTCTTGGATCAATCCTTCGCTCATGTTCTAATTCAGAGATTAGAGCTACTTGATCAGCTCTCTGTTTTCCTCCTTTTTTGGGCATAGTTACGTCTCTATCCCAATAAAGTAAATTATTCACTTCTTCCAGTACACATGCTTCTTTGAAAAGTTTAAGGAGCACATTGTAGGATTTTCTCATATACAGAGGCAAAATTAAACACTCATAAATTTACCTAGAAGGTAGTTTATTTGTTCTATTAAGGATAAACCAAACATAAAAGAAAACTTCTAAATAATCTAGTTTTGTTCTTAACATAATGAAAAGAAGCTTGAAAATATCTAAACCAGTTAGACCTTTCATTCCAGGATATGGTATTTCAGAAGAAGATGAGGGAATGGCTACTTGGAGCACTGTAAATGAATGGATGAATGAATCAAAGAATTATTGGGTTAGTACAACAAGACCTGATTTTAAACCTCATACTAGACCAATATGGGGAATCTGGCTAGATGAGTTCTTCTATTTTGGTGGAGGTTCTAATACTAAAACAGTTAGAAATCTTCTTGAAAATGAAAATGTAACAGTCCATACAGAAAGTGGAGATCGAGCTGTTATTATTGAAGGAGTTGTAGAAAAATTTGAAGATGATGAATTGAATCAAATTCTTGGTTCCAAATACGATACAAAATATGGAACCTTTCATCCACCTCCCTTTTGGAGAGTAATTCCAAGAATTGTTTATTGCTGGAATATGAAGGATTATACGACATCTCCAACAAAGTTTAGATGCACACTTAAATAGTTTAAAAGAAGCAAAAGTTTACTTCTATTTATCAAAATCTATCTTTTCTACTTCCTTTTTATCATAGACTAGATACCATCTAGATTTAACTTCAACAGGATGAAGACGTAACCATAAATCATCAGGAAGATAAACATTTACACCACAATACTTACAGGGAACCAAACGATCTTTTCCATCAATTATTAACGCTCCTGCACATTTTGGGCATGTTAAAGCTATTCCACCTGATATTGCTGGCTCACTACCCTTCAATTTATCATGAATTTGTTCATTAACAAAGAAATCTGCTGCAGGTACTCCTTTTTTCAACCAGCTTGGAACTGGATCAACATTATTTTCTTTACCACATTCTGAACATTTTTATTTTTGATTCTTTATTCCCATTAACATTCTTCAAATCCAGCATTAGAACCTGTTCGATTACCTTCCTTTTCAATCGCTGCATAATATGATTCATTTAGTTTGTATAATGTAAAATAATCAGAAGTACAATCCATTTGCTTTAAAATATTCATACAATCTACTCGCTTATTCTGTTGCTACTTAGGCAGTTATAAGTATTTATGCAGAAATGATTTTTATAGTTAGTATCAGATGTTTATTCGATTTAACTAAGAATCATTTGTTAAGAAAAAGGAAGAGATGAACTTTTTGGAAAAGGAAATAGCTGTATCAACTAAAGGATTGAAAAGAAGTTTTGAGTTTGGTGAATCGGAAGTTTTTGCATTGAACGGAGTTGATATGGATGTATATAAGGGAGAATTTGTTGTTGTGTTAGGTCCTTCAGGTGCAGGTAAAACAACATTGCTTAACATGATTGGAGGGATAGATTTACCTTCCGATGGAGAGGTTTTTGTTGGAGAAAATAATATTACTAATTATACAGCTAATGAAATGAACAATTACAGAAGAAATGAAGTAGGGTGGGTTTTTCAATTCTTCAATATTGTTGCCAGTCTTAGAGCTTGGGAAAATGTTGGTTTAGCTTTGGAGTTTCAAGGATTAAAAGATAAACATGAAGTACGTAAGAGATCATTTGAAATTCTCAAGAAAGTTGGATTAGAAGGTAAGGAATATCGATTTCCTTCACAACTTTCAGGAGGAGAACAACAAAGAGTTGCTATAGCTCGAGCACTTGTTAAAAATCCAAAGATATTAGTTGCAGATGAACCTACAGGTAATCTCGATTTTGTTACTGGTCAAAGTATCGCAGAATTATTACGAGAATTAAATGAAAAAGAAAAAACTACGCTAATTGTTGTTTCTCATGATACAAGTATCACTCAGTATGCTGACAGAGTATTTCATCTTCGAATGGGTAAAATAGAAAAAATAGAGGAAAACCCCACGAATTACGACTCAAAAAAAGTAAGAGATGAATGATTTGAAGATTCTAACCAAAAAATTATTTCGTGAAATCTGGAGGAACAAATTTCGCTCAATTTCAATAGTTTTAGTTATTGCAATATCTATCACTTTGTTATCAGGTTTAAGGGCAGGTCATCCGGTTTTATTTAACACTTATGAGCTCAATCAAGAATATTATAATGTTGCAGATGGAACCTTTTCATTTTCTGAACCAATAGGAAACAATAATATTTCCTCAATTAAAACAAATTCGAGTTTTCTTGATGATTTTTCCATAGATCGTATTGAAAGCAGGATTTACTTCATGACAGAGATACTATTTAAAGGAGATAAATTTCCTGCAGCCGTTATAGGTGTCAATTTCCCGAATCAGTTAAATCAACTAGTAATCGAAGAAAAATCATCAGAAATTATCGACGAAACAACCATTTTAGATTCAAATACAAGTTGCTTAGTTGAGACTCATTTTGCTGGTAGGGCAATTAAATTTCTTGGACAAAATGTTAGTCTGAACGATGAGATTTCAATATCATTTCCAGGAGAAACAACCAATTTTACAATTAAGGGAATTGCTCAGGATTCTTACTACTCATATATAGTTGATGAAGTAACAAATTTACCACTTTTTGGTAATATGGCAATTATTTGGATAAATCTTCAAACAGCACAGAATTTTCTCTATGAAGGACAAAATTTGGTTAATCAATTATTATATACAGTTGATGAGCGATTTGACAGAGAGATGATTCTAACCGCTGCAGATGGAATATCCTCTTATTTAACTTCTAATGGCATTTCTCCAAATACTTTGAAGTTTGTGCTTTTTGATGAGACAGCAGAATATAAGATGTTTGAAGGTGATGCAGGTGCAGTTGACAAGATGGGAACGATTTTTGGTATCCTCGGGCTGATAATCTGTATTGTTATCATTTACAATACTTTGAGTAAAATGATTAATGCTCAGCGAAAGAATATTGGTCTATTTCTTTCACTGGGATCTAAAAAACGCAGAATATTATTGCATTATTCAAGTATCACTCTTATTTTAAGCTCATTTGGTATAATAGTTGGAATTCCTTTTGCTTATGGATTAGCAATTGGTATGGCTAAATTAACAACAACTATGTATGGCTTTCACCAGATTGCACTGACAATTCCAGTCTTAGAATTTGTTTATGGAGGGGTTGCAACATTCACTATTTGCTTTCTTTGTTCCATTTTCAGTGCTCTGCCAATTACTTCTGTAACCCCAAGAGAAGCTATGAGTGCAGTGTTTACTCGGATTACAACAACAGGTAAATCAATAGCAGAAAGAACGCTCGGATGGATTCCATTATTCAAATCCATTCATATGTTGGTTCCATTACGTGAAGTATTTCTTAAGAAAAGAAAGAGTTTGATTACAATCCTTGCATTGATAACTTCAATGATTTTCCTTGTCAACTCTTTAGCTATGGTTAATAACCTCTTTGCGGTTATGTCGGATAATTTTGAAGAATACAACACCTATGATGTTCAGGTAGTTTTCGAAACCCCTGCTTCAATTAACAATATTGTAAATTTCATGGAAAAAAGTAGTTCTGAGGTTTTGGAAGATGTTAATCACTATGAAGTATTTGTTGGAATCTATACAAAAATCATTCACAATAATGAATTGTTAAGTTGGACGGAATTAGTTTGTTATCAAGAAAATTCTTCTCTAAGAAATTTCAATGTTATCAAAGGAGAATTTGAACAAAATTCTGATTTAAACTATGAATCAGTATTACTTGGAAACACCATTGCAGGGAAGTATGACGTGAAAATTGGTGATGAAATTGATATTGGAATTCTTGGCAATTATTCCGTAACTGTAACTGGATTAGTGGGAGAGATGATTGATTATGCTGTATTGTGGACTTATGAAGCATTTCAAGAAAATAACGCTAATCTTCTCTTTGGAATTCCGGATAATTGGGTAAATGGGGTAATATTTACTGTAAATGATGAAGCTGATCTACAAGCAATTCGAGCAGAGTTTGAAGATAGATTTAATTTAGCGATGTGGACAGAATCAGAGATAGTTAAAGAGTCTGTATTAGGTATGATGGAAGCAATATTAGGAATTTTGATACTTTTCTTGATACTTGGAATCCTCATTGGTGTATTGTTTAGTTTTCAATCGATGTACATGGCTTTTGTAGATAGACATCAGGATTTTCTGTCATTTAAAGCAATGGGTACTAAAACGAAGTATTTGAGAAATATGATATTTTGGGAAAATGCGATTCTAAGTACGATAAGTCTAATTTTAACTATACCATTTGGTTATTTGACTTATGTTTGGTCAATGGATTATATTATGGGGGATAGCTTTTACATGCCTTCAACAATTCCTGGATATGTATGGCCCATTGTTCTATTAATTTCGTTTTTCTCACTCTGGTTAGCAACTTATAGGTTAATGAGAAAAATCAAGAAAATGAATTTAGCAGATGAATTAAGACAGTCTGGTTCAAGTTAAGAGGAAGATATACCCCCTTCTGTTTTTCATTTTCTGTTAAATGAATTATCACTTTGGATTCAAATCTTATTGCAACAAAAATAATTTTACAGAGAGAGAATAATATGAGAAAAATAAGGAATAAACGAAGAGTATTATTCTTCGTCTTTTAAATCTTCATCCACTGGAGTTACTGGTTTTATCCAAAGCAAATCTTCAGATTCACCAATATAGTCTGTCGCTAAATAGAAAGGAAACTCTATCTTATTCATCTTGTTTTTCCTAAAATAGACTTCAATAATGCATGTAGAATGCTCATCAAGAGGAATGATATTATCTTCTTTTGCAACTTCTGAGATCAGTACTACATCTGTAGATTGGTCAGGTTCCACAATAATAGGATAAGTTGGTTTAATTAATTGATAACCCTCTTTTTGAAAATCATCCCATCCAATACTATCAGATTCTGAAGAACTCAGATCTTTTAGCCTGACTTTACCATCAATATCAATATATTTAATTTCATCATCACGCTTAAATCCTATTTTAATCTGTTTTATCATTCCTTTTTTCTTTCCTGAATTATCGAAAATCAAAGGTAAACAAAGCTGAATGCGTTCATAATAACTAGATGAAATTACTCCATATTCATAAAATTCATTGAGATGGATTTTTGCTGGTTTTGTTGCCTTCCACCAATTATAAATTTAAAGTAATACACCAAACAACGCAGGGATAAAACTTACAATATCAAGTTCGTAACCGAATACATTAACCATATAAATCACAAGTGTTCGTATAAAGAGTAGTTGGCTATTTTCATTATAAAACTTTGTGCAACATTTAGCAAAGTGTTACACTTGAGAACACATTTAGTTAAGGGGAATAGCCTTATTAATTTTAATAATATATTTTACACATGGAACACATCTTTCTCTCTCCTCACTTGGATGATGCAGTAGTCAGCTGCGGAGGAACGATTGCCAAACTGGTATATCAGAGAGAAGAAGTTCTTGTCGTTTCAATCTACACAAAAAATCCTGAAATCAAGAAAATTCCTAAAAAGTTTCACAAATTCGCTATATACGATCAAAGAAAGAAGGAAGATCAAAAAGCTCTCAATCGACTAAGTGTTGATTACAAATGGTTGGATATAGAAGAAAGAGCATATAGAATACCCTTACTTAAGAAACCAACCGACATTTTCAAGATTAATCTCTCAGAAGGCTTAGAACAGTTCTCTAACATCACTAAGATTCAAACTGAAATAGACAAACTTATTGAGAAATATCCAAAATCAAAATTTTATGCACCACTAGCTATAGGTAATCATTTTGACCATGTTGAAGTTTTTCTCGCATCTTTAATGTACATGATTGATTATGCTATTTTTAACAAATTCTTTTTCTATGTAGATTTCTATGGAATGATTAGTACAAAAATTCGAAGGAAGCATTATTTAGGAGACAGATTAGTATCCATAGGAACAAAAAAACCAGAATATTCAAGTTTTAAACTTTTTATGATCACTTCTGTTATGAACTCAATGATTTCCAGGAATTCAATTGAGAAATTGCTTCCAGCCAAATATCTAGATGTTGAGTGGGAGCTAAAAACTAACACTATCAAGGGATATGAAAATCTCAAATTTACAGCCTTAGAATGTTATGAATCTCAAATCAAAATGTTTGGAAAAAAGGTATTGAAGAAGTTCTTCAATAATTATCATAGTAATTGGAATAGCTCTGAATTGTTCCTAGAAGCTAAATCAGGTATATGAATTATAATTTGGAATTAGTAAAGTAATTACATTTATTAAGAATTTGTGAATAATCAGTCTAAGATGGAATTGAATCTACCAAAGATCGGTTTAGGTACATGGATGTTAAAACCAAAGGCTGCAAAATATTCCACTATTGAGGGAATAAAGATAGGGTATACATTTGTAGATACAGCTCAAGCTTATGGTAATGAGAAAGGAGTTGGAGAAGGATTACAAGAAGCTCTTGAAACAGGATTAATCAAGCGTGAAAATTTAGTAGTTGCAACGAAAGTTCATCCAATAAAACTCAGACCCAAGATAGCTAAAAAATCAGCACTCAAATCGCTTAAAGATTTGAAATTGGATTTTATTGACCTACTTTACGTTCATTACCCAGCTTTTATGTTAGGTTATTCTCACAAAAAGACTTTGAGAGTTTTCAGTGAACTAGTTGATGAAGGAGTTATCAACCACATTGGGGTTTCAAATTTTACAATTAAAATGATGGAAGATGCAATTTCTACTTGTGATAAACCTATCTCAGCAAATCAAATTGAACACCATCCATATTTACAGCAATTAGAACTGCAAGAATATCTAAACAGAAACAATATAGCAGTGATTTCATATTCGCCATTAGGGCGTGGTGATGTTTTAAATAACCCAGTCATTAAACAAATTGCAGAGAGTAACAAAATCAGTCCTGCTCAAGTTTGTTTATCTTGGTTAATCAGTAGGAATGCAACTCCCATACCTAAAGCATCAAGCCTTGAACATTTGAAAGATAATTATTCAGCCATTGCTGTTCAACTCTCTGATGC
>JAGXNV010000066.1 GCA_019894795.1 Candidatus Heimdallarchaeota archaeon | reverse complement strand
CCAAAAGAATTGCTTGCAACCGACAGAGATGAAAGAATCAGAAATATTTCTTTACACAATCTTGCCACTTCATCTGCTGAAATCAAACAAATACGTGTATCGCTAAGAGAAGGCAGATTATGGGAGCTGATTGAACAAAAAGCCAAGTCTCATCCTGCTTTGTTCAAAGCTTTTAATTATGTCCTTAAGAATTCAGAAAAAAGTTATTGGGAGTTACTAACCCCACTCACTAAACAAGTTGGATTAAAAATATTCGATGAATTTTCATATTATCGACCAGAGTTTACTAAAGCAAGAAGAAGAATCATTGAGAATTTCACCCCCCATAGTGATCAAATCCTATTACTATTAACATCTGGTAAGAAGAACCCTATTGAGTTACTATATGCAAACGAGAATATTAGAAAAACAATTAAACAAGAATTACGAGAATATGATATTGGAATATTCCTACCATTTATTGGGATTCTTCCTATAGAATTAATTGAAACGTTTCCATTCAGTCAATATGTCTTTTCTAACATTGTCTCAAGGAACTTAATAGAAATGGTTAACAAAGATGTTCAAGAATTCATTAAGGAAATGAAATACGAAAGAGTAATGCTGACATACATTGACTCTGAGGAAGAATTTAAACAACAAATGGATCCTATCGAGAATTCATTACGTAAAGTCGCTAAAGAATTTCAGTTCGTTAATATCAAAGATCTTTAGACAATTTATAGGAAAACATCTAAACCAGCTCAGATTCAAGGATAAACGAGTTTTTATACTATTATTGATATAAAAGAATAGTAATTATGACAGATTATTCTATAAATGAAAAACTAGTTCCTGGAAAAACAATTGAATACATTGAGGGAGAGATTTTATCTATTAAGCTAAGTCAATGGGGAGTTATAGGTCAACTAAGAACAGATTTTGGAACATATGATTACAAATTGAAAGAGCCGGAAATGGCCAAAAGGATACTAGTTGGCATGAATTTAGCAATTAGTAATGGGTTCTGTGTTAAAAGTAAAAGCAATGAAATCATTGTAACAGATGGAAAATTTGGTAAAACGAGTATTGGAATTCAGCTTGAGAGCTATTATTCCATGTGGAATAATAAATTTAAGCTGTTGACGGGAAAAGTTAAACGGGTTATTAGAGTAGAAGAAAATCTAATTGTTGAAATTGAAACTTACTATCCACCAGATACATGTAAAGAAGTTTCAATTCCTCTGCAAGAAAATGAGGGGAATATTACCTTTGCAAAGCGATTAGAAGAATCTGCAAACAGAATTATCAGAATTGAACTGGAAAAGAATCAAGCTAACTCTGTTTGTTCAGTTGAGATACTTCCAGAAGATCACTTTTGGTATAAATTTGAAGAATTAAAGGGTGGAAATCTTGAGAATGCAACCTATTTTTCACAATTAATGATGAAGCAGAAAGATGTAATTGAGAGCTATGTTAGAACCTTTACAGAACTTCTTTTTAATTTGGGAGGTGACCTTTCAAAGACTACTTTAACATCTATTAACAACTTACTAAATTTCAAGATATATGGTGGTGAACTAAGGTTTCCTTTTAATTTATTAATTTCAGAGAGTAATATAGAGCATTATTTGAACAAGATGGTAGAATTCAGTAGAAGTTTTATCTATGGATCAAGTATTGTACAAAAACCAGATGATCTGCTGGTTCTTATCAATAACTTCTTTCCAGCTTATGAATAAAAAATAATTAGTAAGTAAATTATATTGATGGAATTTCTTTTTCTAAATTCAAAATTAGTTTAGAGAACTATTTTCTTTCAATAGCTATCTCTATATGGACATCCTCTGGAACATGAATCCTCATAAGAAGTCTCATACTCTTTTCTTCTGCATCCATGTCGATAATTCTTTTGTGTAGTTTCATCTCCAAATGATCGTAAGTTGCAGTTCCATTACCACAAGGAGATTTTCTAACTGGGAGAACAATGCGTTTTGATGGGATTGGTATAGGTCCTCTAATACGTACTCCTGTTCTCTCTGCAATTTTTTGAATTTGATTACAGATTTTTTGCAAAGATTGGGGATCATTTCCTATCAATTTTATTCTTGCACGTTGAGCCATTGCTTCACCTTTTGGTATAAGCAATAGGTTTGTTTTAAGAAGATTTCGTTTTTAGTTTTGTAAACAAAAATTGAAAAATAGAAAAAATTTCTGAAGAATTCTTATTAAGAGACACGATGCTCTAAATTAATCTCCAGTCTTTTAACTCTCTCCTCAAGGATTTGTAGTCTTTCCATTATACTAACTATTGTTTCTTCAAGAGCAGACATTTCTGTTTGCTTTTCTCTAGAAGCTGTAGCAACAACTTCTTTCAAGAGTATTGAAGCTTGCTCAGTGATATTCTTTGTTATTTGATCAAGCATAAATTCGTTTAAGAAGAGATTAACCTCGGAAACCACTGATTTAATATTTTCAAATATCCCTCTTTCGGAAACATCCTTCACTAGAGTTTCAGCTTCTATCAATCCATCCAACTTAATCTGTATCATCCATTGTCCTTTAATGTTCATCAATGCGATAGAATATCTAGTTCCAGGAATCTTTGTTTCATACATATATATACACCAAATTTACTACTTAAACTAAATTTTTGCAATAATCAGTTAATCTATTTCATATATTAACTGTAATAATGTATGATTTTCAAATTTAAAACATTAACGGATTTACTCCTTTACAGGAAAGTTACTTTAAGAGGAAATTTTTAAACTATAGTTAATTATGACAGCTTGCCATGAGCAAATACATAGAAAACATATCTGTATCTATGAAAGACAAAGTTAACATACGTAATGTTAGTATCATCAGTCATGTTGATCATGGGAAAACAACTTTATCCGACCATCTATTGCAAGCAGGGGGGTTGATTTCTCCATCAATGGCGGGCAGTGCGAGAGTGTTAGATTACTTGGATGAAGAACAAAAAAGAGGAATAACTATCAAGACTGCTAATATTTCCTTGTTGTACACCCATGATAACATTTCTCATCTAATCAATCTAGTAGATACACCAGGTCATGTAGATTTTTCAGGAATGGTTTCACAAGCTCTAAGGTTAGTAGATGGGGTTATAGTTGTAGTTGATGTAGTTGAGCAAATTATGGCTCAAACTGAATCCGTAATTAGGCAAGCTATGAAGGAATGTTTACGTCCGATCCTGTTCATCAATAAAATTGATCGTTTAATTAACGAACTGAAACTTCCAAAAGAAGATATAGAAGTTCGAATTGGTAATATAATTCAAATGGTAAACGAACTAATAAATCAATATGCTCACCCACCTTTCAAAAAAGATTGGCAAGTAAGGTTTGATAATGGTACGGTTGTTATAGGATCAGCTCTTCATGCTTGGGCAATTTCAGTTTATTCTAAAAGACCCCCTTTATTTGACGAAATAATTAAGTTACATGCTGAAAATAATCTAAAAAGACTAAGAACAGATTTTCCCGTAACTGAGTCTATGCTTAGTTCAATCATAGATAATGTTCCTAACCCAAAGGATGCACAAAAGTATCGAATTAAGTATATTACACAATTTATAGATCAAAAAGCTGAACAAGCTCTCGTAAACTGCGAGGATAACGGTTCCTCAATTCTGTGTTTAGGAAAACTGTTGCATGAAGATAACAGAGGTTTAATTTCTGTAGTTAGGATTTTTTCGGGCACAGTAAAATCCGGTGACATTCTCTTGAATGGAAGAACAGGAGAATCGTCTCGAATTCAACAGGTTTGCATCTATAAAGGACAATCTCTCATGAAGATGGATGCAGTAGGAGCAGGTAATATAGCTGCTCTCATAGGCATGAAAAATGTCCAAATAGGAGATACGCTAATAGAAAAAGCAGAACACCATCAAAATGTTTTGTTTGAACAGATACTCTATCTTCAGGAATCAGTTATTTCTAGAAGAATAGAGCCTGCTAAAGTTTCGGATATACCAAAACTACTAAAAGTTCTAGATATATTAGCTCTAATAAAACCAAATTTTCATCATTCAACAGATGAGAATACTGGTGAGATGAAGATATTTGGTATTGGAGAACTTCAACTTGAGATTATTCTTGGAGAGATTGAGCAAAATAATATCAAAGTAAACGTCTCCGATCCTGAAGTAACACTTGTAGAACAAATTGAGAGAAAAGTTGAGTTAGTAAAGAAAGATCAACTGGATTTATTGGAGATTACCTTAACTTGTGAACCAACTGATCAAAATGAAAAGGTATGTGTTTATTCTGACCATAGAGAGAATTGTTTACTAGTTGAAGATAAAAATTGGGGGGAAGAGATTAATGATTTATTTGAAATAGGTTTTCGAAATGCAATTCTTAAAGGACCTATGAAAGGGTTCTTTGTTAGAAAACTAACCATGGTTGTTAAAGAGATAAAGGAATTGTCACCAAATTCAATCAGATATGAAATCATTGTTCCTTTAGTGAGAAATACAATTCATGAAGCTTTAATTGAAGGTAACATAGGCATCTATGAACCTATTTACTCTTTCTCAATCAATACACCTATTCATTATATGGGAGCTATTTTAGCAGTTATTCAAAGATCTGGGTGTGAAATTTCAAATACAGAACATCATGTTTTACGGACAATAATTCATGGTGAAATAAGTGTAGAATCTTCACTTCAAATAGCATTAGAACTACGAGCAGCTTCTGAAGGGTACGCTTTTTGGCAATTCAAATTTCAAGGATATAAAAAAAGAAAAAATTAATTGATGGAACTCTTTTTCTTTTTTAAAATAGCTACTATAACTCGTAAAAATACAATCAAATAGAAAATGATGAAATTGGGTAATACATGAATAATACCTATAAATTACTTATAGAATCACATTGTACTTGTGAACTCATTGAAAAAAAATGAATAAAAAAATAGTAGTGGCTCCGCACTCAAGATCCTCAACATCTAATTCAGTAAAGGGTTAGATTCTTCATTGCCAGATAAATGTATAAAGGCTTACTTTTTTATTTTTCCCATTTCAGTTATAATTCGTTCAGAAATTGTGGAACATTTTTCAATTATTTTTTCTTTGTTTAGTGTTTGGTGTTCCTTATTAAAGTATACAAGTTTACCATTTATTATTAAATCTGACACATCAGAACTTGATGAAGAATATATTATGTTAGATACAATATTGTTCTGAGGCCATGAGTGACTCTTTTCAAGAGAGAGAATCGTTAAGTCTGCTTTTGACTTTTCTGTAATTCCTTGAGATTGAACACCAAGAGCCTTCATCCCGTTAATGGTTCCCAAACGAAGAGCTTGTGAGTTATCTAGAACTTTAGGATTTTGTGATAGATGCTTCTGAAGCATTGCTGCAGTAGAGAGCTCTTCAATCATTCCAAGATCATTATTTGAAGCATTGCCATCTGTACCTACAGCTACGTTTATTCCAAGCTCAAGATATTTGTAAATTGGAGCTATTCCACTTGTCATTTTAAGATTAGATTGTGGGTTGTGCAAAACAGTAATATTAGATTCTTTCATTATTTTCCAGTCTTTATTTTGTGTGTTGACACAGTGTGCAGCTAGAATCTTCTCCTCTGTTAAGCCAAGTTTATGTATATATTCAATTGGAGACATACCAAAATCCTTCAAAGATTGCTCTACTTCACTCTTTGTTTCATTTAGATGGATATGAATTGATAAGGAGTTTTTAGCTGCTAATTCCTTAACTTTGTATAAATATTCTTCAGGAACTGTATAAGGAGCATGAGGTCCAATACCATAGTTTACTAGTTGGTTCGTGTCTGGAATGCTATTGTTCAACAAGCTAGAAACATGTTTCCAGGTATTCTCAAGACTTCCTGATTCGGGTGTATTATCAAATACAGATGGACAAATAAGTGCTCGAATTTTTGCTTCTTTCGCTGCCTTTTTGATAGATTCAGCGTAAAAGTACTGATCAATGAAACCTGATACACCTGATTCAATGAGCTCTAGACAACCCAATAGAGTACCATAATAGGCATCTTCCGAGGTCATTCTACGTTCAAAAGGCCAAATATAATCATTTAACCAAGTCATTAATTTCTCATCATCACAGATTCCTCTTAGTAATGTTTCAGGGATATGAGTATGTGAATTAACAAGGGATGGAATAACTATGTGATTTGTGCGATCTAATTTATCATGTCCTGATACTAAGCTCTTCACGGGCTCTACTTTTCCAATTGCAACTATCTCATCATTCTCAATCAGGATTCCTCCATTTTTGATTATTCTATTGCATTTGGAGCCAGATATAATATACTTCGCTTCAATAAACAGCTCATTCATTAGTACTCATTACTCATTTTACTTCAAAAATTGAAAAGAAAAGTTTTTCCCTTTCAAAAGAACTGAAAAAAACTATAGTTCATCGACTTCAAATATTTTAGATAATCTAAAATCACTTTCTAATACTTCTCTTACTTGTCTGGATGAAACTGTTAGATGAATCCGTTTAGAACGGCCATATCTTCCTTTGCTAATTACTTGAGCTGTAACAATTCCTAACATATCCAACTCATTGATTAAGTCCCCAACACGTCTAGCTGTTAATTGATCTAATCGAACTAGTTTGCAAATTTTATTATAAATTTCATAAACATCACCTGTGGTTATCTCATCATTTTTTCCTTCACCAAGAAAGATTGCTTGTAAAACTGCTTTGGTTTGAATTGGTAAAGATGTTAAAACCTCAAAAACGGTGTTTCTTTCTATTACTTGTTGAGCTTTGCGTACGTAAATTTCAGTAATCTTTTCTTCACCATTACGTTCAACAAGTTCCGCTGCTACACGTAATAAATCAAGAGATCTTCTAGCGTCTCCATGCTGCTGGGCACCAATAGCTGAACATAAATTAATTACTCCAAAGTCAAGTACATCTTTGTGAAATGCAACATCAGCTCTTTGTGTAAGAATATCCCGTAACTGTTCTGCGGTGTAGGGGGAAAAAACAATTTCTTCTTCGCTTAAACTACTTCTGATTCTTGGGTCTAATGTTTCCTTGAAGTTTACATCATTGGTGATGCCTATAATGCTGATTTTTGAATTATCTAAATCACTATTCATTCGTGTTAAAATATACAATGATTCAGAACTTTTTTTATAAAGCATATCGACTTCATCAAGAACAGTGACATGAAGTGTACCAAGTTCATCTAAAGCATTCTTAAACTTTTGATAGATGACATCAAAATGCAAGCCTGTAAAAGGAACATCGATTCCAACATCATCACATAACTGAGTCAAGACACGATATTTTGTATCTACATGCTGGCAATTCATATAACTGTACTTAAAAGATATATTCCTTGAATCTGCACGTTCTTTTAATTTTGACAAGACTTGTTTAGTTACAGCTGTTTTTCCAGTTCCTGTTGTACCATAAATGAATATGTTAGATGGTGTTCCACCTCTTAAAGATGGAGTAAGAATTTTAGCGAGTTCTTCAAACTTATTTTTTCTGTGAAGGAGATCCTCAGGAACATAATGAGGACTCAAGACTTCCCTATTGGCAAATACTTTTGCATCAGCATCTAGATATCTATCAAATATATCATCTATGCTATTCGAAGATTTTTCATCCATTATTTTCATCTCTCAGCTTACTGCTACTATAATTTTCTGATGGTTGTTTAACTCTGTCGATAAATGACGTTCATAAGTAAACGTAGGTACACTGAATTAATGCAAGAGAAATCTAGTATATCTTCATGCAAGCTTGAACAAAACTTTAGGTCTTCCACGAGTAGATCGAGGTACAGATTCCTTCCTAATGTTGCCTTTTGTTATTAGTTTTGTCAAATTATCATACAAGGTTGATCTAGGTATGTGTGTCATGGAAACAAGCTGTCCCCTGGTAAGAGGTCCGTTATCTGAAAGAAGACTAATTAGTAGATTTTCAAGTTCTATCTCATCATCGGTTTCTTCAGAATAAACATATACTCTTCTACTACTAACCACAACTCCTTGAATCTGTGATTTCTCACTTATTTTCTTTGTCAATAGGTTCTTACTTTGAGCCATGTTATCACTCTACAAATTTTTTCTACATTGTTAGAGCATTTATGTCGATTATATAATTCAATATAATCTGCAGAATATCGGAGTAATATCTAAGACTTTTTGTGAGTATGAATATTTATATCTGACTGAAGATGACAGTTAATAAAATAAGCAATCTTAGAATTGATGTATTGAATACTATAAATGAAATTGAAAATCGTTTAGAGATGCTAGGGAGAGATGAGCCAATATTTGGGTTTGTTAGCTCAAAATACATCAAATGCGGAAAACAAAATTGTAAGTGTGAACAAGGGAAACAATATCTTCATGGACCTTATTATTACCTGCGTATGGAACCAGAATACCGATATAGTAAGTATTTGGGAAAGAGGATACCAACAAATATCGAAGGTAGAATTGATGTTGGTAATAGAATAAAAGATCTAATTAGAAAAAAGAAAAAACTTCTTGAAACTCTAGAAAAACTCGAAAATATCTGACTTTTTTATATGTTAATTTCTCTTATAGTTTGATGGACATTGAAAAATGTAATACGCAATAAATACAGCATATACAATGGACACATAGCTTCACTAGATACAAAAAAACTGTAGAAGTCGCCTAATAATCACAATTATACATCACAATCGTTTTGTGAATGGGAGTGGGGATTCCGTTCACCCATTTTTGAAATCCTTGTGAACAAAAGATATCATCCGGCAAAAAAAGGAGTAAGTCATTCTGCATGTTCAACAAGAACAAGTGTATTGTGAACGAAGATTCACCACCCCTTCATTTCCACTGGAAAATCGGTCTGTAAGTTAAGAATCGTAGTGTTCACAAGGTGTGAAACGTCTAAGAACAAGAATTGTTCGATGATTAGCCTCATACATCACATTTCCTTTGGAACCATTCACAAATAAGAAATAGAATTCCGTTAAATGGAAAAGATTCTTAGGTAAAATACAATTATAGATTCAATAATACTAGTCTTAGGATAATAGTTAAATAATTTCATTAGAGAGGAGATATAGCATATAATCACATATATTTGTATGAGATTATGAAATATTAAGGTGAAATAATGGTTAATTTTGATACTATACTTTTGGAAGAATTATCAAACGCATTCGGTCCATCTGGATTTGAATGGGAAGTACAAAAGATATTGAAAGAATATGTAAAAAACTACGCGGATCAAATACTACAAGATAGAACAGGAACGCTCATTTTTACATCAGATGGCGACGTAAACGGACCAAAGATTATGATTGCAGGTCACGTTGATGAAATAGGATTCCAAGTTGAAGCAATAACAAAAGAGGGTTACCTGAAGTTCCATCAGCTTGGAGGATGGTGGGACCAAACATTACTTTCACAGAGAGTTGTAATTAGAACTGTTGAAGGTAAATTCATTCCAGGCATTATTGCAGCAAAACCACCACATCTATTAGCACCTGAAGAGAGATCAAAAGTTGTTACTAAGGATAATATGTTCATCGATATAGGGTGCTCAAACAGCGATGAAGCAAAAGAAATGGGCATAAGAATTGGAGATCCAATCACTCCATATTCAGTGTTTGAAATATGGGAAAGGCCAAGAATAGAGAAAGGAAAAAATGGTGAAGAAGATAAGAAAAGCACAGTTAAACTGGCGGTTGGAAAAGCATTTGATGATAGAGCAGGAGCAGTAATAGTTGCTGAGATAGTAAAGAAAATAAGAAATGAAGGTATTAAACACCCCAACGTTGTTTATGGTGCATCAACAACACAAGAAGAAGTAGGATTAAGAGGAGCAAGAACAGCTGCGCAGATGATAAAACCCGATATAGGGATAGCACTAGAAGTGGATATAGCAGGAGATGTTCCTGGAATAGACCCAACAAAAGCTCCAGCAAAGATGGGGAAAGGACCAAGCATATTAACTTATGATGGATCAATGATACCTAATCCGAGATTTAGAGACTTTGTAATAAAAACAGCTGAAGAGCTAGAGATACCGCATCAACTATCACTAGTAACAGGAGGGGGAACAGATGCAGGAGTCATTCATATAACAGATATGGGATGTCCAAGTATAGTAATAGGAATACCAACAAGACACATACATGCACACAATGGAATAATAGATCTGAATGATGTAGACAATGCGATAAAACTAATACTTGAACTAATAAAGAGACTAGACAAAGAAACAGTAGAAGCTTTTACAGCTATTTAGATGAAGATTTAATGGGGAAAGGAGATTTTTTTTGTTACGACGGAGAAGGGAATGAGAGGATAAATCTCACCACATGAAACAGTTATATTCTATATTCTATAAAAGAAAATTAGGAAGAATTCCAACAGGTGGATTCATCTTAGATCTATGTTATGAGTGAATGAATATCTCTTCTTTGTATATCTAAATAGTCTAACAATCGATTCTCTAATCTACTGAAACCATAGTTCCGGCATTTCTTGATAGCCATGTATTGGAGAGCTGGTCCTAGAGGATCACCGTTCTTATATGCTCCTACCTGGATGAAAGCCTCCATGAAAACACGCATTTCGAGAACTTCTATTTTATGAGTTTGATTTTCATATTTCTTTAACAATGGATATATTTCTGCAAAACGATTGATTTTGTAATATTCTTGTGCAGCGAGTAAATCAGCAAACGCTTTCTCAACATAAGTCATTCTTACCTCTACAGGTCTTCTTTTGAGTGCGTTTATCCTCCGTAGAGTTCGTTTATCATCGTCACTTTCTTCACCTATTAGAAAGTCTAGTATATGTTCTACTCGTCTAGTGCTTGGATTATTTAAAGTCTTTATATCATGTAATTCTGCCTTAGTCAAGTTAGCATTAAGTAAAAACTCACTTAACATCATGGCATTACTATGGTAAGTACCTACATTACTAATAATAGTCTGAATTAAGCCTTGAGATTTTTCTACACAGAAATTATGTAATCTTGATTGAAGATAAAATTTAGTTAGATTATAAGTATGAATTATCTGAATTTTATTGAAAACATCAATATTTCTTAGAACTATTTCCTCTTCTAACAAATCTTCAACCCTCTTCATTTGATCCAAAGCTAATTCTAATTTGCCTTGTAGTGCAGAGATTGCAGAAAGATGGGAAAGAGCTGTTAAATAGTATCTCGAATAGATACTTTCCTTATATATGGGTTTCAAAATTCTTTCTGCCTCTAACAAGTATTTCTCGGTTACGCTAAGATTGAAAGATAATTTATGGCTTACACCAATGAAATAATAAACTATGGATTTTATTTCTTCAGGCATCTTAGCAAGAAAATCATAATTACTTAGGATCTTTCTAATTATTTCCATGGATTTTTCGTTATTTTGTGTTTGTTGATAAATTACTATCAAAATGCATAAAGTTCTTGCAAAACTATGGAAATAACCATTCAAATAAAAATAGTTTGCACACTCTTCTAAGATGATTGAACTTTTGAAATCTCTTGAATCCAACCATTGTTCAACAGCATAAGAATATCGAATAAAGTGATATATGTGTTCATCATAATTTGAAAGTCTATCTAGTAATTCTAGAGAATGTTCTAAGGCCTCAACACTTTTTTTCTTATTTCCCTCAAGTTTCTCAATATACCAAACATAAGAATATGCCCAAGCTAATATATCCCTATAATTATTTTTTTCAGAAATCGATTTCATTCTTGTTATTAGTTTTCGCACTTTTGAAATATTTTCCTGATTATTATATAGCATAGGGATTTTATAACCTATTAGATTTGCTAATGATAATTCATCATTCAATAATTCACTTTTTTCAATTGCTTTGTCTAATAACAATATTGATTCTTTGCTAGTTCTTTCATTTGATGATAAAAGGCATAAATCTCTTAGAATTTCTCTAAGATTTTCTTTTGACTTTGCTAGTTCAACTTTGGAAGCAAGTTCCTCAATAAGCAAGTTGTACACCAATATGCTTTCAAAATATAAATATTTAAAGTATCTTATCAAAATTACATTTTATTTGTATTTTTTCTTAATCTATAAAACAATAAAATAAAAAAATAAAGGCAATTAAGGCTGCCAAAGTGGAGGTCCTATTTCTTCGTCTCCTTCATCAGGATCGTATATAGTCTTCATTTTAAATCATCTGGAATGTGTTACCAAATTAATAGAAAGAAGCTATAAAACATCCAAAAGAAAAAAGATGACAAAAAAGAGAAGAAAGGAGTACTAATTTAGAACTAAGGGAGAAGCCAAGCTGGTGGTCGTACTCCTACGTCTCCTTCGTCAGGATCATATATTTGGTTCATCATTGTTTATAACTCTCGTTAGTGTTATTATTAGAAAGAACAAGAAGATGCTAAAACAATAAGGAAATTAAATGACAAAGGAATAGTAGATACATTTACGCACGTTATGAAACTTGGTCAAACTTGCCAGAGGCGGTCTAACCGTCGTTTAAGAGGGTCCCCTCACGTGCGTTGAGGGGAAGAATCATGAGATCCATGATTGAGGGTAGGAAGAAGCGGAGTGTGCAAGTG
>JAGXNV010000065.1 GCA_019894795.1 Candidatus Heimdallarchaeota archaeon | reverse complement strand
CACACTTGATAAGAGGATTAAATTGGGGAAATCAAAACTTCCAACAATCATTACCGTAGTACTACTTATTTCATCTCTAGTTGCTCTTGATATTATCCGTCAAGCGCAATTTAGAGGTGAAAAAGATGAAATTGTTTTGAAAGTTCTTTACACAAGTGAGAAAAAAGGTTGGATAAATTCTATAGCTCCTGAATTTCCTGAATGGTTTGCTGCTAGGAATCCTGGCAAAACTGTAAGATTACAGTTTGAAGTCCAAGGCACGCGAACATCAATGTTATCAATCCTATCTGGAGAAAGTAAACCTACCATATGGAGTCCCGCCGCAGCTGTGTGGATACCATTATTTGATTGGGCATGGGAAAAAAAGTTTGGGGGATCAGTTTTAGACTTGAACCAAGTTAAATCTCTAGTTGCATCACCACTGGTTCTTGGTACATGGCAAAGCTTTCGTGAAGAGAACAACTTTACCTCAATAGCAGATTTATATAATCTAGCAGATGATAATCTGCGATTAGCTCACACTTCTGCTCAAGAATCAAATTCAGGTTTTATGGCTGTTTTACTGGAGATTACTGCAGCAAGTGGGAAAACTCCAGACAATATTGAATTAGCTGATTTACAGAATACAACTATACAAGATTGGCTAACAAAGGTAGAATCTAAAGCAGTTCTTTATGGAACTTCAACAGGTTTTCTTGCAAAACAAGCAGTTCAGCTAGGACCGTCAGCTATCAATGTTATGATTTTATATGAGAACTTAATCATTGAAACAGCAAAAGATGGAGAAGCTTTAGCTAAGTGGGGAGACAATATAGTTGCAGTTTACCCAGAAGAAGGAACACTGTGGAGTGATCACCCTATAGCTATTCTAAATGCTACATGGGTAACTCCAGATGAAGCTTTTGCAGCTTCTGAATTTGAAACCTTCTTAATGAGCAAAGAGATACAAAAGGTAGCTATTCCATTTGGTTTTCGTCCTGGTAATGAGACTATTAAGGACGATTCTGATGTAATTGCAGAAATGGAAGAAGTATTTAAACCTGAAAATGGTGTTCAGTTAAATATTTCTATACCTCGTTTTAACGTACCTACTGATGGAGAAGTTCTGGATCGAATACCAGATTTGTGGGTAAAGACAAGAGCAACAACAATAGAGAAAAATGAGGATTCTGAATATTGGCAAGTAGGGTTGGAGCCTGTTTTGCTGGTTCCTATTATGCTTACATCATTGATAATTCTTACAGTTATTTACAAAAGAAGGAGGAGAAAATAACTGGAAGCTGAAGATGAGAAACCTGATTTGGAAGTCAAATTCAGAAGAAGTTTACTTGCTACCGAAAAATGGTTGTCAAAAGATACCGTCCTTACAGTTAGTAAAGCATTGACGGTAGGCATATTTCTCTTGATTGTCTTGGGGCCTATTCTTTACCTACTTTTTCAGATTATCATCAGCTGGGGTGATATTAATGAAACTGTCTTCAATGACCCAATTTTAGGAAATGAAGCTTTTCTATCTATGTTAAGATCAATTGGTTTGTCGCTTGAAATAGCTGCTATTGTAACTATATTTGATATAATCGTAGGAGTTCCTATGGCTTGGATTTTGGCCAGATATGAATTCAGGGGAAAGAGTATCCTTGATACATTAGTAGACTTACCAATGGCTGTACCTACAAGTGCATTAGGATTCTCTATTTATCTTTTCTGGGGAACAAACAATGGCATTTCAAGATTGTACAACTCTCAAGTAGGTTTCACTTCACAAGGCACATTACTAATAATATTAGCTCATGTTGCTTTTACTTTCCCTTATGTTACACGTTCAATTAAAGGCATTATTGCAGATTTGGACCTAAATTTGGAAAAAGCAGGAAAAACATTGGGGGCACCTCCTTTGACTATTGCAAGAATGATATCTCTGCCTTTGGTTAAAGAAGGACTATTAGCGGGAACAGTCTTAGCTTTTACAAGATCGCTAGGCGAAACAGGAGCAACATTGATAGTCAGTGGAGTTTATCAGACCGCTCCAGTAGTCATAGTTAGTTGGATGAAAGGACTGAAAATTCCAACAACAGCATTTCTTGCTTTTATTTTGATTGTGATTAGCTTGTTACTCCTTACTCTAGTTCGGCTCTTCTCTAGAAAAGTAGGACTCCCCTGGAACAAAGTTTTTCCAAGATTTGAAAGAAAATTAAGTTCTAAGAAAGTTACTAGAACAAGAGATACATTATCAATTGCACTCTTCTTTCTCTTTGTTTTCATTCCTGCTTTATTTGTTATAATCTTCTTATTCCAATGGTGGGGTGCCTCTCCTTTTTCTGGGGCGTTTGAATCAGGGATGATCTACCAGGTATTTCTAGCTCCTGATAGGAAAATAAATGATATTATGACGTCTCTAGCAACGTCTTTAGAAATTGCTCTAATAGTTACAATTGTAAACTTGCTTATAGCTACTCCGATGGCTTTAATGATTTCTAAAATGAAGAATAAAAAACTCAAAGGATTTCTAGATGGATTAATAGATATACCATTGGTTATACCAAGCTCAGCATTAGGATTCAGTATATTCTTCCTATGGGGGTCAAATGGGTTACATATACTATCTCCTGGTTTTGCAATGATAGTAATTGCACATATCTCTTTCACATATTCATATTGTGTTAGACCATTAATAGGCTCATTTGATTCCATTTCGACTATGTATGATGAAGCAGCTGCGGCATTTGGAGCTTCAAAAGTTACAGCTTTCAGAACGGTAACTTTACCCTTCTTGAAGAGTGGACTTATTGCAGCTGCAATTATGACTTTCACTCGCTCAATGAGTGAAACAGGAGCTACAATAATTTGTATGGGAATAGAAAGAACCATCCCTGTCTTACTTGTTGACTTCTTCGAAGCATCAACGTTTCCTGCTGCTGCATTCGCATCAACGATATTGATAGTCATATCATTTGTTATGCTCATATTGTTAAGATTAGTAACGAGGAGGAAGAAAGATGCCTGAGATACGACTTCAAAGTGTGACAAAGATATTCGGTAGGAAAGTAGAAGCCGTCAAGGATCTTAGTTTCATCATTGAAGATGGAGAGTATGTCAGTTTAATTGGTCCCAGTGGATGTGGTAAAACAACAACTTTACGCCTTTTAGCAGGTACTATTCTTCCTTCTCAAGGTAACATCTATTTCGATGACAAATCTGTTGTAAATTTAAGTATTAGAGATAGAAACATTGGGTTTGTTTTCCAGCATTTTGCGATATTTCCACATCTGACTGTAAGGGAAAATGCAGCTTATGGCCCCAGGGTGAGGGGGAGAAAAAAGAGTGAAATCGATTCGTTGGTAGATCATGCCCTCAAAGCAGTTCAAATTGATGACAAAGCAGAACTTTATCCTCAACTCTTATCTGCACCAGATTGGCAAAAAATCGCATTAGCAAGGGTCATCGCTTCAGAAGCAAAAATTCTCCTTCTAGATGAGCCATTGGGGGCATTAGACCAAAAAATAAGAGAAGAATTTCAAATATTCCTTCGTGATTTAGTCAAGAAAGAAGGACTAACAGCTATTCATGTTACACATGATCAAGCTGAAGCTCTGACAATTAGTGATAAAGTAGCTGTAATGAATAAAGGAAGATTGGTACAACTAGGTTCAGCATCTGATTTGATATTTACACCCAAGAATATATTCACATCTTTCTTTGTAGGTGAATCAGATTTTCTTGAATCAGTTGTTATAAATGATAAAGATAATTTTGCAGAAGTTAGAGTTGGTCGATCAACTATCAAAGTCAAAAACATGGGAATTGCAAAAGGTAAAAGAGTGGTTGTTGCTGTTCGACGGGAGTTTTTCAAAATACACAAATATGCAGATAAAACTGAAACAGAAAACTTACTGCCTGGAATAGTTGTAGGAGACCAATTTCTAGGATTATTACGAAGAGTTAGAGTAAAACTTGAGAATCAACAGATTGTAGAAGTAAAAGTTCATGCTAAGCATCCTATACGTTTCAAGAAAAATGAAAAGGTGAAGTTGGAGATTGATCCATCCTCAACAAGGTGCTTTGAATATCCTGAAGTAGGTGTTGCTTCAGCGCTGGAGATGTAATTTATGGTGAAGGTAGAACTAGATAATATTACCAAGTATTATGGAAAAAGAAGAGGTGTTAAGAACATCAATCTTTCCATCCAAGAGGGTGAATATCTAGCAGTACTCGGTTCAACTGGTTCTGGAAAGACTACTACTATGTACATAGTTGCAGGACTTCTATCTCCTTCTGAAGGAAGAATTTTGTTCGATGATGAAGATGTGACAAAGAAACCTTCTGAAGATAGAAATGTTGGTTTTGTGTTTGAAGAGTATAATTTATTTCCACGTATGAATGTTGAATCAAATGTTCTTTTTGGTCCTACGGTTAAGAATCTTGATTTAACAGATTCAAGACAAATAGCTCGTGAAATGTTTTCCTTGCTTAATATATCCGGTAAAGAAATGAATTTTCCTGATGAAATTAGCGGTGGTCAAAAACAAAGAGTTGCTTTAGCCAGAGCTATTGTCTCTAATGCCAACTTATTGGTGATGGATGACCCATTACGTGCACTAGATGCAAAAATTAGAGAAATACTTCAAGTTGAGTTAAGAAATTTAGTAAAAGATCTTGGTTTAACTTGTATCCATGCAACACATGATACGCAGGAAGCTATGAGGGTAGCTGATAAAATAGCTGTGTTTAAAGATGGGTCTATTGTCCAATTTGGAACTCCGGAAGAAGTTTACAATGAACCGGTTTCGATCTATGTTGCAAACTTCTTAGGTGAAACAACAGAAATAGAAGGAACAATTTTACAGGAGAAAAACCAGAATTTTCTTATTGTTGAAGATATTAAGATTGAGATTGAAACTGATTTGAAATCTGGAACAAAGGCAGTTGCTTTAATTCCTGCAGAGTTAGCAGATATTTATTCTATATCCGAGCGAGGGGAGATAAATTATGATAATATTATAGAAGCTGAGATTATCAGTTCAAAGTGTGTAGGGGAGTTTTATGATATCGACATAACTGCATTTAATCAAGTAATCAAAGCAAAAGAATTGATTGGGAAAAGTGTTCCTTTGTCTGAAGGAAGTAAAATCTTGTTTGCAACAGACAAAGGTGATTTTAGAATTTTCCCCATTGAAGAGGATGAGAAAAATGAGAAAGAGATTTAATTATACAATGTATATAAATTATTTAGAGCAGAGAGAATTGTCAATTAATGGAAATGAGATGTGTAAAGATGAGTAATAAAGAGCTAAAACACTGGTTAAGTAAAAGGAGGGAATCAAAGGTTTTAAAGAAAATTCGAGAACATCTGATTCTTGTAAACAGCTGTATAACAAAGGGCAGAGATTTCTATGCTTTCTGGGCCGATAAAGATGAAGAAGCAGCTCAAAATATGTATGATTTGATTCATCAAGAAGAAAAGACAGCAGATATTGTTGAAGCAGATATTCTTGATATGCTCTCAGAAGGTCGAATGCCAGAGTACATTCGAACAGACCTTATAAACTTCATAAGACTTGCAGATAAATCTGTTGGAAGAATTAAACAGGGGACAAATAATCTTTTACTTTTAATAAACCAAGAATTTCCTGAGAGTATAATTAAGATTCTCAAGTCAAATTTCGATCTATTGGTAGATGAAGTTCAAGGTTTTACAAAAGTATTCGATTCAATGTTCTCTATTGAACATGAAGAACTTGTAAAGGAGATTGAGAAAGTAAGTCTAATTGAAACAGAATTAGATGAAAACTATAAGCAACTGAAATATGAAATCGCTTTTTCAACAGGAGCTGTCCCTGCTGGAGCATTAATAATCTTAGATCACGCTATAAGAGATATTGAACAATCCTCTGATTTAATTGAAGATTGTGCAGAAATGGTTAGAAGCTTGGTGTTACTACAATAATCCTCCTTTATCCCTCTCCTAATCCTCGTCCAAAGTTAGCTTAATAGGTCAAGGATAAGGTGTGTTCTACTAATTGATATTGTAAAAAGAATAACTCTGTTCTTGCTCACTAGCCTCATTTATTCAAAGTGAATGTATAATATTTAAGAACTCATTCACCATATTTAGAATGATAGTGATGACCGAGAAAAAAATTCTGATTGTATATGGTACAAGATATGGTGCTACAGAAGGTGTAGCTATTAAAATTGCGGAAATTTTTAGAGAGAATAATGTTCTTGCTGAAGTAGTTAATCTCAAAGAGAAATCTAACTTTGACAATTTTGAAGATTATGATGGATTAATTATTGGTTCTAGTATAAAGATTGGTCAATGGACACGACATGTGAAAAATTTTGTTCGTAATATGAGATTGGAAATTCAAAAATTCTCCGGACCATTTGGTTTTTATGTTTGTTCAGGATATGCATCTCAAGAAGAGCAGTACCAAAAAGTCAAAGAAGAGTACATCCCCGATAGGCTAACAGAATATGGTATATCAATCAGCTATTATGACGCTTTTGGAGGTATAATTGATTTTTCAGAAAGCTCTAGAATGGGTTGGCTAGAGAAAAAAATTATGAAAATAGCAGGATCTCAAGCTGCTGGGCTTCCAGTTGAATCGGAATATACTGACCTGAGAGACTGGGACCAAATAGAGAAATTTGCTCTAGGGTATCTGGAACTAGTTAAGACTTAACTCTACTATGAAATATTTATAAATCTAATTTTAAACTTCATTTTGATGAATGAAAATAAAAAATCTAATTCCGGGCCAATATTAACTGAAGAGGATATCCCCCTTCAGATTAAGTCTTCATTAAAGGGTATTGTAAGTCAAGATTTATTCTCTGGAGTGATAATTGTTGCAAAAGATGATAAGATAATTTATCAATCCTGTCATGGTTATGCAAATATTCCTTTAGAGCTCCCCTCCGACTTTGATACAAAATTTAATCTTGGTTCAATGAACAAAATGTTTACTTCTATTGCCATTGCGAAGCTAGTTCAAGAAGAGAAACTGTCTTTTGAAAATACTATCGCAGATATTTTACCTGATGTAACTATTGACCAAGCTGAAAAAATCAAAATTCATAATTTACTTACTCATTCATCTGGTCTAGGCAGCTTCTTTACTCCAGAATACATGAAAAATAAAGACAAATATCTCGATATTGGTGACTTACTACCATTAATAGAACAGGAAAAACTTGCGTTTTCTCCTGGAGAACGTTTTCAATATAGTAATTCCGGATTTGAGGTTTTAGGCATGATTATCGAAAAAGTAAGTGGTGTGTCCTACTTTGATTTTGTAAAAAAATATGTTTATCTTTCTGCTGGAATGAAGGATACTGATAGTTACAGAATCGATGAACAAATTTCAAATATTGCTGAAGGTTATACTCAGATGTCTATGAAGGGACCGGATATTAAAGAAGAATTACGCACGTTATGAAACTTAGCTAAACTTGCCAGAGGCGGTTTAACCGTCGTTTAAATGGGTCCCCTCGCGTGCGTTGAGGGGAAGAGATCAGGAGGGAGGAAGGTACCGGGAAGGGAAGCGATGTTCTGTGCAGCATTAATGTGTGTATTGACTTGTTGACCACAGGTGTGGCAAGGGGCAACATCATAGTGCCCTCGACCACGAGCAAGCACACCGCCACAGCTAAAATGAATAGTACTGGTATGGTAGGGGAGAACCGTTTCTAAGCGAACAGTATAGCCTAGCTCCAGAGAAGCTAACCACACAGCTTTCTTGTAAATCAACAAGTTGTCAGGCATGGTGTAAATAGCTTTAGCTAACGCACCTCTCGTTCCAGTTGGGTCAACGGTGAGCTGTTCGATCTTCAATACTTTGCACTTTTTCTTCACCAGCACTGCAGCGAGAAAGTGGGGGAGAAGACGAGTAAGCTCGCGAAGGAGACGATGACGACGAGTATAGACCCGTTGGAGTTCTCCGTGCAGTTTACAACATCCACGAACATCATGTTCTTTACGTTTGCGTAGCAATCCTCGATGGAGTTCAGGGAGAACTTTCTCACTAAGATGCGAATAATGGGTAGCTAACTGCAGCAATTCTGGAGGGAGCGAAACAGGGATGTTAAACACTACCATCTGTGGTCCTAAACGGTTGATATCTAGACCAAGAGTAGCAAGACTCTTCCCAGAGGTGTGCGCGAGATAACTGTGCAGAAGGGTGGGGGAATGGAAACAAGCATGTGTTCCTTCTAGAACTACATCTATCCTAGGTTTGAAACTAGGTGCACATCCGCTGCTCAGCTGAAACACTTTGATAGTTGCACCATTGTTGAGATATTCCTTCACCTTAGCGGGAAAAAGGAGACGGGCATGGAGCTTCTTTTTTCCTTGTTGGGGAAACCCGAGTGTTGTCCATCCTTGCTTTCTTACTTGATCAGTTAATGCTTGTGCATTTCCTTGCCGGATAATAACATAATTTTTCTTCATGAGTAATTTTATAGGTAATCTTCCTTGTTTTTTTCGTGTGAATGGGCGGGGAACAATCTTAGCGGGGGGAAGCCCTTGTATTAACTGAGGGACACTCTGCATGTACTGGTCAAAGAGTGTGAAAACTACTAGCAGCCTCACTGCTGAGAAGAGTTTTCGAGAAGGGGTTCCTATCACCTGTGCTAGGTGTTCTGAAAGAAGTTTGAGACTTTTCCAGCGAGATTGTTGAGGACTGTTAATCCATGAGGTGAGAAAAGGGGTAACGACAGCTTGCTCTTGTTTTAACAAGTGGAGTTTGTTGAGAAAAGCTTGTTGATTAGGTGTAAGAGTAGCTAAAGGGGAAAAGGCAGCAGTATAGTAGTCCAGCGCATCGTTGATTGCTTGGAGCACTTCAGTTTGAGTACTTGAAGGAAGAAGGTTATTGAATTGTAAACATTGTGAAGAGTAAGATCCTCGTTGTTTCTTTCTCCAGTAAGAGTCTGCTTGTACTCTTGTACTCATTAGGAGATTGATGATATATCTTCGCTGTATCTTCCAATAGTTCCCCAAACTACTCTCTGTATATGGTGAGCGACCAAAGATCACCCACTCTAGTAACTGTTGCGGGTTCTTTCTCAGAAAGTTGAGTAGACCTTGCACCTTCTGTTCTTTGTCTTTCTTGCCTTTCAAAGATATGTACAGCCAATGGAAGGCACTTTCAGCTATATTTGGACTTTTCCCCACTTCTTTACACAGTTTGCGGGTGAAGAAGCCTTCATGGGGGTTGGCTGCATAGAGTTTCTCTGCTTGTTTGATAATGTGAGGAGTAAAAAGTTGCTGTTGTTGTTCTTCTAGCACTCTTATTCTTTTATTTATCTCTTCTCGTTGGGAGGGGTCAACACATCTGAGCACTACCTGGTAACTTCTCATCACTGTATTGATATTAGTGGGAAAAGCTGTTCTTACTGTAGTTACTGTTTGTGTGCTCAACACTTCTCATCTTAGTATCTACAAATTGGTATTTAAACGGGAAGAAAATTAGCTTATTTTTGGTGGCGCTTTTCCTCTTCTCTGTCTGTGCAACCTTCCAGAAAATGAGGTGACAAGTGCAACCATGTCTTCTACAAGTTTTTCCTCACCTGTAGTGTATTCAGCTTGATGGATGGCGTAGATTTTGGTTTCTAATGTGTAACAGTACTGTTTTATCACCTCTGTTCCAAACCTTGCTAACCTGTCTTCATAGGTGCAAAGCACAGCAAAAGGTTGTGTTGTTGCTACTTCTTTGAGGAGTTTGTGTAGCCCTTTTCTCTGTTCATTCATACCTGAAACGATATCAGAAAAGACTTTCTTCAGTTGCCACCCTTGTTGGTCACTAAATGTTTCCATCTGCGCTTGTTGACTAAGTAACTCTTTCCTTTGTTTGGTCGCGCTTACTCTCATATACCCAAGTACTACCTTAGCGCTCTGTTGTTCTTTTTGTTCCTCTCCTCCCATCACGTGTGCTAGTTTGTATCTTCTATGTCCTCCTCTTGTTCTCCCATCTTCTAAGTGTGCTGGATGATATTCCTTGTAGATTTGCTGCTATTCCTATTCTTACTAACATGAGTTTTTTTCATTATGCTTTCTCAAAAAGCTTCGTTGGTTTCTTTCCTCCTTGGCAAGATTGGATAAGTTTTGAAGACTCAGTTGTTTACGGTCAAACAAGCAAATGGCTAGAATCAAAGGTAGTGCAGCTGGTGGGGGATATTCAACCGCAAAAGATTTACTCCTTTTCAGCAAGGCTCTATTTTCACATATATTGCTAACTGAAACACTTACAAAAATGGTACTAACAGGTAAAATACAGCCAAACCCTGAGATGGAAAATATAAGATATGCTTATGGCTTTGGTGTTCACAATTATGATAGTTTAACCCGTTATGGTCATAATGGAGGGGCCCCAGGTATAAATAGTTTCTTTGGCGTTTATCAACCGGTGAATTATACATTAATTGTACTATCAAATTATGATCCTCCCGCTGCTGAAAGAGTAGCCAATAATATACATTCACTATTAATCAACCTTGCTTAGAAATTACTTTACTGCGTCCTATTTCATTGCACGCCCCTATGTGCTACTCTACATTTTCCGTTTTCATAGTAAGTACTTACTTACCAAAATGCTTTTAAGTCAGTAAGTAGTTACTTACTTGAGCATAAATGAATGACGAAAAACAACAGAAACAAACAAATCAAGAAGAAATCTTTCAATCATTTCAAAATATCCAATCAAAAGGAGCACTGAAGAATGTGGATAAGGATGATGATAGATATAATCAAATGAAAGATTCATACAAGGCTTCATCTTGGTATGCTAAAACAAAGCTGAGAGAAGAAGAACCAGAAATGGCGGCAGCTCTTGACAAGGTAGATGAGAGTAATGTTATAGTTGTTCAGGGAGGATACGATAACTGTGAGTTAGTTCTTCGACTAGCAGACATTCCTCATGTAGTTATCTCAGAGCAATCTGCTAAAACAGTAAGTTACCGACCTGATCAGACTGTTTTCATTAACTGTCCTGGAAACATAAGCGATAAGGCTATACGAAAACTAGTAACCTTTGTTCATGAAGGTGGTCTATTAATTACTACAGACTGGGCTCTTCAGAATGTTTTGGAAAAAGGATTTCCTGATAAAGTCAAGTATAATCAAAAGCCTACTGGAGATGAAGTTGTAAGAATCACAGTTAAAGATCCAGATAATCCTATAGTAAAAGGTTTTCTAGAAGCAGAAGGTGACCCTCTTTGGTGGTTAGAAGGTTCTTCTTATCCTATTGAAATACTCGATAAGAAAAATGTCAAAGTTCTCGTTTATTCAAATGAGCTTAAGACAAAATATGGCGAGAGTCCAGTGATTGTCGAGTTTGAACACGGGGAAGGAAAGGTTATTCATATGATCAGTCACTTCTATCTCCAAAGAACTGAGACAAGGGATAAGAAAGATAAAATGGCTGCATCTACTGCTATGGAGGGTAAGTATTATGAAATGGCTCCTCAAGCAATTAAAGAAAAGCTTAACGCTACTGATACAGCTTCTTTCAAGTCAGCTCAATCCTCTGTTGATTTTATACAGAAGAACATCGCCGCTCAGAAAATAAAATCTCTGAAGAAAGAGGAGGATAATACTGAATAATTCAGTGTGAGGAGATTGTATATGAGCGAAGAACGGAGAAAGCGTGTTCCCAAGAAGATTTCCTCTGTTAGTCATCCTACAAGGAAGGCTATAGTAGAGGAACTGAAGGAGAGGAATCAAACTACATTAGATTTAGAAAAATCTTTAGATGAATCTCGATACAATCTCTATCACCATCTAGAAGTTCTAGAGACACAAGGAATTATTGAACAAGCGAAAGAAGGAAAATTGAAGGTTTATAAGCTAAGAAAGGGAGTTTCTCCTATTGTTCTAGAAGTAGAAGAATTGCCAAAGGAAAAACATGAAACTTTTAAACAGCTCCTCAACAAGATTTTACAGCTTTGGAATGAAAAAGCCATTAAAAACATTAATGAGATTGATGAAGTTCTTATTGTCCCTACAAAGAAAGAGAATATTTTAAAAATCTAAATCTCTTTTATTTCTTTTTCTCACTTTTTCATGCAACTCTTTTACCCTTTTGAATGGGGCCACTACATTCAGGACACTCTCTTTCCTGACTTCTAACTTCATACCCACAATAGTCACAATAGTAAACTTGACCACTTTTTGAAGGTCTATATGATGCTGAATAAGGAGCTAAATCTGCAGCTGAACTTGTAACTGAGCTAGTAATATTGTGAAATGTTTTAGTTATAGCCTTTCTTTTACTTGCAATAAATGAGATTATTAATATGGGAAATACGATAATTAAAGAGCCTGCAAATATCCCCATTAGTATATAACCGGTGAATAATTGATCCAAATCAATCCATGGATCTGCAGAGAGTGATGCTCCAATTATAAACGATAAAGCTGCTGTAATTAGCCCAATCTCAATAATCCCAAACAGTATTAGTATAACCTTAAACACACTTCCCTTCTTAGGTTGATCTTCCCCTTCTTGGCTTGTCATCAAGCTAATCTAAATATCTCTAACTAATAAAGTTTTGTTGAATTTCTTCCACTTAACGAGAAGTAATCTTTTATTTATAAGGTTTAAACTAAATTACCCATATCATAGA
>JAGXNV010000064.1 GCA_019894795.1 Candidatus Heimdallarchaeota archaeon | reverse complement strand
GATGCTTGATATGGGTTTTCTCCCTGATATACAGTACATTCTGTTTGACGCAATGAAAGGTGTTTCTCCTCGCTTATTATTATTTTCTGCGACAATGCTTAAACAGATAACAAAGATTGCTCGTCAATTTAGTCATGGTGAACAACTTGTTGAACTAAATGTGAGTAAAGATGATATAACTGTAGCTAACTGTAAGCAGTATTATTACCAAATCAACGATGCCAATCAGAAATTTGCTAGTTTTGTTTCAATACTCAAAATGGAACAACCCAAATCTTCCATAATTTTTGTTAATACAAGGAGATGGGGCGATAAGCTTAGAAAGCGTTTATCACAGGAAAAAGGTCTCAATATGAGATTCAGTTCATTACATGGCGATAAAACACAAAATCAAAGAGAACTTATTTTGGCAGATTTCAGAAAAGAGAAAATTGACTGTTTAATAGCTACTAATGTTGCTGCAAGAGGATTAGATATCGTTCATGTTACACACATATTCAATTTTGACTTACCAAGAGAAGGACCAGAAATATATGTCCATCGCATAGGAAGAACCTCACGTATGGAAAATGAAGGAAAAGCAATATCTCTCGCTACTCACGACCAATTGAAAATGCTTCGTGAAATAGAAAATTTCATGAAGAAACCTATTCAAAGGCTTTATTTCAGTGATAATCAGAACATTACTATACAATCAAAATCAAAGAGATCATCAAGTTCTAGCAGAACCAAAAAGAAATCTTCAAATTTTAATGGGACCAAAACGAAGTCTTCAAGCTATGGTGGAAAGAAAAAGAAATCTTCAAGCTTTAGCGAAACCAAAACGAAGTCTTCAAGCTATGGTGGAAAGAAAAAGAAATCTTCAAGCTTTAGCGAAACCAAAACAAAGAGTCAACTTACCATACACGCAAGTGATTAAACTGAAGGATATATTTCAAAACTTTTGTGTTACTCCTTTCTTTTTCTTATTTTACAACTCTTTTTGATTCCTTTTCTTCTTAGTTTCTAATTCAGTCAAGTTATTCTCCATTTGATAAACAGAAAAACTAATATGTGTCAAAAAACCAATACACGTGAAAGTAATAAAGAGTGGTTGACATGCCTGACATAAAAGACAGTGAAAAAATAGAAATTCAGCAAATTGCTAAGAACTTCGTTATGCAACTATGGAAAGTCCCATTTAATATAGGTTTAACCACTTATGCTAAAACAGCTGAAGCATTGTATGCTCAACATCATCGTTGGAAATTTTGTCTTAGATGTGGACATATTG
The DNA here is from genome assembly GCA_019894795.1 of Candidatus Heimdallarchaeota archaeon. Taxonomy (GTDB): domain Archaea; phylum Asgardarchaeota; class Heimdallarchaeia; order Heimdallarchaeales; family Heimdallarchaeaceae; genus UBA460. The sequence goes on along the minus strand of JAGXNV010000064.1, from coordinate 11,365 downwards.
ACAAAAAGGAGAACTTGACCGAAGGAAAGCATACCTGCTCTCTTGAGTTCAAGGGTTTTCCAATAATTACTGAAACATCATGGTACAAACTCAAGCAATTCTTCTTGACAACTGCATATACAACTCTTCTAAAGGACATAGGTGTATACGATCATATCCAAGTCGTTCCAATCAGACCAAAACAAAAAGAACCTGAAATCTCTAAAGCAGAAACTTCCGAAACATTAGAATCTTAACTCTCTCATAGCTTTTCCTTTCCCTCTTTGTATTTTCTCCTCATTTTTTCCAAAAACTATTTATATGTATCTAAATATATCTACATATATGTATGTAAAATAACACACATGAGTGCATGCGTTTTATGGCACATACATAAAACGAGGTAAAAAAATGTCGAAATATTTAGCAATCCATCCTTTTCCAGAACCAGCTTCAGTAGAAGTTATGACACCTATAGGTCAAGCTGTTAAAGCTCATACTAGTACTGATGCTTACTGGGTTAAGAGTTGGGCAATATTGAATGAACAAGGTCTTGTCAAGAAGATTTTGTGTCAATGGGATGCAAAAGATATAGATTCAATTAAAACAATAATAGACAAAATTCCTAATCTTCCTACAGAAGGGATATACCCCTTAAGTATTTACCAATCTGAGGATTTCAGAAAATAAAAAGGTGATTATATGTCAAAAAAACGTACACTAAAATCAATAAAAATGCTTTTCTGTCTATCTTTATTTCTTTTATGTTTACCTTTAAACAATAATGCATCAGCCTATGATGAAAGTTTATTGGTACCCTCTGAAAAAATAGTAATACACTCTGATGACGACTTTGAAGCCTTAGGTTTAAGTGGATCAGGTACTGAAGCTGATCCTTACCTAATTGAAAATCTAGAGATAATGCCTGGAACCTTTTACAATAATATAGAGATCACTAATACCACGAAACATTTTATCATTAGAAATTGTCATCTTAAGAACGGTTTTATTGGAATATCTATTATAGATGCTGCAGAAGGAACGGTTCAGATATTAGAAAATCTTATTGAAGGCAATCAAAAATATGCAATATGGTTAGAGAACACAAACGATGCTTACATAGCTAAGAATATACTAGGTCCAGATACTTTAATTGGCGTCAGACTTGAAAATTGTTCTTCAGTTACTATTACAGAAAATATTTGTGATGACAATGGTGGTGCAGGAATAATTTATGCAAATTCTGACCATATTACTGTTACAAAAAACACCGTAAAAAATAATGAATATATTGGTATACAAATCAAATTTTCAAATGATTCCTTAATAGCTTATAATCAGATAGAATACCAAACTGAATATGGTATAAAAGCTGACCTTGGTAGTTGTAACAATATAATTCATCATAATAACTTAATTAGTAATAACGTAGGTACAAATGAGCCACAAGCTTACGATGGAGGATTTAACAACCTATGGTATGATGAAGCAACATTAGAAGGTAATTACTGGGATGATTGGAACGGTGAAGGTAATTATTCAATACTTGGAACTGCAAATTGCTGTGATCCCTATCCATTAGCAAAACCATATAGTACAGAAGAAGCATCTTTTCCCTATTACTTGTTTATATTGACTTTTATTCCACTAACTTACATAATTCAAAGAAAGAGAAAACGTTAGAATTCTCTTTTCTTTATCTTTTTTCTATTATTTTGGATAAACATTATAAGATATGAATGACTCTTATCCATAATTCACTGAGATTGTGTTAGTCTAATGATTCTAAAGAAAGCTAAGCAACTTATCTTAGAAGGTCGTGTCTATGATGCAATTGACTTATTAGAGAAGAATGAAGCAAAATATTACGATAACAAATTGGATCTCCTTGAATCTTTTACACTTCTTTTTTTTGCTAACCAAAGACATAATAATTTTGCTAAACTTCCTGATATTTATCAAAAAATTCAGCAAGTGTATATCGAGCTGATATCTGAACATGGAGCTGTTCAGGCGGTTCTAGAACAGTTCGACAAATTAATAGAAGGAAAGGAAACAAAGGAAGAACTCTTTAACTCCGTAGATTCACTCTCAGATGTACAGAAGAGCAAAATACCTTTATTACTCTTTATCAAATTTAGACCTTCTATTTTTGGATCGGATTATGATGTTAATGTATCTATTGCAGAAAAACTATCATATTTCTTTAAGGAACTTAAAGGTCAATTTTACTATGCTGATATTATTCAAAAAATAGCTTGGACTTATCTTTATAAAACAAAGAACTCTCTGGCCTTGAAATATGTGGAACAATCTTTACAACTATTTCAAGAACTTGATGATAAACCCGGAATTTCATCGACTATTGGAACAAAGGGAACTATTTATGGGAACATAGGCAATTGTAAAAAAGCTATAAACTATTCATTGGAATATCTTCAGAAAGCTGAAGAATTAGGTACTATAAACTCTATATATCGTGCATGTTTAGCTGTTGCTTATCACTATGCAATGTCTGGGGATATTAATGAATCTTCAAAATTTAACGACCGATGTGCAAAATTAGAGGAACACCCTACTTTCACAGACACTGTGTTTCCTCATATTCGTATGCTTGTAGAATCACGTATATCTTGGGTGAAAGGTGATATTGATAAAGCGTTGGAAATGCAATTACAAAAGCTTGAAGATATAAGAAAATTCTTAGGTAAATATTATATTGCTATAGTTCTGAGTCTTCTAGGAGATAGCTATTACCAAAAAGGCAACTTAACTAAAGCTACTACTTACTATATAGAATCTTTAGAAGTTCGTGAAAGTTATGGGGCTTATTCTCAAGTTGCTGAAAATTACTTACAAATTATTATAGTAAATCTTGAACAGAATCAGCAGGAAAAGGCAACAGAGTACTATGAACAGCTAAAAGAATTGAAGGAATCTGTTGACGAAGATGCTGTAAATCAGATATTTTCTCTTTCTAAAGCATTGTTTCTTAGTTCGTATATTGATAAGGAAAGTAAGGAAAAAGCTAAACAAATTCTAATTGATTTGATTGGTCAAGAGATAACGTATTATCAGACTACAGAGAGAGCATATCTCTACCTTTGTGATATTCTCTTAGAAGAGATTAGAACCTCCAATGACTTGCAGTTACTAGAAGAACTTCGTGAGTACACAAAAAGGCTTGCAATAATTGCAACAATAAATGATTCTCATTTACTTTTAATTGAGTTATACTTCCTGCAATCCAAAATGTTCCTATTAGAGCTAAAAGTGGAAGAAGCTCTTGAGTTGCTTGAACTTGCACAAGAGATGGCTTGTGAAAAAGGATTGGTGAGATTAGAAATTTTACTTTCAAATGAACATGATATGCTATTGAATCAGTTAGATGTATGGGAGGATTTCACTACATATCTCCATACATTAGAAGAACGATTAGAGTATACTCATATTGAAATTTTGTTAAACAATATGATTAGAAAATGGGTAAATTATACAGATGTGCATTATGATTCTGAATCACCTTGTTTCTTCCTAATGTCCAATAACGAGGGAACAGTGCTGTATTCTGACTCTTATTCTTCTTTGCCTTTTGATCCTGAAAAAATCTCTAATATTCAAAGAAAGATTCAACATATTTGTGATGAAAAAAGAGCTAATAGTAAAATTACTAGATTCCGTTTTCAAGAATATTCCTGCATACTTAAAACTGTGCAAAATCTCAATATTTGTTATGTTTTTATGGGAAACTCCTACTTACCTCTAAAAAAGATGAGTGATTTTTTGAGTGATCTAAAGAGTTCAAAGATTCTTAGCAAGATAATTGCAGAAAATGAAGAAAATAATAGTATGTCACTACCTGCTCGTATCAAGTTATCAAAGCTAATTGATCATTGTTTGTTAAACTCTCACCAGATGTAATTTTAAAATAACTTACCCACTTATCTGCGCTTTTTTGAAATTCTCCATTTTTGAATACGTAAATTTTTAAATTATCATTAAAGAGAAACATAGAATTTATGTGAAGGATAACTATGAAAATTAGTAAATTACTTAAGAAAGAATCAGAAGAAGAAATATACCAAAAGATGAATCAGCACCTTGCTAAAATTCATGAAGCGACACAGGTCCTTATTAAAGCCGTATACGCTTGGAAAAACAATGATACAGCCTTACTGGATTCAGAAGTAGGGAATATAACTGCTTTAGAAAATACAGCGGACAAAATACTTGCTGATATCTGGTTAGAATTAACTAAAGGGAATTTAAAAACCAAACTTAGGTCAGAGATTCTTACTTTTGTTAAAAAGGCTGATGAGGTTGCAGGTTGTTCTAAACGCGCATGTAACAACTTTCTAATTCTTCATAATTTGCAACTTCCTAAACATATCTTTGAGGAGATTCTAAAATCCTGTGAATTAGTTAATCTCTGTGTGGAAAAATTGATTGAAGCTCTCACTGTTTATAGAACCGATATTCGAAGAACAGTCGATATTACTACCGAGATAAGTTTTATCGAGCATCAAGTAGATGGTTTGTATTCTAGATTGAAAAAACACTATTTTGACATAAATAAAATTAGTGATAATTTTGCTTCTCTAATTATCTTTGATCACGCTATAAGAGAAATTGAAAAAGCCGCAAATGCTGCAGAGGATGCTTCTGATGCCTTAAGATCAATAGTAATTAGTGAAATTTAATTTGAAAGTAAGATATCTAACAAAAAAATACGGTGCAAATGAACTGATCTTGAATCTGGTGTAATCTAATGGTCGATATAATCCTAATAATTATGATAGTTACTTCAGTGCTTCTTTCATTTGCCATCGGTACAAATGATGAAACATTTGCTCCAGTTGTAGGTGTAAAGAGATTACCAGTGAAAACAGCTGTAATCCTTGGAGCAATTGTAGCTATTATTGGTGCATTCCTATTTACACCTAAAATAAGTAATACACTAAATAATCATATATCGACAATTCAACTGTCTTCTGACAATCTTCTTATTTTTGCAGTTCTTACTTCAATGGCAATAAGCTTAATCCTTGCTTCTGTTTTTGGTTTACCTATTTCATCCACAGAAGCTATGGTGGGGTCTATCCTGGCTTTATCACTAGTTCATGGAGAAAGCATTCACTGGGGTTGGGATGGAATGGGTAAAGTATTTCTCACTTGGGTTATCTCACCGGTTCTTGGTTTTTTCGGTTCTTTTATTCTGATGAAATTAGTTAGAAAGATCCTTAGAAAATCAGTTCGAGGATTAAGCAACTTAGAAACTTCTAATGCTATTACTGGTTCATTTCTACTTCTAATGGTAGTTATAACTGGTTTGTCAAGAGCTGGCAATGACATTTCAAATGCTATTGCTCCTATTTATCCTCTCTTTCAGGATTCTACTAAATCCATTTTTTATCAGAGTTTACCTTTACTCATAGGATCTATAGGTTTAGGTGTTGGATTAATGACAATAGGTTGGCGTGTACTGAAAAAATTAGGAAATGATGTGGTGGAATTAACACCTGAATCAGCTTTTGTGACCCAGGCTTCAGCAGCTTTGATTACTCTAGTTGCTGTTAGTCTTGGAATACCCGTTTCAGGAACAATGATTTTAGTTTCAAGTTTTATTGGAGCTGGATATGGTGATAAAAAACCAATTAATCTCAAATCTGTCAGACATATTGTTTTGTTTGTTTTTCTTACACCGATAATCAGTGGTTTATGTGCAATTGCTTTCTATTACATTTTTCAAGGGGTGTTTTAATCATGTTTAGTGAATTTTTTGGAAGACGAAATTTAGATAAGAAAATTGAAAAAAACCTGATAGGTCTCTCACTTCTACCGTCTAAATATTATGAAGCTCTCTATATTGAGAGGCGCACTGATATCTCTAGTTCTCTTTTTGATTTACTTGAGGATGAGGAAAGAGAAAAACGTGGGAATTTAGTGGAATTACTGAAAGAAGGGAAAGTAGATACTAAAATTGAGATAGTAAAATTCGAGTTGTTTGAAAGATTGATTGGAGTTACTTCAACAATGAAAGAAGTTCGCTCTCTAATGTTTGAAAATATAGACCGTATCAAGGAAGATGAATATAGAGAGCTAGTCAATATTCTAAAGGATGTTTCAACGCTATGCAAGATCATGTTTCATATGGTAGAAGGACTTTACCGAGACTACGTTTGTGCTTCAAACAAATTCGATAAATTAAAAGAGAAGAGTGCTACAATATTAAACATGATTACTAATTTTAAGTTCCTCAATGAGAAAATGACTGATCATTATGACTTTGAAGATCCCAAGGTTTTAATTAGTAACGAAATCCTGCAAAGCATTCAATCTATCGTAGATGTAGGAGACAAAATTATGGAAATTATAGATCAGTTTAGTTTTAACTAGTAGTTCAGATTGCCATTCTAACTATAATCTGGTTCATTTATGCATTTTCTAAATCCTCAAACTCTAAACGAAAATGTGTAGATGCTAGAAATCTTTCAGGATCTTTCTTGAATTCTTTTAAACAGGATTTATCACAGAAGTAAAGTTTCTTATCTTTGTAAATGGTTGAAACCTCGTTATAGGGATTATCAGCTCCACAACATGTATGTTTTCCTCTGGTTGATGCTAAATTCATTTCAAATAATTATATCCTATTGTTGTTATTTAATAATCCGTTTTGTTAAATTTTCAACTTAAGAGGAGGAATAACAACCTAAAGAGCACTTTTGAAGACTTCGTAATCATTTTCTGAAAAGACGTTAAATACAATTAAATCAAATGCCTCTGGATTATTTTCTAACCATTCATTTACTGTTCTAGTAGCAATACTTGCTGCTGCTTTTATGGGAAAACCAAAAACACCTGTTGAAATACTACAGAAAGCTATAGAACGAATATTTTTCATGCGTGAAGCTAATGATAAACAAGAAAAGTAACAATCAGCCAAAAGATTTTCTTTTTCAACTGAGATGAACTCTTGATTACGCTTAATAATCGGTCCTACTGTATGAAGAATATATTTCGAGGGGAGGTTATAGGCTCTAGTGATTTTAGCCCATCCTGTTTCTTCTAAACAAGATTGTTTATTCATTATTATACTACAATCTTCTCGTAACTGTGGCCCTGCAGCTGTATGAATTGCGTTATCAATGCATTTATGAAATGGATGAAAACATCCAAGTATTTTCCTATTGGCTGCATTTACTATTGCATCAATCCTTAGATTAGTGATGTCTCCTTTCCAAAGAGCACATTTTGATGCTGAACTAAACTTTGTTCCAGCAATCGATTGAGAAATTAAAGGCAGATTGGTTACTTCTACCATATTGCGCTCCTTCAGCTCTGTCTGAAGAAGTTGATTCATACATTGATAGAACCATTTAGGGAATTTATAGGGAGGATGAAGGGTCAATAGCTTATATAGTTGTTCTCTCTTTTCCGGAAAATGAGAAGCATCCATAGCAAAATTTCTTGTTCTTTTACTATCCATTTCTAAAATTAAATAATCTAATAGTCTGTCTACAAGAATTTCTTTGTCTTTTTGGTTTTTCAGGATCACTTCTTTTTTCTCAAATCTCTTATCTAAATTGATTAAATATCTATAATCTTCTAAATCTAGTGGATTACATTCTTTCTGCAAGTTTATCCTTAAGCCTAATAAGAAGAACCATTAATTAATTATTCCCCTACACTTCAACAACGATTCAGCGATCTGATTTTCCTTTTTTCTTATGAAAATTACTTGAATCCATTTTTTTTTATTTTAGTTTCTCTCCAAGCAATGGATAGAAGTACAACGAGATATGAACAAGAACAAGAAAAATTAGGGGTAAAATCCCACCACCCAATCGTATCCAAAATATTGCCTGAGCTGGTTGAACATCCTGATTGGAATTATAATGGCATATTCTTTCTCAAATCCTAGAAACAACAAAACCTTCCTCTTCCAGAGTTTTAATTTGTAATTTTGCAGATTTAACTTCCTCAAAACGTATTTCAGCAAATTTCCAAATCTCGTTTGCCATTTTTATGAATCTTTCAGCAATATCATCGATCCATCTTAGTAACTCTTCCGATCTTTTCATTACTAGAACCTAAGTGCAAAAAAGAATGACAGATTTTCATCTTTTCTAGAAAAATCATTCGGATTCAATGGATGGAGGCCTTTTTTCTTTTTCGTCACTCAAGAAGATTTTTACTGCTAAAAACATTAAAATAAAGATATTTAGGGAAAACTGAATATTGTAACTACCATATGTAAGAAACTCTCTAAATACTATCCCTGGTTCAGTAGCTAAATATATGGCAGTTATCATTAAAACATTTTGTACTAAGAAGAAGAACAAACCAAGTTTCATCTTGTTCTGTTCTCTAGTACTATCAATGACTAGAAAGAATGGTAGTAGGAACCATGGACATAGTAAGTATAGTACAAGAGGTTCAAAAAACATTTTGAGGAAGACAAGATTACCTGATCCTACATATCTTTGGAATATTCCAACAGACACTGCAAATAATATCATAAAAATTCCAAAGATATATCCAACATTGAATTTTCTACCCTTTAAATCATATTTCCATTTATCCAAGAGTAGAAGAAAGATCATTAAGACGATCACTATTTCGATTATTATTCTTGCATTCATAGCAAGTGACCCTCGAGGATATGTCGTGAAACCAAAAGAAAATGGGTCACCAATGGCTGGTACAAAGCCAATAAAGAAACGTCTTGTACTTTCAGAGAAAAAGATTGAACCAAATACATTAGTTTGTTGAAGCTCATCATATGCGTAAAAAATAGGAAACGCAGAGAATAAGTAAAGAGCTATTATGTGTCTTAATGCTTTGTTCTTCTTTGAAACTGGAGTCTTTATCTTATTAAAAAGAACAATCTTATTTTGTTCAGTAAATTTGATGGTAATGATAAACACTGCTAAACTAATTAAGGAGGATATACATAAAAGAAAGTAACCAACTCTCAATTTTATGATATAATAAAAATAGTCATTTGAACTTCCTTTATACATAATTGGCATAACTATGAGAACTATTAGTAGAGAGGACACTAAGCCTTCAAAAATTATGCTCTTATATCTAAAGATAAGAGTTAACAAAATAAAACAAATGAAAACAACAGCAAACAGGCTAATCTTGTACTGAAAAACACCCTCATAATCATTGAAATTTCTATCAAATAGGAAGAAAATGCTATTCGATTCTACTAGATATAAACTATTTGAAACATCTTGTATAAATATTGGAACAAATTCTAGAACAATAATCACCAACATAAATTGGATTCGATTTACAAGTGTTATCTTTTTCAGATTCTTTGTAATGCTCTCTCTCATTCGCTTCTCCTCCTCTTATTTTTTTGTCTAATTTTGTATATGATAATCGGTACTACAATTGTCAGTATGAGAAACGTAATCCTTGTTATATAATCATACAGCTGATTCTTATCAAATTCCTCAATATACCATCCGATGTCATCATACTCTGTAACCATGATCACTTTATCCTCGCAGTTTTCTATAACACTTACAACTCTAGGCATAATCCCGTGGGTAATAGTTTCGCTATTTTTTATTTGCCAACTTGTGTTTTGATAATTTAATTCAACCTCTGAAATTTGCAAAAATTCCTTTTCGACGGAATAGATACTTTGATCATTTTCTAAAATGACTGTATCGTGAACAATATGTAACTTATCTTCATGAACTAATAATTCATAATATGTATTCGAGTCAGTATCTATTTCAAAGTAATCCCATGCACTATTATCGTAGATACCTATCCCTATTATATCTTTATCATTAAGAAAGGTTCTGTAAAGAATAGTAGGCTTTCCTTTCCAAAGAATACACTGTCTAACATACCCGTTATCCACGTTTGAAATTTCTATATTTTCTATGATGAAGGTTTCATTTGCTTCTTCAATGTATCCCATAATCAATCTCTCACTATGTGAACTAGAAGACCATGAATCTTCAACTAACAGATACTTTGTGTTCTCGCCTTCTTGGAAAACAAAAATATTACCATAATACAAGTCATAGTCGGTAATGCCAACCAGAGTAAGATTGAGGTATGCTTCTTTGGTTTGTTCCCAAGATATTCCATTTAATGATACACGGTAACGAATCCTGATATATTCTCCAAAATTTACTGCATTTGTGAGTTGTATTTTTCCATTGCTTAATGGAGTTAGTACTCTTGGATTCCCATTCGGATGATAATTGGTCGGAACAATAGATTCAATGTCTACAATGGACGACCATTGTTTTAAATTTGAACTTCTACCGAAGAAGTAATAATCATCATAATAGGAAGTATAAAAACCACTAAATATTGCATAATATTGATCAGGAGCTGTTTGGACGATTTGTATAGGTGCCAAAATGTCATTATTAAGATGTTCTAGATTACCTTCTTTTATTTCAGAAGGATATGGACCACTCCACTTTAAACTAACTGAGAACAAACTGCTGAAAGTTAATATTGCGATCAGAATGATAATTGAAGCTCCTGTTGCGACCCTTACAATAAAATGCTTATTGTGCATAATACTAGCAATTGAGAATTAATACCTATAAAGTTTTAGCCAAAATTTCATCTATATTAATGAGAAGCTAATTAATCGATTATTTGATATTTATTAACCTTCCTCATGAAATCTCGTTAGCTCGAACATTTCATAGAGAACTAAATGATCAACAAAAATGGAAAACTTCAGAAGACATGGTTAATTTTCTGAAATTCTATACACAAAGATATTTGGATTGATTTCTATCAGCTCTTAAAAACATTGAACAACGAATTCTAGAAGACGGTAGCTCCAACAATAATCTTGGCAATAAGATGCTTATATTTACCAAAATTAGCAATTAGATTCTTACTCATGTCACATAATATTCAATGTATGAGAATAAAAACTTTAGGAGAATTTTTAGATTATTCCTCTTTTGAAACAGAAGACCTTTTCTTTTTCCTCTATTCCTTTTGTTACAGCTTCTCCCTTCTAAAAAGATATCTTCTTGGAAGGACGTTAAAGCAACTAGCATAGTTCCACAGGTGTTGTACATGTGTCTAACACCCTTTTAACAAGTCCACTATCTTGCTAGCTGGTTAAGTACTTTTTAATATGAAAGAGTTCTCGCATCTTTAAGGCAAAGAATTAATCTTGAGCTGATTTTTGTTTTGCTTGTTTCTTGAATATTTGATATTTTGGAGGAAGATGTTTGTAGAATAGAACATAAGTGAGCACAGGAAGAGCTAACCATAAAGGGAGTAAATATAATCCAAAGAGTTTAGCCCAATTATCCCATTTTAACGGATCATGACCATTTTCTACTTCCCACCCATCTAATAGACCATCTTTGTCTGTATC
>JAGXNV010000063.1 GCA_019894795.1 Candidatus Heimdallarchaeota archaeon | reverse complement strand
ATTATATACAGAAAATGGGAATAAAAATAAATTCGCCAAAAAAAATAGCTAGGAACGTACCTAATATTTTGAAAACAGCTTTTTTTGGTCTTTCATTTATTTTTGCTTTAGCTTTACTCTATAATTCTGTCCTTGTTCCAGCTGTTCATAAAGTAGCAGGGATAACAGTAGAACCAGGAACAGGAGAACCAGGAACAGGGACACCCGGAGGGATTTATGTTGATTTTAGAACAACCAATCAATATATATTTCTTCTAATATCAATAATGTTAACTGTTGCAATTTTTGCTTTGCTTTTTGCAGGCATCATGTATTCAATCAATATTAAGGTTAATACAAAAATAGGTGTAGCAATCGGTTCATCAGTAATTCTATTAACCTTCTATCTACTTTCACAAGGTTCGATTCAGTCTTACATATTAGAAGCATTTTCTACGAAGTCGTATACTTTACTACTAGTGTTTCTTACCGATCTGTTTTATTATTTGTTAGTATCTTTCATCACAATTTTAGTTTATCACTTAAGTAGAAGGATAGAACTTTCAATTCTTCTTCTTTTTATCGGGTTTACATTTGGATATGGAGCGCCATCAAACGTGATTCTTCAAATAATTGCACTTAAATGGGGATTTCCAAATTTTTCAGACGGAATTACAACTACTGCTGATATCTTAGCAAGTACTGTAGAAGGAATTGAATATGCGGGAGTGTTTGGAGTAGTACTTTATCCGGCTATTTTCTATCGGGATACAGTTAAATTTTTTAAACAATTCTGGATAACTCTTAAAAAACAAGGACTTGCTCTAGTAGTTTTCACCTTAGTAGTTTTTGTAATTGAGTTAATTATTCAGGCTTTGTTCAATTTCATTGGAAGCATTTTCATTTCTTTGATAATCTTCATAGTTCTCGTTGTCTTGGTTAACATGGTCATTTCATCTAGATATGGAAAACAGAGTTACACAGGTCTTATGAAGCAAATGACTAAACAAACTCTGCAGATGTCTGAGCCAATCATACCAGATTTAAAGAAACAAGCAAAATTTCTGGAAAGAAAAACTAGAAAAAGAGAAGGAGTAAATATTACTTTAGGAACCACCATTCCAGTAGGAATTTACTTCTTAATTATGTACATTACAACTGCAATAACAAATGTAACTCCAGTTGGAACAGCCATTTTCTTATTCACAGCAGTTCCGATTTCAATTGCAGTAATGTCGTTTGCAACTGTTTTCTATTTCTCAAAGGATCCACTAATTAAAGGATATTTTAGTTATCCAATTAAATTGCTTCTCCTCCTAGGAACCATCTCATATTTCTTTTATGTAAATTACGGATTAGTATATAATGTCTTAGGAGTTTATCCATTAATCGCTATAGCTTATGTTCCCTTCATTATCATCCCTCTAATCAGAAAGGAAAAGGTTGGAACATTACTTCTTGCCATTGCGGGAGAGAATAAACAGAAAGCATTGAAGAAACTACTTATTAGAAAAGATATAAGTTTTGATATTTTAGAGGAAACATTCTATAAATCACCATCAATTTTCAGAAGCTGGCTAGCACTCCTCTTAACAAAACGTGGAAAGAGAGAACCAACCTTAAAGAATCTTGAAATTTCTTTATCTAGTAGCTACCCCCTTGAGCGTGCTACAGCTTCTCTTTGCTTTCTATATCTAAATGATGAGAACAAAATGGAAAGAATCATTGTATTATTAGAGAATGATCTTAACCCAAGAGTAAGGAATGCAATAGCCTATGGTTTAAGGTATATTGAAGATATCCATGAGGAGATTTACAAAAGAATAATAGATTCACAGCATTATGAGGATGATGCTCAAGTAATGCAGACACTGAAAGACACCATCTCCAGTCTAGATCAAGCCTTTTCTTTGAAACAAGAGGAAGAGGAAGAGGAAATAGATTTAGAAGAGATTTAATCGGGTATCTAATCTAGTTAAGATGTTATTTTCATTCTTTTAAGTAGCTATGTTTCAGAGAATCTCTTATAAATCTAAACGAGATTTGAATTCTATGGGAATAAGATTTGTCACTGATAGTGGGTCAGATATCGATTTGAATTATGCAGATGAAATTGGAGTAAAAGTAGTTCCTTTAAGTGTAACATTCAGCGATGCTGCTGACGTAGAGCATAAAGAAGATAGTAGTTTTGACCTTGAATCATATTATAATAAATATACTTCTGTTGAGGATTTTTTTGCAAAAACTGCACAACCTTCACCTAACGCATTCTTTGAAGCTTATGAATCCTTAGTTGATGAAGGAACAAAAGAAATTATCGTAGTAACCTTAAGTTCTGGATTAAGCGGTACAATAAATAGTGCTCGTCTGGGAGCAAATATGCTCAAAAAGAAAGATGATTCCATAAAAATTCATCTTGTTGATGCTCTGAATGCTTCGTATTCTGAAGTCCTATTAATTGAAAAAGGGATAGAATTAAGAGAACAAGGAAAATCAGGAGAAGAGATCTCAAAACTGTTAAGAGAACATACAAAGAATATCAAAACCTACATTCTTCTACCATCTCTGATATACTTACGAAAGGGTGGAAGAATTTCCGTTACAAAATACATTCTTGGTCGATTATTAAGAAAGAGACCTATAACAGTTGTCAATAGTGAAGGAAAGAATGATGTTGCAACTACTGTAACAGAAACAGAAGAAGGAATTCATAAAATCCTAGAGTTAACAACAGAGAAATTCAATAGATTTCCAAAACAGGTTGTTATCATACATGGTAATAGTCCTGAAAGAGCAGATTTAATGGAAGCAGCTGTAAAAAAATACATTAAAGGAGCGAAAATAACCAAAAGGTGTACAGGAGTAACAATTTCTGCACACACAGGACCAGATGTAGTCGCTTTAATCTCAGAATTCTAAATTACTCAAACTTTGAGGATTATTCGGGCATCAACAGGGAAGATTCCATCTTCATTTGCTATAATGGGATTAATATCCATTTCAGCGATAAAATCCCTATTTTCCCAAGCAAGTTGTGAAAGTTTAACAAGCAGATCAGCTAATTGATTTTTATCTACTTTTGGTTGCCCCCTGTATCCTTCAAGAAGTATCTTTGCTTTTATTTCCTCCATTGCACTCATAGCTTGCTCTTTCGTAACTGGACACATTCTGAAAACCACGTCTTTTATTGCTTCAACAAGCACTCCTCCAATACCAAAGAGTATCACAGGTCCAAAAGTTGAATCTGTGCTAGTACCTATAATCAATTCTATTCCTTTTTTAACCATTTTTTCAACTAGTATTCCTGTAATATCCACATTCTCAAATCTCCTCATAAAATCGGCATAAGTTTCTTTTACTTGTTCTTCAGAGTCAATATCTATTACAACAGCTCCAGAATCAGTCTTGTGCATCACATCTTTTGACATAAGTTTCATGACCACAGGATAACCAAATTCCCTTGCAGCCTCAATTGATTCAGTTTCGCTTGATGCTAATCTTGATGGAGGGATATGTATTTCCATATTTCGCAAAACTTGTTTAGCTTCATGTTCTAATAACCAATCTCTTTTTTCTTGTTTTATTTTTTCAAAAAGTTCTCTATTATTCATTCTTACTCCTCCACATGAATAGTTTTTGGATCCACGCCATGTTTTATGAGATATTTTGTGTAATCTGTCAGCATCCCTATTGCTCGAACAGCTCGTCCAGGACTTGGATAAACAGGTATATCTTCGGCAAGTAAGTTCTTAGTTGCTTTTTCACCTTCTTCTCCGCCTATTAAGGCAGTAACAAAAGGTTTCTTCTTTTTAAGTGCAAACTCACGTGTGTATTTAACATAATCATCGATGTCTAAATCTGGAATGCAAGGAATATTGAGATTGACAATAGAATCGACATTTGAATCATTATATACTACATCAAATGCATCTCGATAGTCCTCAGCCGTAGCACTTCCTGTGAGATCTATAGGATTTCCTGTTGAATAAAAAATAGGAAAAATTTCATCCAGTTTTTTCTGAATATCAGGAGAGAATTCAGCTAACTGTAAATTACAGTCTGAAACCATATCAGATGCCATAACACCAGCACCTCCTCCATCTGTGATTATAGCTACTCTGTCACCTAAAGGAAGTGGTTGTGTTCCAAAAGCTAGAACACAATCTGCTAATTGATCCCAAGTTATAACTCTGAGAATCCCAGCTTCATTTAATAGATCATCTACAATAGCATCGTTGGAAGATAATGCCGCTGTATGTGATGCCCCTGCTTTTGCTCCAGTCACTGTACGGTTTGCCTTAATACCCATTATTGGTTTCCTAAGGGATACTTTTCTAGCAGTTTCCATGAATTTGCGACCATTTTTGAAATCTTCTAAATAGATAAGAATCATTTTTGTTTCAGCATCTTCACCTACATACTCCAGAGAATCTGTTTCATTTATATCACTAGCATTTCCATATGAAATGAATTTTGAAACCCACTGACCAGACCCTAGTCCCGAGAGTTGGTCGATGAAAGCAGCACCAAAAGCACCACTTTGGGTGAATATTGAAACAGGACCACTTTTGGGTCTTTTTAATTTTGAATCTGGTAAAAACATAGTATCAATCCCAAGAGATGGAGAGTAAATACCTAAACAGTTAGGACCTATTACATTAATGTCATATTTATTCATTATCTCATACATCTGATTCTGTAAAACAATGCCTTCTTCTCCAATCTCATTAAAACCACCGGTAGTAACAATAATATTTTTGATACCTTTCTCACCACATTGTTCCAATGCTTGGGGAGCATATTTTGCTGGTACGATTATACATGCAACATCAATATCATCCTCAACATCTAAAACAGATGGAAATAATTTCTTTCCATACAATTCTCCTCCCCGAGGATTAACTAGATAGGTTTTTCCTGGGAAGGAATTTACGAAATTATATGCTACTACATTACCCGGTTTGTTGGGAGTTGTAGACGCACCTATCACACAGATAGACTTTACGCTAAAAAAATTCTCAAGCCTTGGAGTCATTATTATCATTGGTCATAGAGTGGAATGCAATAAAAATATTTGGAATAATGCTCAAAAAAAGAACTGAAAAACATCTTTCTGGTTTCCAAACAAATATATAATCAAATGTTCAGTACTGAATCATGGCTCGAAATAGATTTCTTTTTGATATCTTGGGTATAATCTTAGGTTTTGGAGCAACTGGATTACTAATATTTCTCACTAATTCCCAGACAGGAACAGCTGCTATTACACTTAGTGCAGTTGGTGTTCTTGGAGGAGCTCTCATTTTAGGATTTTTCTGTTATAAAAACGATGGTGTAAAAATAGCAGCGATATTGTGGGGAATAATAATAATTGGGTGTATAGCACTTGGTGTGATACTAATAACTAGTGGTGCTTCAGGTTTTCTTGAAGCATTTGTACAAGATGTTTTAACCGCTATAATTGGACCTATCTTTGCAATAATATTGATAGTTATGGCAATAATACTTATGGTAGGAAGTGTTCTAATTGGGGGATTATTCATAGCATTCACCGCAATTGGCTCCGCTATTGGAGAAGCAGTCTGGAAAGATAAAAAGGACAAGAAATTTGCTGCTGCTCCAGGACAAACTTATGTTCCTTCACAAGATGCATATCAACCAGTTATTGCTGCAAAACCTCAAAGTTCAACAGGTATTGTATGTAAGAATTGTAGTGTAAGCAGTCCAGCAGGAGAAAAGTTTTGTACGAATTGTGGTACTAAGTTGTAAACACCATTATTTTCCATTATTTTTTTGGAATCATTCTACTCATATTGTTTAGAGCATAACTTTTTTTAGCATACTTATTTTACATCAAATTATGGAACAGAATGACTCTTATCCTATCTACTGGAGCGCTCCTTATCAAAAAGAAGCGATAGCAAGGATAACAGAAATTAAAAAAGACGAAATCAAAGTTAATCAAACTCTTTTTTATCCAAGTGGAGGAGGACAGCTTGCTGACAAAGGTATCATTGTTTACCAACAACAAGAAATCGAAATTGTAGAAATAGAAAAGAAAGAGGATGGAAATTGGTTAAAGGTCAGATCAGACAAAATTTCTCTGCTAGCTGAAGGAGAGGAAGTTTTACTCAAGCTAGATTGGGATAGAAGATACTCATTCATGAAATCGCACACAGCACAACATCTTGTTTCACATGTTCTAGAGCACTTATTTGATGTTGAAACGTTAAAAGCTAATTTTGAAGAAGATAAAATCGACATTGAAATTTCAAGAAAAATGTCTCAAGAAGAAATCCTCGAAGTTTTGAAGAAAGTTAATAGGTTGATAGATGAAGGTGCTGAAGTAAAATCGATTATGGTCAATAAGGATGCTTACAAGAATAAATATCGAGATGTAGCTAGAGGAAAAATTTCCGACGAAGAGGTAGTGAGATTAATACAGCTTGGAGATGGAGAAGGATTTGATATTACATGTTGTGGAGGGGTTCACATTACTAATCTTTCAGAGATTAAGGGTGTATTTTTGGATACTTTTAAAGGAGATTCATTAAAATTCTTACTTGACGCAGAGGGGATTGATACAGCCAATAATCAACGAGCATTAATGCTAAATCTAGAAGAACTAACGGAGAAGAGAGGAAATAAGCTAGTTGATATGTTAACAAATAAAATGAATGAAAATCAGGTTCTGCAGGAAGGAAATCTCAATCTCCTTAAAATGCTTTTTAGCAAAATATCTAACTGGAGTCAAAAGATAAATGGAATGAATATTGCATTGCTCCATTTACCTGAGATAGATAGACAAGCTCTCCAATCAGCAGCAAGAGAATTGGAGAAAGGATTTCTAATTGTAGTATTAGGTAGAAACGACATACTATATTTTATTTCAACTGATGAAACAATTATGGCAAATGATATCAATGCTAAGATAATAGAAAGAACAAGTGCAAAGGGAGGAGGAAATAAAGGATTTGCACAGGTTAATGTAAAAAATATTGAAGAGCCTCTTGCATTAGTTCAAGAGGTTTTATCTGCAATCTAAGTATTAGTAATAATCGTCTTTAGGGCCAATATATGTATAGGTTACAGGATCTGACTTCTCATTTTTCTGAACCTTTTTCTCAGCTATTAGTTTGTTGAGATGTGCTTCCATATTCACTTTTGGAGCCATTATCATGTAAGGATGATACCATACTATCCCCTGTGAATCTTGTACCCTTTCGACCAATTCATCACGTGTAAGGTATTTTTGTTCTGTCATTGCCATTAAGAGTTGACTCTCAAATTGCATGAAAGCTTCTCTTACATCCCTGATATAAGGAGAGACGTGTCTAGCCTCTTGGTATCCATCGTGGGCAGGACACAATATGGAAATTTTTGCCTTTTCGAGAAATTCTATGTTTTTGAACCATTTTTTGTAGTTTCCAGTGTAATCTATAACATAACTGTGAGGTAGGGCAGGGTAAATATTAAGAGCATCACCTGTAAACATCGTTCTTTCAGCTGTTGAGAAAAACATGCTATGACCTGAAGATGTTCCGTCAAAATTGACTACCATAATTCGAGTATCACCAATATCGAATTTGTCTCCGTCTTTAAAATAGATATCAGGTTTAAATTTATCCAAATCATCAAAGGGGTCTTTTTTAACTGCAAAATAAAGACGTTCTTTTCTGGAAAACTTGAAATGAGTTGCTCTAAGTTCTCCTTTTGGATCCTCCATCACGTCTTTCAGTTTTTCATGAACAGCAACTTGAGCATTA
Organism: Candidatus Heimdallarchaeota archaeon; assembly: GCA_019894795.1. Lineage (GTDB taxonomy): Archaea > Asgardarchaeota > Heimdallarchaeia > Heimdallarchaeales > Heimdallarchaeaceae > UBA460. The sequence goes on along the minus strand of JAGXNV010000063.1, from coordinate 5,177 downwards.
GGGAAAAGTTTCTTAAGTTTGTATACTCCTCCCATTATGTCAGGATATGCATGTGTAAGAAAAATATATTTTACATTCTTTGAATCTTTGCCTTTATTATATACTGCTTCTTGGAAAGAACTCTCAATTGTTCCTCGCCTTCCAGTGTTTATAATTGCAAAAGAATCTTTTCCGACTAAGTAACCTCGATTCTTTTCCCCACCATCTCCTGAAGGTCCTTCAACGACCGTTAGGCTTTCATTAATATCATGTATTGGGTCAGTTATCATCATAAACACCTTTATCTTGCTTCTGCTAAGATATTTGCTACGGTTTTACTTACTTTCTTCATTCTATCAATTTCTACAGATTTCTCTTGCTTGAACTTTTGATAGTCTTTTTCAGAGATCTCACCTGTTTGGGAATTAACATATAATATCTCCAAATCTCTTTGTAGAGTCTTCATTTTATTTTCCAATGCGTCGAAAGTTTTACGCATTTTAGCTAATTCTACATTCAACTTTAATTCGAGATTCTGGATATTTTTCTTATATTTGGTTTCCATCTCTTCAATGGTTGCCCTACTCACTGCTTTGTCTCCCTTTAGAGCACTTAATTTTTTGAGTTTCTTCTTTTCATTATTTCGATCTTCAATTATTTCTTCAATTGGTAAAATAGCTGAAAAATTCTCAAACTTATCTTCTTGAACAGAAATAATTTCAACCTCTTCTTTTATTTCTTTAATTCTGGGTAAAGCTTCATTTCTTGGAATTAATTTGTTCTTAACTCGATCAAGAAGTTTATTGATTTCATCATCTAAATCGACCTTCTTTTTCAGTAGAGCGTTGTAATCTTCTCTTTTTACAATGACATCAGCAATTCTTTCCACAAGCTCGTCATCAGTTAATTCTTTTTTCTCTTCTGCTTCTTCTTCAACTTTAACTTCTTCTACTTCTAAAGGTTCATAAAGCATTCCAGTTGGTGATTCGGAGTCTTCTGTTGCAACTTCCACTATTTCATCTTTAATTACAAACTCTGTTGGATCTTCTTTATGAAGCAATCTTGCACCGCATTTACGACAAAAATTCCAGTGTGATTGAACAGGGTTTCTACAGTAATGACATTCTACCATACAATTCACCTTTCTTAAGATAGAAAAGAGGTCATCCTTAAAAAAGATAATCTTTTACAGACATATAATTATGCAAAAAATCGTTATTTGTTCTAAAAATCCAGTTAAGATTCAAGCTGTTAAGGAAGCTTTTGAATCATACTTCGAGAAAATTGAGTTCAAAACATTAGATTTGAATCAACATGAAGAAGTTTCAACACAACCTTTGTCATCTGAAAAAACGTTGAACTCTGCACTTAATAGGATAAAAGTTGCAAGAACAGTTGAGAAGGCAGACTATTATGTCAGTCTAGAAGGAGGGTTAGACAATGATGAATTTGGTTCTTTTCTCACATGGTATGTTTGTGTAACTAACAAACTTGGTAAGAATTCTATAGCGGGGGGAGGAAGGATGGCGATTCCTTCAATAATTTATCATACACTTAAAGCTAATCCAGAACAAGAACTTGGAGATATTATGGACAGATTAATTGGTGAGGAAAATATAAAACAAAAGGGTGGTAGCACCGCTATTTTTACTGATGGCAGAATTATGAGGAAAGATGTTTTCAAACGTGATATTATAATCGCTCTAGTGCCGTTCTTAAGTACAGTATTCAAAAAGATTGAAATGAGAACTCAGATTTAGGTAGCAGAAACAAACTTTGTATCAAAAGCATATTTTATAAATGTTATACACGTTGCTCAAACAGATATAAATGAGTGATATCATGAAAGGCAAAGTGCAAGCAACTTTAAACGAGATAAGAGTAGCTCTCCAACAAGATGGTGGAGATATCGAACTAAGAGAAGTTGACGAAGAAACCGGAACAGTTCGTGTTGAACTTCAAGGCGCGTGTAGAGGGTGTCCTTACAGTCAACTCACACTTACAGGTTATGTTGAAAAAGTTCTCAAAGAACGTGTCCCAGGTGTCAATCAAGTTATTAACGTCAATTTAGAGGCTATGCAAACCTAGAAGACTTACATAAAGTTTTTTTATTCTATTATTGTTTCGTTTATAATAACACCAGAGGATACTCTTCATGACAGATACTTTACCAACCGAAATTTTAGCTCATCAAAACAGAATTAGCCCTGAATTAAGAGAATTCCTCATTGAGACTCTGCAAGGATCTTTCACTCCAGAAGCTTCTGTGCAAATTGGAAGAATTTTATGGAATATTGTAGAAGATCCTGTATATGAGGGGGACGAGGAGCTAAAATATCTTGCAAGTAAAATTGGTGTTATGGTTGGTCAATATGATCTATCCATTAAATGTATAACTGACACGATAGTTGGTACAAAGGTATGGGGAAGTGTTGCATTATTTGAGATAGGAGAGATTGATCAAGCTTTTAGTTATCTACAACATGTAATAGAAAATGAAAATACAGATTTCTTACCACTCATTGAAGCTATTTTCTGGATAGTATACATGAAATTACTAATTGGGGATACAGAAGATTTAGAATCCTACAAGAATAGATTAAACGAGATTTTCACAGAGAGGAATATCAGACTGCTCCCTCAGCACTTTCATCAGATTAAGGATTTTACTGAAGGAATTATTGAATTACAATCAGCTAATAACATAGCAGGTTTAAAAAGTATCGAAGATTTCTTACATGACAGAGAAGCAGTATCTGATCAATATTGGCAATTATTGGCCTTGCTCACTTTAGGAGAACAAACATTGGATTCTTCTGACTACATCTCTTCTGGCAAAATATACGCAAGAGCAAAACAGCTAGGAAGTAATCTCTCTAATATTCCACTGTCAAGTGCAGCGGATATTGGCATAACACATGCCCACTACCTCAAAGGTGAACTAAAAGCAGGAAACATCTTAGCTGCACAAACCATCGAGAAACTACAAGGTATGTCTCAGTATTATCTCGGAAAAGCACATTTCGCTAGGGGAAGAATTTTAGCAAAATTAGGACATCATAAGATGGCAAGAGATAATTTCAATACTTCATATTCTTTAGCAAACCAATATCGTGATTTTAATAGAGCTTTTCTTTCTTTAATAGCAACAGCAGATAATTTTATAGCTATCAATGAGAGTGAGAAAGCTCAAGAAATTTATGATAAGGCGTACAATCAAATCGTTAACATAGCAAATAAAAGACAATTTGCTAAAGCCCTAGTACAAATAGCTATGGGAGAATTTCGTCAAGGCAACATAAAAAATGCCCTTGTTAGAGTAAATCAAATTGAAACACTTTCAGAAGAGATATTATATCAGAAAGGGAAAACAGATGCCCTTAGATTAAGAGCTCAGATTGCTATAAATTTAAACGAGGATATTAAGAAGCAAATCTTTGTTCTAAGAGCATGTCAAATTCTTTACTTAGAGGTTGGGGATGAAGAAAGTAACGCTAATTGTGATATTCTAATTGCAGAAGCCTGCACTAGACTAGGTAATAATGATGAAGCTGCGGTCCATTTGGAAAATGCAAAGAACTTCTATCTTAAGATCTCTGAAAGCATAAAAATTGCAGAGATTAAGGAATTACAATCATCTTTTGATTTAGGAGAGGGTAGATTCGATGAAGCTCTTGTTAAACTCCGATCTTCATACAGTCACTACTCAGATGTTTTTGACCGAAACAGAAGAGTCAGATGTTTAAGAAAAATTGCTGATATCTTAGCAATAAAGGGTGATTTTAGAGAGAGCGTTAGCAGATACAAAAAAGTTGAGGGATTAATTGGAGAAACAGAGAATAGGGTTGAAAAAGTTATAATCAGCTTGAATAAAGCAAGGATTTACTTATTTGAAAAGAAATTTACAGAAGCCTTAGAATCATACAAGGTTGCTGAAAGTTTTCTTATTGAACATAATGTCAAAGAGGTTCTTAATCAGGTTCTCGTTGAAAAATGTTTACTATATATTTATAATGATGATTTTGAACTGTTTAGCGAGACAATAGATCAGATTAAGGAACAATTTGAAGATCAAAAAGAAGTTGATTTGTTAACAAAATTCCTGCATGCTCTACAACAAATTAGAATGGAAAAATACACTGAAGCTTATTCTAATCTCATTGAAGTACTGCAAAAAACATTTGAAGGTGAGCACTTAATTTCTGTCAATGTTCTTTTTAATTTAATTTTCGTGATTGTTAAACTTAATATTGAGAACCTCTCAGAATCCTTCGTCAAAGAAGAAATAAACAATTATCTTGGCTTCATAAGTAGTATAACTAAAGAATTCAAATATTATTATCTAAGAGGTTTAAGTTACCTTGTAGAACTTCTATGGAGAGTAATAGAAAAGGGAGACAAAAGTTACAATGAAATATTGGTACAAGCTTCAGAATATTATGCAAGTACAGGTATTGAGCAATTTGGTAGCAAACTCCTAATACTTCAATATAACATTGGATTATGGGAGGATCAAGAAGATACAAGGTTAAGAGAAATTCTTGGAGTACCTAAAAAGTATGGGTCTCAAGAAGAAGCTTTTTTGGAATTCTTAGAGGATGCAACCAGAGCTATGTTGATAGAAGAACTTCTAGATACAGAGAAAATACTCTTAGAAAGTATGCTGACCAAAGAGTAGTAATTCTACAATTTCTCCTTTCTAAAGATTTCAATAGCTTTCTCTACAATTTGAACAGATAATCCAGTATAATTCAAAGGATCTAGTATTTTATCTATCTCTTCTCCATTGTAAAACTCCATAATCGTAGAATTGTTCTTTACAGCTTCAACAAAACTCTCCTCATTTGAAAGCTGTCTTAACAATTCATGTGCTCTTTGTCTCCCAATCTTGTCTGTCATTTTAATCATTAGATTCTCTGCACATTGAGCACCCTTGCGAAAATACAGATTTTCGTTTATTTTATCCTTATTAAGATGTAAAGATTTCAACACACTATTCATTTGGAGAAGGATATAGTGTGTTAGTATTGATGATTCTGCCAAAATAACACGTTCAGAGCTTGAATTGGTTAAATCTCGTTCATGCCAGAGTGGATTGTTCTGAAGGGCAGGTGCAACATATGCTCTAACAACTCTTGAAATACCACATATTCTTTCAGCCGTTATAGGGTTCATCTTATGGGGCATAGTACTTGAAC
>JAGXNV010000062.1 GCA_019894795.1 Candidatus Heimdallarchaeota archaeon | reverse complement strand
ACTTCAACCATATTTATACCTCATTTTTTTTGATAACCTTAAAGGTTCTGAATCAAAATAACGTAATTCTTACTTTTAAATGTATACAAAGTGGGAATTGGAAAAAGTCCATCTGAGAACAGATTTTAAGAGATTAGTTTGACCTATCAGCCTTCTTCAGGTTGGAAAATCTCAGTTTTAATAGATTTTATCTCATTATGACAGACTGGGCATTTGGGATTAAATCTTATCCATGTTTTCAAATGATCTACATGGTAAATATTTTCACAATGAGGACATACAGATATAGTTGCTTCTTTTTCAACAGTGTTGTTACATATCATGCATCGTGGAATTTCTTTTTTACATTGCCAACATTCCCTTCGTAGAAAAGGATTAGGGAAAGAACAATAGGGACAGCGAATATTTTTTCTATATTTTAGAGCATTTCTGGTTTTTTGAGTAGTCTTATAGAGATATTGTCTAGCTGTACTTATCTTTTCTCCGAAGAAATCTCTCCAATCAAGAATTGGTTTAACAATTGCTACTAAACAAACCAATGACGAGGTTGCTATTCGGATTTCAAGAGCAAAATTACTTAGTAAGAAAAACATTGCTATCCCCAGACCAAATAGTAAGAAATAGTTTTTTACAATTATGTACTTCAAAGCTCTTCCAATTAGTTTGAAGAAGCTTGAAGTCTTTTCATAAAACCAAATACCTGCTTCTTTGATAATCCTAGGAATTTGCTTCAAAGCACGCCCCCATGCTCGAAGTATAGTGGAAATAACTCTTCCAATATCCTTCAATATATCCCAGATTTCCTGCCTTAAATGTATGAGGATGTTAATTACAATTAGCACTCCTCCAATTATGTAATAGTATAAATTATCCAAAAATGGAAGAATGTTTAGAGCAGTCAATACAATTACTGTTATTCCAACTACTGAAAAGAGATTCCATGGTGAAAATACTATTTTCCATTTAATTCTTTTTAGAATTTTCACAAATGTTTCTTTAAGACTTTTCAGAAGTGCTATGAGTTTCTTGTTCAGTTCATAGGTCTCCATTAGGAAACCAAAACCAATGAACACTACACCTACACCCATTGAAATGATATACCAGAATTGTTCTCCAGGTAATTCAGTTAGTATAGCTATCAGAATTATTGGTAACGCAAATAGGAGAAATCCGATATAAGCTGTGACTGCTCCTGCTACAAAATAATCCAAACCTTTCTTTCTTATTCTTCTAAGTATGAATGCAAAAGAAATTATCAGAACCCCAATCGCAAGAATACCTAGAGCGATTCTGAAATACAGATATTCATCTATAATCAAAGAAAAGGTAATTAGACCAACTATACCCAAAAGAGAAACAGCAAACCCAATCCATAGAGTAGTAACAACAGGATTTCTTCCTAGATGTTCTAAATCGTCTTGTTTCTCTTCTTTCATGAGTTCCACCTCTCTTTGACATCTCTTAGCCAGTTTCTTGACTGACCAGTTCTTAATTTCTTTAACTCTCTACGCAACAGAACGAATGTACCAACTGCAACTATCACTAATCCTCCTCCTATAGCTAATTTGTATATGTAATCATCAATTGGAATTATCTGAAGGAAATCGAAAGTAGCGATTAATGATATACCATAAATCACAGCGAACAACATTGTGATCAATAGTATAATACGCAGAAAATTGCTAACAATATATGTTGAAGAATACTTCAAAGTTAACCATATTATATCCAGTATTTTCTTTATTGTTTTTGGTATCGATTTGAGGAATTGCCAGAATTTCCTTGGATGAATAATAAAATGGGCAAATATCAGGAAGAAACCACCAATTGAAACAGTTAATATTGTTAGCAGAGCTTCCCATCCAATCGAAAACGAGACAACAATCCCGTAGATAACTGCAGTTAACCCAATTATTCTTAGCATCCATACAGAATACTTCCGAATAAACCGTCCAATTTCCTTGAATAAGTTAATTATAAGATGATATAGCCCAACTATTAGATTTTTTAAATTGATAAAGAATCGTTTGATCGAATCCCACATAAATTTCAGTACCACAATTCTTGAAAATATAACACTTACAGGGATAATTACTATTCCTGACCCCACCAATATGGTTCCTATTACCTCAGGTTCAAGCTCATCACCGAAAACTATTAGCAATATTCCTCCTGCAGCAAGAATTAATCTTACAAGCTCTTTCACGAATGTTTTCCAATGTTTTTTGATAAACATACCAATTGCTGTGATGACTCGTTTATATAGCAAGAAAATTTCTTTTATGATTCTAAAAAATATATCAACAAATACGAATTTTATTACTTTCCAGATACTTCTTGCATGATGGATGAGCAAGTAAACACCGCTTGCTGATAGGATGACAATATACCACCAATAGAATTGTAAACTAAATGTGAAATATATAGTTGTTGCTATAGATCCTATTGCTATTATATCTAATATGTAGAGAATCACCTTTACCCAATGTCTAATTAAGAATTTAATGAGTTCATAGATTTTTATACCTATAAACTTAAAGGGTTGATATAGAAGTTCGAGAAGATTCCAGAAGAATATTCCAAGATTTTTGAAAAACCGTCCTATGGCTTTTAGTAATTCATATAATTTTCTGAGAACAGTTTTTCTCAATATTATTTCAAAAAGGATTATAATACTGATTCCTATATAAATAAAATACCAAAATGAAACCTCAACTATACCATAGTAAATAAGGTATCCTCCTCCCCCCGCGAGTATTAACCTTCCCAATTCCAAAAGAATTCTTACATAATATCTTTTAATAAACTGCCAAAGATTATAGAATATAATTGCAATGCGATTAAGAATCCTATTTATCATCTCTTTTGTTTTATTCCATAAGAATACAAACAACTGTTTTACGAATTTTCCTATTGCTATGAGCGCATTCTTAAGGAACACTAGAACTGATTTTCTTGTCAGTGTTTCACTTATTAAAATAACAGGAATTCCAATCCAAATGAAATAATTGAACTCAGGGAAAGCAGAACCAAAGTAGATCAGTACAACTCCACCAGCAACGCCTAATAATCGTAAAAACTCGAATAAGATAAGTATCCAATGTTTCTTGATAAAACTGAAAAAGGAGACTATTAGAGACCAGCTGTAATTGAAAAATCGCTTAAAAAGAGAATAAATTTTGTGAAAAACTCTGTAGAACACATTAACAGCGATAAATCGTAAAGCTCTCCATATAATTTTGTGATGATGTAATATGGGGTAAACAACGCAAACAGCTAATATTGCTAATTTCCACCAAATGATTTCCCAAGTTATTAGGACAAAAATTATACCCCCCAATGATGCGAGATCAAGTGTATACAAAAGGATATTTTTCCAATGCCTTCCAATTAGCAAGAGAAATGATTTCATTACATTAATAATGGCTTTAGCTGGCTTAACCACAAGGTTATCCCAAAAAAATTGATCAAGCAAGGTTAATTCAATAATGAAACCAATAGCCACTGAACCTATTCCCCAGTAGACAAAAAAAGACGCACCCAATAGTCCTAAAAAGAACTCATCTCCAATTGTAATGTATTTACTTAACGAAGTTAAGATCAACAAAAATCCTATTACTATGAGGAATATTCCCAAATGAACTTTCTTACGAACACGTATATTGTATCTTAACATTTGAACTGCAAAATAGAACGTGATTACAAGCGTAGATATTATCAGAGAAATAAATAATATATCAAAGATTAGACTGATTTCTTCGATGAAGAAAGATAAACCTAGAAAGCCTAATACCAATATTACGAATAGATAATAGAAGATGTTTGAGAGATATTTGTGTGTTCTATTTTCCTTAACTTTTTCCATCAAGTACATTTTAATTGTTTACTTATATAAATTTATACAACTCAAAAAAATTGGGGAATATTAGTCTCAAGAATTCTCAAATTAAATATTTAACAATCACGATGATTATTATAGTAACGAAGTCCAAGAAAACCATCCGCAGAATCAATCATGTTATTGGATATTTATTCTATGAATTAGTTAAAAAGGTGGAAGAGGAAAAAAAGAAAGAATGAAAAAACTATTTCTTTCTTCGTTGTTGCACCACTATTCCAAAGACCAAGAATAGAAAAGTTATCGCGGGGAGGAGAAGAGAGAACGTTAGAGGTACTGTTACTTCCCCATTATCCTCATTAGAAAGTATAGTAAATGAGTAATACTCCCCAGAATTATCGTTGATTGCTAAATTAAGACTGACTGAGTTATCTAGTGCACTAATGTAATATTCAATAGCATCATCAACTACAAAGGGTCCGATAGTACCACTGTAATAATCACCGCTTAGATGAGTCATATTAACTTCTATCCATAGTCCATTATTGACTCTATAGTGGAGAGTAACTGATTGTACACCAGAAGCGTCTGTAACTATAGCTCTGATACTAACAGTATCAATTTCGGTAGGAGTAGTGGGAATGTTGGTAATATCAGTAATACTTGAACCAATAACATCAGGAGAATCTACTGTTAAAACATAATAGAGCCCTCCATTATCCTCTATAGCTTCATTATGATTAACAGAGTTATCTATGGCTGTGATATAATATTCAATAGTATCATCAACTGCAAAAGAACCGATAGTTCCACTGTAAAAATCACCGCTTAGAAGAGTCATAATAACTTCTATCCATGGTCCATTATTGACTCTATAGTGGAGAGTAACTGATTGTACTCCATAAGGGCTAGTTACTGTGGCCTTGATATTGACAGTATCGAGTTCTTTAGGGGGAGAGGGAGAGTGGATAATATCAGTAATAACAGGGGGACCAAGGTCTACAGTAGGTTCATCAAGCGGATATAGGTCGATTGCTCCAGCAGCACCATCAATGGAATAAGAGCCTGTTCCTGACCAATCTGACCAGTAATTACCTTCAAGTGTAGCAGTAGCATACCAGTAATTAGCTGTACCATCATCATGCCCCTGGGGAGTTCCACCAAGATTGTTGTCTACAAAGTTGTTATGGTGAATGTTATTATTAGCAGTGTAAGAGAGTAGATCTATACCATATAATCCATTTTCTTTCAAAAGATTGTAAGAAAGAAAACAAGAAGAAGAATTGTAAAGATAGATACCAACGTATTCGTTGTTATTAAACTCGTTGTTGGTAACATTAGAAAAATCAGAATTATCTAGATAGAGGCCATACCAGTTGTTATTACAATCGTTGTTGGAAATATTAGAAGAACCTGAATTCACTAAATAGATGCCAAAGTCGTTATTACAAAAGTTGTCGGAAACGGTAGAAGAAACAGAATTCACTAGATAGATACCATAGTATTTATTTTGGAAACACGAGTTGAGGGTAACGGTAGAACCATCAGAAGAATCTAGATAGATGCCATAGTCGTTGTTTGTGCACATATTATTCTCAATGGTTGCTGTTCCATCAGTTACATTCCAGAGTAAAATTCCATAGTTTATTGCGTCTACATAACAGCTACGAACAATGAAATGTTTCGTTGTACCATATATATAAATTCCATTTGAATTTGATGTTGTAATATTGTATCCCTCAATAACATAAGGGTCTTCAGCTGTTCCTACACCAGGAAAAACCTCAAGGCCACTATCAGAAGCAATTTCAATAGAATCATGTGGGGTCAATGAGGAGTAAGAGGGGTGGTCATAAGATACAGGTGTAGCATTTACGCTCATACTTGAGAATCTGCCTATTCCACCAATTATCAGTAGAACTCATAAAACGCTTCTAATTGCTACTTTAGATTGTTTTGATTGTCTTTTCATTATTTCACCAATATAGATTATAAATACTTGTACCAATTTGCTTCAAGAAATATAATTCTATTGTTAGAGGTCAGAGGAATACCATAATTAGTGACCTAGCTTCAAGTTTATTGTAAAAATATACTAGTTTCAAGATTTTTCAAATTAAAATATTTAATAATTACCAAACTAATTTAATTAATGATGTCAAAGAGAAGCATCCACAGAATTAATCATGGCATTGGATATACATTCTATGTAACTTTTGTCGTCTACCTAATTCTATCGCTAATAACTATCTTTCAAAAAACATCAGAACTAAGGGCAGGAGGTATTATCTTAAACATTCTTTCTTTAGTTCTTGAAATATTAGGTCCAATCTATATGATATACTTCTTGGTACAGTTAATTGATGGTTTTCTAAAATTAGGTGAGATAAGTTATACCACTGATAAATTAACTGAACAGAATAAAGTGAGTGTAGTAATACCTATACATAATGTTCCTATTCCAGTTTTTGAAGAAACTTTGATGGGATTATCCAAACAAACTTACAAAAATTACGATGTCTGGGTTGGTGATGATACACCTAATATAGATTTACAAAAGAAATATGAAGATTTATGCAAGAAATATGGATTCAATTATTTTTATGCTGAAAATAAGAAATTAAAAGCAGGAATGCTCAATCTTGTTATTCCTAGAACAAATGGTGATTATGTCACATTTTTTGATGTAGATCATGTTCCATCAGAAGACATTCTAGCGAAATTTGTTGCTATTCTTGAACAGTATCCTGAATATGAATTTGTTCAAGCTAAATACGGTTTTCGCAATGCAACTAGCGTTCTGCACGTCTGGTCAGCTATGACAACTAGCCAAATTTTCTGTTCTCAGAATGCTCGAAGAACCTTTGGAGCAGTTCTTTTTCAAGGTGCTTCAGCTTGTTTCCGTAGGAGTGGAGTTCAGCATATTCCAGAAAATGTCATTATTGAGGATTATTCTCATTCAATTTCCCTTATGACCCAGAAAAAACAAGGATATTTCTTGGATGAATTTGCTTCACAGACACTTCTTCCTTCTACTTTAGATCATCAAATGTCTCAATTATATCGCTGGATAAAAGGGCAGACAGGTTCATTTATTGCTCACTTAAAAGATATGTTCCAAGGGAAACTAAGCTTTAGGCAATCTATTGATCTTTTCTTTACATCAACAATTATCTTTGGTGTCACAAGTTTCTATGAACTTGGAATAGTATATGGTTTGATGTATTTGTTCAAAACCCCTTATTATAGAGCATTAGGACTAAATTCTCTTTCTCAAATTATCATTCCCATCTTAATCATAATTATCTATGGGGGAACCTTCGCAATAATGATCATCTATTTCATCAGATCCAAATTCCTGAAACTTAAAGCATGGCATGTGCCGTTCTATGTTATTTTTGGAGGGTTGGCTTCTCCTTATCTAAAACTTGCAGCTCTAGATGGTTTATTTAGCACACTACTTAGAGTAAAGAAAGTCGATTGGAATAAAAAACTCAATCTAGTAAGTTGGGGAACATTTTTCTCTTTGTTAGGTTTAGTTTTCTTTGGATTTACAGCTGTTTCAACTCTCGATCTTCTAGGCATAATTCAATACTATGGGGACAATTTTTACTTTGCAATCTTCTTAGCTATCGGATTTGCTCTAACCTTTGTGCTTCCCTTCATAGTAATTACTAGGCAAATGTTTAAACCTGTAGAGTTTGGTGAAAGTAACATCTTTCACTAGTTTCTCCTATTGCAAATCTCATAACCTTTAATACTGACTGAGTATTCATTTACACTATAAGTGAGTAGTATGAAAAAAGATTTGGAATATATAGTTCCACTAAAAGAAAGGGATACTATTAATTTCTTTTTCAAAATTATTAAACCTTCTAAAAAAATATGGTTGATAACCGTATTAATTTTCTTAAGCTGGTATGTAGCATGGTACTTTTCTATAAGATTTTTCAGTACTGCTAGTAGTTCTTCTCAATATCGTTTGATAATCATTCTAATTGTTGTTATTTCTATATCATCTCCATTACTAGGTCTCTTCTTATGGAAATGGGTTGGAGGATGGGTTACAAAGAAAGCTGTTTATGAAACACTAAAAACTAAGCATGAAAAAAAAGACGAAATTAGAGAAAGTTTGGGAAGACTTAAACAGGAACGAGAATATCATAAATTTAGTTTTTTCAGAGTAATAATCGCACTATTGATAGGATTTGATATCTCTCCAGAAACCAAGTATTATCTGGAGGAAAAAACTTACAGTATCGATATAGGTAGTTTCAGGTCTTTTATTAGAACAAGATTATATGATATGATTTCAGCATCATTAGGAATTGGTTTTCTTATTGCATCAATTGTTAAGTATGCAATTTCAGATACATTTACTGGTTTTGTAACTGGTGCTCTAGTATTGCTTGCAGCACCAATACTCATATGCTGGCTTACACCAGTTGTCTGGACAATAAAGGATGCTCAAATCAAATATATAAAACCGAATAATCTTGATTATGAATTATCGGATAAAGTTAGAAGAAGCGTTATTAGTAGGTTCTTCGGATTATCTGCATGGTTTGCAGGCATAAGTTTTTTTATTGATTTAATCTCTGAATTGCAGGTGTTCAATAATTCTTCATTTGCAAGCACAGTAGCAATGTTCTTCTTAGCAATACTAGGAGTGATTATTGTAACAATATTAGCTTTTGGTACTTTGTACCTTTTTGGTATGTTATACCTTAATTTCTTCCATGAGAAAAGAGTCAATGATTTAAGAGGAAAATTAAGTGAGATTATACCTTATGCACAAACTAATGCCATTGTTTCAGAGGAATCAGAATACCTTATATGAGCTTATCAAAATGACTATTGTCGTATTTGAATCTCTTTAATTATCAGGTATCACTAAATCTACGGATTCTATTGTCAGATTCTTCATATTTATGTGAGTATCTCTTGAACCACATTTAGGGCATAGAAAGTTGTAAGCAAATTCAGGATCCCCTTTTTCATCTGGTATTCCAGAATAATCACATTCTAGACATTTTATTTCAGCTTTTCCTACCTGTATTTCAAGTGCGGAATCTGTAAATTTCTCAAGATCGTTCGTTATTATTCCATATGCTTCAATTAAGAGTTCAGGAATTATCACATCATATGGACTAGCTGATACAATAATCTTCTTTACCTTACTAGCATTGTGTTCTTCAATAATTCCTTTGACTTGGTCAACTATTGCAGAAGCAACACTATATTCATGCATACTTAATCGTCCTACTATTGCTCAATTCCAAGTGCTTCTATGAACTCGTCAATACCTTGACCAGTTTTAGCACTGGTTAGTATAACTTTCATTCCAGATTTGATTTTCGCGGCATCTTCAGCTAGAACATCAGAGTTAAAGCCCAATCCATCTAAATCACATTTATTTATGATTGCAATCTCAGTATTTTTGAAAATAATCGGATGTTTTTTAACAACATATTCTCCTTCAGTGATACTTACAACTGTAATATTTAATTGAGCTCCAAGATCCCATGCTGCAGGACATATAAGATTACCAACATTTTCAGCTATAAATATATCATAATCATCAATGTTGATTTTATCTAATTCATTTTGGATTAGTTTTGCACTCAGATGGCAACCACCACCTGTGTTTATCTGCACTGTTGTTGCTCCACGTTTAGCTATTCTGTCTGCATCTATTGTTGTAGCTACATCTCCATTAATAACAAAAACGCGGTACTTTAATGATAATCGTTCTGCAAGATTTTCAAGAAGAAGTGTTTTACCTGCCCCTATTGAGCCCATCATATTGAAAAAGAGTTTGTTTTTACTCTTCATTGTTTCTCTAATTTTATCTGCAAGATCGTCATTTACTTGATATGCATGCTTTTTTACTTCAACTTTCTTATCTAATGACATTGTATCAAGCAACGAACTCTATAAGGTGATTATAAGTTATTCGTTTCGTCTATCAATATGACTAGTACAGCAATAAAATTTATTACCTTCAACATCATAATATGTTTAGTGACCAGTTAGAGGTATATAGATGAAACTACCAAATTTCGGAAAATCAAAGAGAGCTATTTCACCAGTTATTGCTACAGTGTTGTTGATTAGTCTTGTTGTAGCAGCCAGTGCAATGGTTTATTTTATAGTTGTACCTATGTTAAGAGGCAGTTCTGATGTTGATTTACTTACAGTGCAATGGTTTGATAGTGATGGAGATTCTGTTACTGATGTAGCTTATGTAACTATACAAAATTCAGGGACAGCAGCAGCTTATATTACAAGTCTCAATGTAACTATCGTAACAGATACGCAAAATGAAACAGATATTGACGATGCTTTTGTTCAAGGTGTTGAGCTACCATTGGCTATAGATACAACTGAGAGAGTAGATTTAGTACTCGTATTCGATCCATCTGATTACATTGAAATTGGAACAAATATTTTTAGAATAAGAATCACTTATGATTCAGGTCTAACATCTTTTGCTCCAGATAATTTAAGACATACTGATGTAATTGAACCACTTGATCTAACGATTCTCAATCCAATCGATACAAGCTGGGCAAGTGGAATAATTGATCCTCAAGCGATAGCTACAGGAGGATATAAAACTTCAGCAATTACCTACGATTTCCTTAATCCAAGTGATGCAGTACTTTTGAATGATCAACCAGTTACTCAAAATATTGATTCTTCACTCTACCCAGATGATGATGAATACAAAATTGACTTTTATGTAAACGATAGTTTGGGTCAAGAATCAACAATTAGAAGAACATTTGGTATTGATAATGATGATATCGGGATCACATTCGGTTTAAATGATACTGTTATCAATCCTGGAGACTTCCTCAGTGCCTCTTGGACGTTAGATATAGTTGGCGCACAACTAGTTAATCAGACACTTGTTCTAGGTGGAGATGTCTATCCGTACCAACAAGTCTTTACTTCTAC
Organism: Candidatus Heimdallarchaeota archaeon; assembly: GCA_019894795.1. GTDB lineage: Archaea > Asgardarchaeota > Heimdallarchaeia > Heimdallarchaeales > Heimdallarchaeaceae > UBA460. Next base: position 2,139 of record JAGXNV010000062.1, on the reverse strand, counting down.
AGAAGCCACTGTAACAGAATATATTCTAACTGGTTCAGAAACTTTACAGATGGCAGAAGATGAACTAGTTTTCACACTATATGTCAAAGATGCAGCAGGAAATATGAATAGCGCAGGAGAAGCATTTTCATTAGTTGATAATGTTGCTCCTATAACCTATTTTATTTTACCATTAAACGATACGAGCGAATCAGGTACGATCCTTTTAGAGGTGTATGCTTCTGATCCTTCAGGAATTGATACAACCAGATTTGATGTCTATTTCTTTAGTTTAACTACATCTTTCAATTATCTTTACCAACAAAGCGTTCAAGGAGAAGCAACATATATTGCTAATCAAAATAAATGGGTTTTATATTTCATTAGCTATATTTTACCAGATGATATATATTCTATTGTTGCACAAGTTTACGATTTATCCTCAAATGGTAATGGTAATTCTGCCGTTGTGGATGCTGTTGATATTGATAATGATGTAGTAGATACTTATGGTGCAGCTGCAATTGACGGTAGAGGAGGCTTCTTCAGAAGAAGAGGAGTTTTATCCCTCTACGTTAGAAGTCTTGTGCCCTCACTCACTCTTACAATTGAAACAATCAAACTCAGTTGGGGTGGCAATAGTAGAGTCACACATATTTGGGATGTATATGACGATACAATATCACAAGTATGGGTAGATGGTGCAGCTCATGCAGAAGATGAAGAAATGCCAGTCGCAGCTCTTCAAGGTGGTGTAAATATAACCGCAACACTTGATCATCATCTAACTATACAATTTGATTATGGTGACAAACCAACTGGCGTTGATTTCATTATTTCATTCTACATAACTAGCGCTATCTTTACAGGCTGGGAATCATTCGTAATAGATTCTGTATAAGTTCTATTACTTTCTCTTTCTTTTCTTCCTTTTATAATTTGGATATTTTATTAATTTTACCTTTAGCACTGACGAAAACCTAATAATATAAATCAGTTGTTTAATATTATGAAAGTCACATATGAACGATATCCAGATTTACCGAAGTTCCTAAAGACTTTTGTGGAATACGCTGCTACTACCTTACAAGCACGTTCTATCATTTTAACTGGGGATATTGTTCTAGATGACTTCTCTAATAGGTATAGTACAATTGATATAATAGTCATTTTAGAAAAAAACCTCTGGGATAAAGATTATGATACAATTGACGAATTTGTAAACCGATTAGTTGTTGTAAATAAAGAATATACTCACATCAGTAGAATTTTCTTCCTTCCATATGCTTTACTTTCAAATCCCAGAGTTATCCATGAGGATATTGAAGGAATGATTGTTCACAAATTACATCAAGAAATTATAAGTAAATACCCTCTAGTTCAATCAGAGGATTATCTAATCCGCGAGAAAGGATATGTCCTTTATGGCGAAGACATTAGGCAACATTTTCCAATTCCTCCTATCGATGGTTTTTGGCATCAATTTTTAGAACAATTTTCCTTACTCGAAAAAGGCGCAAGGAGCTATCCTTTTCAACACACAGATATTCCAGACTATGATAAAGCAGTGAATTGGATATTAGACTTTTCTCAGATACTTTATTCACTTAAGAATAATGATATTATTGGTAAAATGAAAAGCGCATACTGGTTCACAAATGAGCATCCCGGTAGAATGGGTGATTTCGTTGTGGAAGTGGCCAATTGCCGCAAAAGGAACATATCTCTTTCAAGTATATTGGAAGTTGTTACAAGATCAAGAGAGCTTATGTTGTTTACTTTGGAAAGAGTATTTAGGATTAAAGGAATTCATATTGCTAAATTGAGAGATCTACTCAAAATAGAGGATGAAACAGCAAATTTTAGTAGAGTTTTCATGGAAGTTCGAAATATTATTGAGAATCTGAGATAGGATCAATCATGACTTTCAGAAAAGAGGTTCTTCAAAATTTCATAGATAAACTTCTATCGGTTGTACCTGGGACAGTTGCAGTTTACAGTTTTAAAAGACACATCTCTCGGTATGATAAATGGTTAAAAGATAAAGCAGGTTTAGTAATAATCATTGACGAAATGGATAATTTTCAGCGAAATTTCATGCTGATTGATCTTATTTATGATTCCATTCAAGACGAATTTGGTTGGGAAGGAGGATTAGAT
>JAGXNV010000061.1 GCA_019894795.1 Candidatus Heimdallarchaeota archaeon | reverse complement strand
ATGTTGAAACACCTTCTAATCCGAATTTATTTGTAGCAAATATCCCTGCTTTAGCAAAGTTAGCTCATGAACATGATCTTCCCTTGATTGTTGACAACACTGTAGCATCTCCAGCACTTCAACAACCTATCAAGCTAGGTGCCGATATAGTAGTTCATTCAGCTACAAAGTATCTTAGTGGAAACTCTTCTTGTATATCTGGTGTTATAGCTGGTTCAGCTGATTATATCGATGATATGAGAATGAAAGATTTTAGAAACATTGGTCCTTCAATTAGTCCTTTCAATAGTTGGTTACTACTGCTTGGAATGGAAACACTACATCTTAGAATGGAAAAGCACAGTGAAAATGCTCAGGTATTGGCTGAATTTCTAGAAGATCATTCCAAAGTAGAATCTGTTCACTATCCAGGTCTTAAATCTCATCCTCAGCATGAACTTGCCAAAAAACAACTTTCAGGATATAGTGGTTTGCTTTCTTTTGTTACTAAAGGAAAACTTGAAGATGCTAAGAATGTTATCGATGCATTCGACCTAGTCATTCACACAGGTCATTTAGGTACAACAAAAACCTTAGCTACACATCCAGCATTCACAACCCACCAGCAACTTACTCAAGAGGAACGCATTTCATTAGGAATACCTGACACAATGATTCGAATGTCAATTGGTCTTGAAAATGTTAACGATTTGATAGAAGACATGGATCAAGCTCTCTCCAAAATTATATGAGAAGAAAGATTTTCCTCTTTTCTTTCTACTCATTCCAAATGGAGACAAATGCTTTCAAAGTTTTGAATAAGTTTTCGAAAACTTCTAGTGTAGCAATTTCATAACCGTGACTGTTTTTTCTGACATGCCCCACAGTAGCTACTTGATCTGCACTACCGGTTAAGCCTACTGAGCTTGCATCACTTGCAGCACCAGTAAAAATTGCCAGTTGAAGTTCAACTCCAACAGTTTCTGCTGCTTTGGATAGTCCTTCAATTAATTCGGTACTATAGAACTGTCTTCGGTCTCTGAGCCAAATACCTGGACGTTCATCTAATTCTAAGGGAGAGTGAGAAGCTAATGGACAACCATCAACAGCAATGAAATATGTAGGATTAAGTTTGTATGAAAGAGTTCTTGCTCCAAAGCAACTTGTTTCTTCTTGAACTGTAAAAGCAATAATTGTGTCCATTTTAGGTTTGATATTTTCTTCCTTGAGGTATTTTGCTAATCTTAACAAAGCAACCACTCCCATGCGATCATCAAAAGTCCAAGCAGCTAATAATGGATTATCTTCATTTCCTAAAATGTGTGGGCCACATTCTGAGCGAAGAGGAAGAATTTTTGTACCAATCAATATTCCAAAGTTCTTTAGTTCCTCTGTTGAATAACCAGTAACTACCTTTACTTCCTCCCATTTTATTTGAGTGTCACTTGTTCTGCCACCATGACCTGATCCCATGGAGGTTATACCCTTAATAGTTTTATTTGATCCAAATATCTCTACTGTTCTCTCTCCAAATTTCCAAGGAAGAGTTCCTCCAACGCGTTCGATATCCAATGACCCATCCTCATTTACCTTTGTCACCATTAATGCTATCTCATCCATATGTGCAGCATAACAGCATGATATATCGCTTCTTTCACCATCTATTTTCAAATAGACATTACCAGAATGGTCTTTGCTAGGAGAATATCCAAATGATTGTAATTTCTTACTAATATATTCAGCTATCTTTCCTTCATGTCCAGATGGAGCAGGAATTTCTAATAATTCTGAAAATAAGTTTACAATTTCTTCTTGATATGGTTGCATTGTAATTCACACTCAAAATTTCATTAAATAAGTGTTTAGTTGAAAAATCTCCCAGTTATAAACAAGGAAACAATAAGAAAAAAAGAGTTGCTAGAAATCAAATGCATTGATTTCATCTAGTGTATTGTAAGTGTTTTCTACTGCTTGACGAACTTGCTCCTCTGTTTTAGCTCCAGTACAAACCAGATTACCTGATTGGAACAATAACAATACTGTTTTTGGTATAGCTAATCTGTAAATTAAACCTGGGAATTGTTCTGGTTCATACATTGAATGTTCAAGCCATAGAGCTGCTAATTCTAAGTTTATGGTTCTGTGGTTGAAATGACCAGAGGCAACAATATTTTGAACAATTATTTCTGGTTCTTCAGTTATTTTTGTGCCGACAGTTCGGAGTATCTTGATCATCTGTAGAACTCCCTCATGAACCATTTGGGTGGATTTAGCACCAGTTAATACTAGTTTTCCAGAGCTGAAGACAAGACTAGAAATCTTTGGTTTCTTAATTTTTAAGATGAGTCCTGGAAATGTTTCAGGATTATAACTGACGAAGAGATCATCATCATCTATTAATGTCTGATAGGAAGTAACAAGATCGATGGTTGTAAAAAGATTGATACTTGCAACAACATTTTGTATAACTATTCCATAATCAATTTTAGGGGCCATTTTATCATCCCAACACTAAGTTGTTTATATATGATACTTGCAATAAATCAAGCTCGCTTTATAAAGGCTTTTGTCTCTTTGTCAATTTAATTGACATTAATGTATTCTTAAAGAAGGCCTCTAAGCACATATTACTGGGGTTTTTATAAGATAATATACTGTCAAAGAATATGACAAAGGTATTGCGGGTAGAGATTATAGAAATAAACTTTCATCCTAACTTGAGCAAACTTTGTCATCTAGCTAAAAATCTCTATAATCGAGAAGTAGAAACAATTGAATCTCTATATTATGTGTTTTGTTAACTTATGCAATTACATTTTACAGAGGAATGTTCTGATGAAATTATTTTCTTCATTACTTCTTTTACTTGATTGGTTTTCTGTTCAAATATTTCTACAACTTCTTCATGAGTGATTTTTTCTTGCATTCCAGCTCCGAAATTTGTGATTAAGCATAGGGTTGAATAGCACATCTTCAACTCCCGTGCAAGAATTGCTTCAGGTACTGTAGTCATTCCAGCTAAAGTTCCACCCATTTTTTGATACATTATTATTTCAGCAGATGTTTCAAATCTAGGACCTTCAGAACAAACGTAAACACCTTTTGTATAAACCATCTCTCCGATATCTTCAACAGCTTTGATGTACATATTTCTTAAATTTATACAGTAAGGTTCAGTGTAATCCAAGTGAACGACTCCTTTTCTGCTGGATCCATCTTCAAATTTGATTGTGGTGCTCCCATCAAAAAATGTAAGAGGTCTAACTTTTGTCATATCAATAATTTGGTCTGGAACGACAAAATCTCCTGGTTTTATACTGATATCAATCGAACCTACCGCATTTGTGGCATAGATCTTCTTAACACCTAAACTGTGAAGTGCAAATATATTTGCTTTGTAATTTATTAAATGGGGTGGAACAGAATGTTTGGGACCATGACGAGGAAGGAAAAATATTTCTCTCTCTTTGTATTTAGTTTTTTTTATCGTCTCAACCTTACCGTATGGAGTTTTCACAGATATTTTACTTGCTTTCTTAAATAGATCATAAACTCCAGACCCTCCAATAATTGCTATTTTGTCAGACATTAGCTCTAAATTAAACTGAAATTAAAAGAACTTTTCGTATTTTTGAGAGTAAAATTGTCTATCATCACATTTACTGTTTAATAATTATCTAGGTGCGATTATCTCTACAACTTCTATAGATTTCCAATGAATCTTGCATCCTATGTGTTGACTAATTGCTATTAATGCTTCCTTATATATGGAGAATTTTTCCTTCAGTACATCGAGTGAAATTCTTTTCACCTGTTTCAGATAGGCTTCAATTTCTGTAACGATTCCTTTTGAAACTAAACCGAAACTAGGGATAAGTACTATAGATTTTTCTTGAATTATGTGTTTAATTTCCATCTCAGAAAGCACCTTATTTGTCTCTTTATTTGTATAAGCTTGAAGCCTATCTTGTATTTGCTGTAAAGTAAGAAGACTATTGTTTTCCTTCAAGTCGTTACATATTTCTTCCATTGTTTTCTTGAATTGGGGGAGTCGTTCATCAAAATCTGAAAAATTAGTTTCCAGAACCTCTATAAGCTCGTGGGAGGGGACATTTGTTCCAGTATATGGAAGCAAGGTGACATCTCGCAAATCGGTGAAATTAGAGAGAATGCTCTGATCAACAAGATATAAGATTGATATATTGAGTAAGGATAATTCTTTCATCTGACTCTTCTTCTTCTGTATATATTTTGCTGTATAAAAACCAACAATTTCTACATAGATGTTTTTCCCACCTCTTTCGAGTAAGAAATCAGGTACATACATTTTCCTGCCAATAATTAATGCATCAGGTTCTGGTATTGCTTTCCAACCACGATTATTTTTCCAAGTTTTCAAGAATCTATCTTCAATTTTAGAATCTATTTCCGGTTTAACAGAATCATCTCCCTCTTCTCTGAAAGAAGGTAAAATGGGTAATGTATTGGAATTCAAAGAATAAAGAGCTTTTCTTTTTCTTGGCATGATTATTGCAGTTAATTGAAAATCAATTTTTTCTTTCAACAGTTTTTGTATTATATACATTGCCACATTGCTAATGTTTCTACCCCATCCTCCCTTATCTTTGAACATCTCAAGAGGGGGAATAATCTTCAAGACATATCCATCTCCTTCTAAAGATATCTCTGTAAAAACATAATTCTTCTTTGAAATGTAAACTACATTTTTTGCTATATAACCGGGAAGCTTATTTGTTTTTATTTGAAAATCTTGAGCGAATGCAAGGGTAGTTTCTATTGTATCATAATTGTACCACCCAATAATCTTAGATGGCTCTGTATTGTCTTTTTTGATTAGTGTGCGCTCTGATTCTATGTCATAATAAAGAAGGCTGTTAAGAGTTTTACTGGGGATCTTCAAATCTTTTTCAATTTTCTTGATTATTTCATCTCTCTCAGCATTCTTAACATAACCTTTCTTGTTTCTATTTACAATCTCGAATACAAGAGATCTTATTTCTGCTCCAGATAGGTTCCCGACATGGGTATCTACATTTGAAGATTGTTTGAGAAAACTTGCTATATCTGCTGAATCGCCTTTAGGAGTTATATCACTTTTTTTCTCTATTCCAACAATTTTCTCAATTGATTGTGTTTGGAATTGGTAATATCTGTTCAAGGAGGTTAACAAGGCTTTGGAAATCTTGCCAGAGATGAACAAACTATCTAGACTATCTAAAGGAATATTTAGTTTCTTTTTTTGTAAATTCTCTTCTAGAAGATTGATGAAAGTTTGAATTCTGTTAGTGTCTTCGTATTTCAAATAAAATGGTATAAAAATAGCGTTTGACCCAGAACCTCTAATGTCGAATTCAAAATCTGATAAGGCAAGTCTCATTATAGCACCTCAGCCTTCTTTCTCCGCTTAACAGTTCCAGTTTCCAAAGTGTCTGGAGTAACTAATTCATAGAGAATCGCTACTCCTTCTTTAGGTCTTAAAATTCGTCCCAGCCTTTGTATAAACTGTCTAGCTTGTCCTGTCCCACTCACAATGACTCCTACATTAACAGATCCACAGTCCCATCCCTCATCAAGCACACGTCCTGTTACAATTTTATTATATTCTCCTAAACTAAATTTGTGTAAAATTTCTTCTCTTTCAGAACTCTTTGTTTCATGAGTTATAACTGGAATAAGATGTTTCCTACCAATTGAATATACCATGTCATTGAATTCTGAGAAGATAATCATTTTATCTAAACTATGCTTCTCAAGTAGTTCTTCAATCTTATCAAGTTTGGATTGTGATGAAAACACAATATTTCTGGCAATTCGATGAGCATCTAATGCTTCTTTTGCTTCTACATCTTGATTTACTCGAAAAATTAAGTGTCGTTCATAATCTTCAGGCGAACGTATCTGAATATTTCTTCTTCTAAGATATCCTCGATAGATTCCCATGTTTTTGTCATAGAGGATTCTTTCTTCTTCAGTCAGGGGGACTTTTAGAGTTTTTAATTGATGTTTTGCAATAAACCCATTTTCTGCTAAATCTGATATTTTAGCAACTATAATTGGGTCACCTATTAACTTGAATAACAAATCTTCTCCCTTATCTGATCTATCAGGAGTAGCGGTTAAACCTAATCTATTTACTGCTGGAAGCCCCTCAAGAACCTTGATTGTCTCCTTTGCTGCAGCATGATGGGCTTCATCTAGAATTACAAGATTGAAAATTTTTCTGAAGGAATTTAGATTCAATCTTGCACTATCATAAGTTGTAACAGTTATTTCCTTTATTTCTTTAACATTATCTCCGACTTGACCAATCATGTCTTTGGACAAAGAAGTGTACTTCGTCAAGTGATCAATCCATTGGTGAAGTAGATTTTTTGTAGGAACCATAATGAGTGTTTTCTGTTTAAGTTTTTCAACTATTTTGAAACCAATGATTGTTTTACCAGCCGCAGTTGGTAGAACCACTACGCCTTTGTTATCGTTATTAAAGAACTCTGAAATTGCTTGTTCTTGATATGGTCTAAGATTTAATTTTAGTTTCACTCTGTTAATATAATCTTGAGAAAAAGTAGAATCTTTCAAAATATCAGTTACTATAGAAATTTGTTTTTGTTTAAGAATTTTTATTATACGCTCAAAATTATGTGGAGCAGCTCTGTATTCATTTGCTTTTTTAGGGTTAATTCTGATTAATTTGAGAAGATTTGAATCTGTTATTTTATTCTCTGCTTCAATTATTAAGTCAAAACCTACTCCGAAGCGAATTGAGAGTTGTTTCATATTTCCGCATCCTACATGCATTAAGTCAGATTTAAGTATAAAAAATAAAGAAAAAAGGATGATCACAGAACTAAACTGAGAGTTTTCGTGGGTTCAAATATAGGTTTGATTCACTATCATCCAATTTAACTTCAGAATCTGAAATCCTTAACTCTTTTAGAGACTTCTTGATATTTTTCTTGATATCTTTATGGAAACGAAGTGTAGAACTGAAAAGAACTAAGATATTGAAAAATGACTTATCATTTGCAAGTTTTTCATCAAAAATATCAATTTTGAATTTTCCACCCAAGTTCATGAATTTACCATCAATTTTAGCTATAACCTTGTTGTGTATGTCTTTGACCATCCAATCTGAACCGAAGGTTAATCTTTTGTCATCTATCACAAATGTATGAAAAATATCCTCTTCATCTAGATAGCTGAAACCGAATACTTCCCCTTGGAATCTTGGGAAATGAGCCAATCTCTTGATTCTGAAAAGGTTTCTTGTATGTTTGAAAATACAAACATATGATGGACAAGGTTCCTTAGATGCGTGAGAATTTGCAAAACTTTCTCCCTGTAATCGTTCTATGCTACATCGCCAGTAAAAGTTTGTTGAAAACAGTTTCATGACAAATCTTCTTTCTAGAGGGTCTTTTGATTTCCATAATCCTTCTCTTTGAGCAAGGAAACCATAAGATTCACCGTCTTTTTTGACTTCGCCAATTGTGTCCATATCGCGAGTCCATTGACGATCTTTAGTGGTTTTTTGTGCATCTAAGCGGATACCCCATTCTTCTCGGTGAAGTTTAGTTCTCCAAAGATCAACATCAAAGTGAGCATAAACTACTCGTTCTTCTTTTTTCTTTTTCTTCTCATCTTTTTTATCTTCAGGTTTTTCTGCTATAACTTCGGAAACCTCTTCTTTCTTTTCTTCAACTTTTTGTGGTGTCATTTCCTCTTCCTTTTCCTCTTGCGCAAACATGTCTTCTTCTAATTTGTTCTCCCTTTCCGTGATTTCCTCTTCATCGATGAATTGTTGAGCACTTTCAGATTCAGTATCTTTCATCTCATCTATCTCTTCAATAACATCTTTTACAGTTTCTTCATAGCTATTTTGTTCCTTTTCTTCAGACATTCAAATCATCCTCACAACTTACAATAATCTATTAAATACTTTAAATTTTCTATGATTATAGTTTAAATTAACTGAAAACCTTCACCTTTTGCTTATTTCTTTCAGAATTCCAACCAAAGCTGGCAAGGTTTCAATCATATCTCCTTCAACATAGTAATCTAATTGTTCATTATATAAAGTAGGTGTAAGGTTAAATAACGCTTTTTTGGTTGGTGGAGATGGAGATAAAAGGATATCAGCTGCAGGGAAAACTTCTAGGCTTGTACCAATCCCTACAGCTATATTACTTCTTTTAGCTACCTCCATTGCTAAGTTAAAAACATCCATGTCAAGAGTTTCTCCAAAGAGTATAACCTTTGGTTTTAGAGGATTATCACATTTGGGACACATTGGGATTTTTTCTGGTTCAATATGTTTTTCATAATTCATTTTCTCCTCATGGGAACATCTAATACAGTGTATTAGATCGGGGTTACCGTGTAACTCATAAACATTTGTTGAGCCAGATTTCTGATGCAAGCCATCGATATTTTGAGTTGCAATATGAACTTTGTTATTTCCTTTAATTTGTTGAATTTCTGTGACAGCTAGGTGGCTAGCATTTGGTTTAACAGGTTGAAACCCTTCATACATTGTGCGAAAGAATCCCCATACTTTTTCTGGATTCTTTCGAAAGGCTCTGATTGTTGCTACTTCACGAGGATCAAATTTTTCCCATAATCCTCCCTCAGAGCGAAAATCGGGAATACCACTATGTACACTCGTACCAGCACCAGTAAAGAAAATGACTGTTTCTGCAACTAAAATGAGTTTAGCAATCGTTCTTATGGTTTCGTCAATAGTATCCATGAGATTCACTCTGTATCTCTATCAGAATAAAGCTTTGATTATATCTGTTAGAGGTTATATTTAATATTTTAATTCATCTTAGAACAAAACTCCTGAAATACCACAAAACGTTGTTTCAGCGGAGTCATAAGTCCCCTTCGAAAGATTAAAAAGCCTCCAGTTTTCAGAGAACGCATGGAATACCATTTAACTACTCCAATCCCCCCTGAAGAACTAAAGAAAATCAAGATTGGGGATATAGTGTACCTGACAGGTACAGTTGTCACTGCCCGAGATGAAGCTCATCTCAAAGCATTAGAGCTTTACAAAGAGGGTAAAGAAACACCAGTAAATTTCACGGGAATTGGACTTTTTCATTGTGGGCCAGTAATGAAAAAGAATGAAAATGGTGAGTGGATAGTTGTTGCAGCAGGACCAACTACCTCTGCTCGAATGGAAATATTTCAAGATGAATTCATTAAAACATTTCATCCTGGAATAATCATCGGAAAAGGTGGAATGGGTGAAAGAACTGCAAAAGCCTGTCAAGAGGAAACTTGTATCTATGGATACTTCACTGGAGGAGCAGCACTACTAGCAGCTGAAAGAATAAAGAAGGTAAGAGATGTTTATTGGTATGATGAACTAGGAATGCCAGAATCACTCTGGATATACGAAGTTGAAGAGTTTGGACCACTAACTATTACGATAGACACACATGGTGGCAATCTAACTGATGAGAGTAAAAAGAAAATAGAAGAAAACAAAAACAAGATTCTACAAGAACTTTAAAATATGTTTTGAGTGTTTATTCTCTTTTCTCAGGCTGATTATCGTTTTGTCACTTTTTTCTTTAGTTTATAAACCAATTGTGTTATTATATTATTGAGTAACATAATGGAAACTAAATCAAAGGATGAAGAAATCTATAACCATATCAACCTAGATGATTTAAAACTGGAAATTCAAGAGGAATTAAAGAATATCAGAAATGTAAAGAAAACTTTGCGTAAATTAAGCAAAGAAACCAAGGGTTCCCAAGAAAATAAATTCTCTGAAAGGAATGAAATTAGAATCAACGCGGAATTCATTAGGTACAAATATACATACAATAAGGAGATTCTCGCTGATAGTATTTCAATAAAAGAACATCTTGCTTATGTATTCAGAGAATCAATTAAAGGGTCTAAGATATTAAGAAACGCTATTCAAATAACAGGTATTGATATTGACCAAAACTCTGCTGATTGGATAAAACCTCTTCTTAATGATATGTTAAATCTGAATCACATTTTTGGTATCTTAAATGAAAATAGTTCCCGAAATATCATGGAATTGACAAATTTCTATCTCAAACATCATAATGATTCAGAGAGAGGTAAATTTAAGCTGTTAAAAAGAGATGGTTGTTCAGATGATCTAAAAAATTATGTGCGCAAACTTGAAAGTATAGAAGCTGATTCTTATGTTCGTGTACTCCTAACTCAATGTGGTGTTCATGGAATTACCAGCACACATTCTGCTGAATACTTTCTTAAAGCATTTATTAAACTGTACTTTGAAAATGACTCGATAAGAAGGCACTGGTGCAAATCAAAAAATCAGAAGTTATTTAACAAAGTCCTTGTTAAAGGACTAAAAGGTAAATTTTCCAGTTCTAATGGTTTTGATGATATTCTGTTAACAATGTCTGGGAAGGACAAGTCTGAAAAATTTAATTTAAAAACTGTTGAAATGAAAGTAGGAGATGATTTGGGGAGCTTTTTTGATTATATTAGAACAAACAAAAATACAAAATTTACCTCTCAAATATGTGATGATATAGATAGTTTTCTTGCAATTAGATATAAACAATTGATAATAAATAATGTCGATTCTGAGCTTGCTAATGATATAATAGTGAATTTAAGCAATAAATACAAATTTACAGCATCAGGGATAGGTTATAATTTTAATATTAAGGTTAAGTCTGACAATCTACGTAATGCTCTCATCGATGCTGGGTTAACACAAGGTAAAACTAATCGGATTTTAAAGGGAGCAATAAAACAGAACCAATTGATATCACTAATGCAGCATGGAAGTGCTCATAAGATGGTGAAAAAGAAAGGATATTATACAACAATAGATGAAATTGTTCATTATGTAGAGTTTAAAGTTAATATTAACGATAATAACAAAGAAAAATACGTGATAATAAAGATACATCGTGATACATTCTTACCAAATTTTGTTATAAGAGCAAATGGTAAGCTAATTCTAGAAATTGAAGGTTTTAGTTCTATTCTGCAGAAGTTGGCCATTGAGAAAAACAAAACATCAGATCAGTATAAAGCATATTTGAAACTCGAAAGTAAATTTAACACTGTATTAAATGAATTTAACTCTTGTTTAGTTAATAATAATATATCTGCTAAAGAAGTCATTGGAAATCTGAATGCAGTACATCAATCAATCTATTTTGAAATAATCAAACATTGCAGGGATGGTTTATTTGAAGAACTATCTGTTTTTGAAAGTGGAAGAATGTCTCACTGTTTGGAAACGATAAGTAATCTAGGTCAAAAAACTAGGGAACAACTTAAAAAGTATTTCAAAAGCAAAAGTATTGTGCCTTATACGTTTCATCAACATTGGCAAACACCTTATTCTCTAGAAAAAGCATTCCAATTAAAAGGTATGATAGCAAATTCCTCATCAGTGAACGGTTGGATGATCCTGAAAAATAGATATATTGGTAAAATGCTTCCTAATGACATTGTTAAAATTTGCGAAGTAGCAAATGTTTGGGATGAATTTCAAGAAAATTCAAGTTGGTTTCAAAAGATATTACGAGATTTACCATCACCCTACAAAATTCCAGATGGATTCAATCTCAATCATTTATCTAATATCATACGACCAATTATTTTTTTTGATAAACAATTAATGACTCCAGTTACTGTAAAGGGATATAATAGTAGAAATCAATGGTTTGGAATTAAGATAGATATTAACAAGTTTTTTGAAGAAAAAACTTCTTTTAGTAAATACCTGTTTCAATTTCCGATCAAAGTCAATATTAGGGGGGTTGAATTCAGTCAATCAGAGGAAATTGTAGAAGCATGGAAAGGACGTCTTATCTACACTGGAGTTCCTGAGGAGCAGGTTAATCTTCTTGGAACTAAGTATAATTTGCGAAATGCTGAAGGTTGCTTCAATGTCAAAATCTTATTTGCAATTATTTTTGAATACAGAAATGTTTGGAATGAATTTGCTACATGGATTCGAGAATTAATACAAACTACAAATGAGTGGAGCAAGGTTTTACCAAGTTCAGTGGACCAAATAGATGGTTCAAGGCTACAAGTAGTAAATGAACAAATTCAATATGATAATTCAGGAAAAGGTGATTGGAGAGAAGTACTACTTGGTTTAGGATCGATGCACGGCAAGGAAACGTGGAATGTGCGGAAAGACATTAATCGTTCCTTTGTTTTTCCTTCGCAAAACGAACTGTTCAATAAACTAATCGAAGATATAAAACACCAAATATGGCAAATAATACCAGAATCACCTCAAGAAATAAATAAAGATGAAATCTGGGATTTTGTCATTTCTAATTGGAATGTACTATAACTCAGTCAATATGCGTTTTGATTAGCTAATATTCATCTATCAGATATTTAGAAAATAATCGATCATATCACTGATTTAAACTGTTTCAGTTATTGTCTGTATTAAATCAGCTATATTATCCTCTGGTTTGATTTTTCTCCCAGATAACAATTTATAATATAATCAATTCTTAAGGATAGCATTCTTTTCGATCATTTTCTTACAAATGATTTCTGCATTTAGTTTTTCTACTTTTTGATCTATGGATGAATCGAGCAAGTAAGAGTAGAGCTATAGGAAGAAATAGGATATTTAAACTCACACCATCTGTGGGAGTATATACTAGAGGTTCCCCAAAGGGATAAGAATCGGTTGATTCGGCTTTTCCATCGATAAGATAATCATCAGATCCCCGATGGTTAGACCAATAATTTCCCTCTTCTGCATCAGCATCAAACCATTCGTTACCATATCCATCATCGTATCCTTGTGATTCACCATACTCAGTTCCATTCTCGTTATTATCTATGAAATCATTGTGGTGGATCTTATTCCGATTTGAATCATCATCTAGAAAAACACCGTACTCAGAATTTCTCAATAGAATATTATACAAAATAGTTGCAGAATCTGTAGAATAAATTCCAATACCATATAGATTTTCCA
>JAGXNV010000060.1 GCA_019894795.1 Candidatus Heimdallarchaeota archaeon | reverse complement strand
ATTATCACCTGAAACTCCAATGGCTCCAACCAAAAATGGAACACCGTAATCAGAATATTTGACAACCGGGTAACCGACAGATTGACTCGTATTACTATCTCTGCATCCCATAAAAGAATTTTGGTTAGAAGATAAACTTAATATGAAAGTAAGACAAAATCAAATCATATTAAGAAGTTATCAGAAATAAACTAAGGTTTACAAACAGAAAAAATGGGCTGAATTTTGTGAAGGGAATATTCCGCAACGATAGAGTCAAAGAACTACAAAACAACCGCACGCCAGTGAAATTTCTTTCTGGAGCTAAGATTGTACTTCATTTGATGGCAGATAGTCGTTCAACAATAGATCCTAACTATAACATAGAAATTATAGAAAGAAACCCTAACTATTTACTTCCAATAAAATCTTTGGGAATGGAGACAAGTCACACTTTTGATGGATTTTTAACGTATACAACTGAATTAGATGGAAGTGCGAGATCCTATGCTCATCTTTATCGTAAAGGCGTAATAGAAGCTGTAGAAGGGAGTTTAGTCAAAGCTGTTGTATCCAAAAAGGAGATCCCAAGTATAGCCTTTGAAGAAGAAATTCTAAAAACTTTACCATATTATTTTGAAGTTTTACGAAGAATTGATGTACAATCACCAATTACAATATATCTCTCATTTGTTAATATCAAAGATTATTCAATGAAACTAAATCAAGAAATTCTTGGTGTTCAACCCATCCAATATCCGGATGAGAATCTCAAGTTATCAGATATATTCATTGAAAATTTCAATAACATTGATAATGTTCCAAGAATGATGCAACCAGTTTTTGATGAAGTTTGGAATGCTTTTGGTATGTTTAAATCCTTCAATTATGATGAAGATGGTAACTGGGGATATGGTCTCAATATGAAGGACTAACCCTTTTTCGACAATTCGATTTATTTATAAATCAACATTTTGAGTTCAATGCATATGTCTGTTGATTATGATTTCGATGTAGCTATTGTTGGTGCTGGTCCCGCTGGCTGTGCAGCAGCTTTGATTCTTGCTAGAGCAGGAATTGAAACCGTTGTGCTAGAAAGAGGACAATATCCTGGAGCTAAAAACGTCAGTGGTGCGGCCCTTTACGGTCCAGTGCTGCATAACTTAGTTCCAAATTATTGGGAAGATAGAGCTTCTTTTGAAAGACATCTTACAACCAAAAAGATAACATTGCTCTCGGATGCTCGTTCTACGACAATTGATGTCGATCTACGAGATTTCAATCAAACACCTTATAACGGAATAACCGTTCAAAGACCGAAGTTTGATAGATGGTTAGCTAAAAAGGCTGAAGAAGCAGGTGCTATAATCCTTCCAGATTCAATGGTAGATGATTTTGTTTGGGAAGAAAAGCAGATCGTAGGTGTTAAGTCAGGAAATGAAGTATTACGGGCAAAATTAGTAATTATTGCTGAAGGCGCTAATCACATTCTCACTGAAAAAGCTAATTTGGCAAAACACCCTCACGCACGTCATTATGCTATAGCCATGAAAGAAACCTATGAATTACCTAAGAAGCAAATCGAGGAGAGATTTCATATTACTGGAACCGAGGGAGTTAGTAATGAAATTTTAGGTCACTCTAGAGGTATTCCAGGAGGTGGTTTCTTCTATACAAATGAAAATACTTTATCCTTTGGTTTGATCTTAAACGCAAAGACTCTAACTGAAAAGAAGTTAAAAGCCCCTGAAGTTCTGGAAGATTTCAAGAATCATTCTTATATCAGAAAGTTACTTAAGGACGCAAAAATGGTTGAATATTCTGCTCACATGATACCAGAAGGTGGATTCAAGCATCTTTCAAAACTCTATGGTAATGGAGTTTTAGTTGTAGGTGATGCTGCAGGAATGGTTCTCAATGCGGGTCTTTACATTGAAGGTATCAATTTTGCCTTAGAATCAGGTAGGATTGCTGGAGAAGCAGCTAAACAGATACTCGAAACTAATGACTTTACAAAACGTTCCACAAAAATCTACAAGAAAGAACTAAAACAGAGTTTTGCTTACAAGGATCTTAAAAACTTCAAAAAAGCTGCTAAATTCCTTGAAACAGAAAGAATATTTACTCATTATCCTGAATTAATCAATGGTCTGTTTTACAGATTGCTTAGCAACAATGGAAAACCTAGAGAAAAAATAACTCGAGCTGCTACCAAACACATTCTAAAAAGAGCTAAACTCTTGGGAGCTATAAAAGATGTTATAGGAGGATTGACCTCATTATGAGCGATACAAAAAAAGTCAAGACACTTGAAGAAAAACTTGATCTAACAAAGTTCACAACAGATCAAAATTATGCCCACATAACTATAAATCCCCAAATATGTAAAGCAAAATGTACTACACATGATTGTGTTTATAGCTGCCCCGCAAATTGTTATAAATTCACTGAAGGAGAAGATGCAGAAGGACCTGTATCTTTTGATTACGTTGCATGTTTAGAGTGTGGAACCTGCCGCGTTGTTTGTCCCCACGGAAGTGTTGATTGGCATAATCCTAAAGGTGGATTTGGGGTAGAATTTAAGAACAGTTAATAATTTTTTGTTGTTTTTTCCTTCTTTTCTTTATCTTCTTTTTCCGTCCTTAAATATTCAAATACCATTTCTTTTATACAATTCTCTTTCGTGATATTGATGCAAATCGAGAAAATCGTTGCAAAAACCTTAGTTCATGATACTGTACATAAAACACAATATCATCTCAATCCATATCAAGGATGCTATCACGATTGTAAATACTGCAATGGGAAATCCAAGAGGTTTTATTTACATGATGAATTTAGTACAAAAATAAGAGTAAAAGTTAATGCGCCACAGCTTCTTGAGCAATTTCTTAGAAAGAAGGGGTTCTATCCAACTAATAGAGAGCATACTGATACCCTTATTGATTTTGTACCGAACTTAAAAGAATCTACTAATAGTAATCTTCCCTCTAAATTTACTCTTTTCATTGGAGGAGGCATATGTGATGTCTATCAACCAGCAGAGGAAGTTCTTTCTGTTACAAGAAAGCTTTTACAAATTGCATATGATTTCAAGTTTCCAATAAGGACTCTAACCAAGAATTCTTTAGTTCTTCGAGACATTGAACTCTTCAAAAAGATCCACCGACAATCTTTTGCTAGAGTATCTTTAACTGCAACTTTAGCAGATGAAGAAGAACAAAAAATATTTGAGCCACGAGCAAGTACAACAGAAGATAGATTTCTTGCCCTCAAAACACTTAGAGATGATGATCTCCCTGCAGGGATCTATATGACTCCTTTGTTACCATTTATTGGGGACTCAAAGAAGAACTTAGAGGAATTATTCAAAAAATGCAAAGATTCAAATGCTGAATTTGTAATTACAGGTGGGTTAACTTTGCGTCAAGGAAAGCAGAAGGAAGAATTATTTTCAGTTATTAGAGATCATTATCCCGAACTGCTTGAAAAATATGCTAAATTATATCTAAATAATCATCCAAGTGGTATCCCTGATACATTTTACACCCATAAATTGAATCTTGTTGATCCAATTAAAATGGGATATGAGATGTGTAAGAAATTCCAAATTCCTTTTTTTGAACCTCGATACATTCCGGTGGATAAACTTCAACTTAATCGCAGAATTTCAACAGTTTTATCCAGAATTGCCTTCATAAAATCGCGTATTTTTCAACATTCTTCTCTTGAAGCAAAACGATTACAACTGGATAGCATTCTATTTGA
Source organism: Candidatus Heimdallarchaeota archaeon (assembly GCA_019894795.1). Classification (GTDB taxonomy): domain Archaea; phylum Asgardarchaeota; class Heimdallarchaeia; order Heimdallarchaeales; family Heimdallarchaeaceae; genus UBA460. Next base: position 9,277 of record JAGXNV010000060.1, on the reverse strand, counting down.
AACACTCACAAAAGATATTGGTAGAATGGATAAGCAGAAGATACATAGTTTACCAGTTCATAAAGAATCAATACCTCATATTTCAAACATGCTAACAAATAACGAGTGTGAATATCTTCTAAAGCACAATGAGTGGGAAAATCTTTTTTATGTTCACAACTAGTACGCTCTTTTGTTTATAAATAGTAGCTCAGTGAATACGATAACTTTTAAAAAACTAGAGTATATTTTTATTTGAGCTCAATGAGTGAATTAGAAAGATTGAAAGAAATAATTCCTAAAACCATCGTTGGTTCTGTAAAATATCCAAAATATGAGTCAATCCCTGCAGACCACCTATTAAAGAACCTTGAAACATTATTACCTGTTCTTAAACGGACAACAGAGACTGGTTCAAACGGATGTTTATTCTACCTTTATAATGAGCAAATGGTTAATTTCCTTAATTTATTAAAAAGTGAAATACCAGATTTGGAAATTATGATTATTGTCAGATTTGAAGAAATTAATGGATTACTTACATTACTTCACAATCTAAAATTTAAACCATTAGTAATATTCCTTGACTATTCAGTAGTTGACCAAAGAGACAATGATATTGTAACTAAATTCAGCAGTTCAGTTGGGAGATTTGGTAAGAATGTAGGTATTTATAGCATCGAACCGATAGGTACCGTTTCGTTTTATATTACTTCCAACCCATCACTAAAGATCTTTATGTTTCCCTTCAATATGCTTGGATTAGGGTTGCAAAATCGTAGCTTAATGGAAATGATTGTTAATTCATCTGAGTACCTTTACATTGCAACAAACCCTTTAGCTGAAGATAAACTAAAACCTCGCCAAGCTTATGATTATATTACAACTCACAGGATACATGGTTCTGTACTTGAACTTGATTCAGTGGACAAAGTTTTAGATGCAATTAAATTTGCTAAATATTTCTTTGAAACTCATGATTTCTTACAAATAGCATTGGAATTTGAAGATCATTCAGAGGTTTGTGAAAACTGTGGTATCGGTATGACTCGTTACTTTCCACCTCAAGGCGGAAGTTGGTGGTACTGTCCTCAATGTGAAGCAAAGAAAGAATTGCCATGAAATAACATGAGATCTTGAAAATGAGCGAGAAAAAACGGTGTAAGTTTTGTTCTAGGCAGATTCCATTAGAGAGTGTTTTTTGTCCCTATTGTGGAAATAGGAATGTAAAAGAGCAAAAAGAGATAAAAGAAGGCGATGCTCTTTCAGAAAAGATTAGTGCTGGAATCCAGAAATCTCTCAAATCAATTAAGAAACAAGTTTCATCTTTTCTCCAAAAAGCAGAAGAAAAAGTAGAGCAATCAGAATCTATTTCCTTCGTTAATAAGGAAAAAGTTCTAAATGTACTTCATCAATTACAACAGAAGACCCCCAAGGAAACAGACGGAGAAGAAGCTAAAGAATTATCCAACTGGGCAAAAAAGGTTGAAGAAGCTATTTCTGGTGAAAAATGCATAATTTGTTTACAAGATTTTGATCTTAGAGATAAGAAAAAGCTTGGTGTAATTCTGTGTCCAAACTGCAATTATGCCGGGCATCCCAAACATTTTGAGGATTGGTTAAAGGAAAAAGAGTCATGCCCATTGTGTAGATCTGAGTTGAAAAAGAAAGATTTAGTGAGAGGGATACTTACTTACAAAGAAGAAGAACTTGTATTCACAAGTTCATAGATTATTTAATACTCCAAAGCTCCTCTGATTGACTTTTTCTCTGTAAGTATTAAATTCCTCTTGGAATTGACAAGCTTTTAATGGAGGGTCATCTGAGTATAATATCGCTCCTCCTACACTAATCATTGCCTTGTCCCCAAAATGTAAGATTACATTCTTTGCGCTTTCCTTATGCGGTCCCATAAGTGGAACCAAAGCTATTGCGTTATTTCCAATATTCTGTTTAATCTGAGCTACATCAATCAGTTGAATATGACTTCCTGCTCCGATCATACATCCATCTGATTTCGCTACTTTGCATATTTCCGCAATATGCAAAAAGAATGGGATTGCATAAATGTTGAGTAGTTTCTGAATTATTGCTTGTGGATTAGACATCAATGTAATTACTATAATTCCCAATTTCTTTTCATGTGCCATTCTAGTTGCTTCTTCAATGTTACCTCCATAAGGATTAAATGTAAATGCATCAAACCCCTCCTCTTTGAACCAAAATATAGCAGATATATTAGATGAACCTATGTCCGCTAGTTTATGATCAATGATTGAAAGCATTCCTTGTTGATGAATTGTTATGTTCAATTGACGAATTTCATCTACTGTAAGACCGATGAGATATTGTCTGTTCATTTTGATAACACTTGTAAAAGGAGCAACATCTAAGATGATTCTTCTCATAAATTCAAGTCTATCATCATTAGGTATAACTTGTCTCATTCTCTGGACAGGTAATGCTGGATCTAATCCTACACATAAGATACTATTTTTCTTTTTAACTACCTCAGCATATTTCTCCAGGAAACTTGGAAGAATTGAACTCATAAGTGTAATAATAGCAATTATATATTTAATCCTTGTTTTAGGGTTCAATGAAAAATACCAATTAGTTCAGCATTTACACTGTTATGCAAAAAAACACTAGCTCATCACATATTTTATAACTGAGTTTTTTTTTATTATTTTTGGAAAAAAGGTACTAAAATGATACAGAAGCATTTATTCTCTACGAGAACTATTTCCAAAGATTTTGTTGAATACATTTTTTCTCTTACTTCTTCCATAGAAGCAAATCCTGCAGAATATAGAGATAAGTGTAAAGGGAAGATTTTAGCAACTTTATTCTTTGAACCAAGTACAAGAACTCGTCTTTCTTTTGAAAGTGCGATGTTACGATTAGGTGGGCAAATTTTAGGTTTTACTAGTGCTAAAGACAGTAGCGCTGTAAAAGGAGAAAGTATTGCTGATACCCTACGAATGATAAATCATTACTCTGATATTGCTGTGATTAGACACTATATTGAGGGAGTAGGTGAAATTGCTAAGAGTTTCTCTTCTATTCCTATAATATCAGGAGGAACAGGATCTCAAGAACATCCAACGCAAGGTTTACTTGATCTCTATACTATTAAAAAAGAGTTCAAGAATATTGATAATCTAAGTATAGGTGTGATGGGAGATTTGCTTTATGGACGAACAATACCCTCTTTATTATTTGGCTTAGCAAAATACGAAAATGTTAAATTATATTTAATCTCACCACCAGCATTAAGATTAAGAAAGAATGTAATTTTAAGGTTAGAAGAGCAGGGAATGACATTTAACACCGAAGAGAATCTCAAAGATATTATCAGTGAGCTTGATGTTCTTTATATGACGCGAATTCAGAAAGAACGATTTCCAGATCCTGTAGATTATGAAAGATTAAAGGGAGTTTATCAAATATCTCTATCTGACATAATAAATGCAAAAGAACATTTTATTCTTATGCACCCTCTTCCAAGAGTAGACGAAATCGATTATTCCATTGACAAAACTAAGCATTCAAGATATTTTGAACAGGCTTTAAATGGTGTTTGGGTCAGAATGGCCTTAATTTTATACTTTTTAGGACTTGATTAACATGAATGAAGGAAATAATAAATTAATAGTAACGAAAATTCAAAATGGTACTGTAATTGACAGAATACCTCCGGGTAAAGCACTTAAAATTCTTGAGATTCTGGGGATTGATTCAAATTACCCCTATACTGTAGCATTAGTTATGAGAGTAGCATCAAGAAGAATGAAACTTAAGGATGTTGTGAAGATTAAAGGCAAGGCCATTACTCCTCAAGATATTCAAAAACTCTCTTTTATTGCTCCAACTGCAACGGTAAACATCATAAATGATTATGAAGTCAAAGAGAAAGTGTTTCTTAAAATTCCAGACCATGTAGAAGAATTTGTAGATTGTGTAAATCCCAATTGTGTTTCAAACACTCATGAACCTATTGTATCTTCATTTGATGTAGTTTCCAAAGATCCGCTTATCCTAAGATGCGTATTTTGTGACAGATTACTAGATCAAAAATATCTGAACAGAAGATTGTGATTACAAAAGAACGCCAATATCATTTCTATAAAAGAGTTCTCCCTTAATCTTTGATATACTTCCGTTCAATTTTTGTTTGGCTTCTTCTAAGTCTAAACCTGTTTCAATTAGTGCAATAGCTCTACTACTGGTTGTTTTAATATCTTGCTTATCTCTATAGACGGAAGCATAGTATAAGTCTGAGGTAATACTTGGGTCCACCTCAATGGTTTTGTTTTCAATAGGATTAACCGGATACCCTTTAGGGACAAGGTATGTACAGACTGTTGCAAGATTTGCAAATGACGCTTTCTTTAAATCGCTATTTATGATCTGATATGCAATTTCATTAAAATCTGATTCCAGAAGTTTTAGAACATTAATAGCTTCTGGATCCCCAAACCTCACATTGAATTCAATAACATGGATTTTTCCATTTGTCTTCATAAACTGCCCGTAGAGTATCCCACGGTATTCTATTCCTGTTTCTTTCTTCAAAGCAGTTACTGTTTTCTGAAGAATATCAAGAGCAGTTCGAATGTCTTTCTTTTTGAGAAATGGTAAATCATGAGTTGGTAAACTATATGAACCCATACTCCCAGTATTTGGTCCTTTATCCTCATCATAAGCTCTTTTGTAATCTCTCACTAAAGGCATTGGAATGATAGTTTTTCCATCTGTGAAGACTTGTAATGAAAATTCTTTTCCCTTGATTTTTTCTTCTACAAGAAATTCATTATCTTGAGTTAGTAATTGTTTTGCATAGTTTTTGGCTCCTTTAAAACATGTGAAATGGTCTCCATGAACTCTAACCCCTTTACCTCCAGTTAGTCCATCTGGTTTAATAACTATTTCCAGACCAAATTCTTGTATAGCATCTTCAAGATCCTCAATCGACCTGCAGATAGTATATGGTACATTTCCAGGAATATCATATGCATCAATTAAATATCTTGTAAATATTTTACTTGATTCAATTTTTGCTACTTCTTTCCTAGGTCCACAGGTTGGAATTTTTAGTTTATCTTCTAGATAATTTGTTATACCAGATGAAAGTGGATTTTCTGGTCCTACGATTGCAAAGTCCACTTTTCTGTACTTTTTTAGCATATCAAATCTAGTAAGATTACCTATACTGAATTTCTTTGATAAATCAGCTATACCAGGATTTTCTCTTGACATGAAAGAATATAATGAACCACCATTTTCTACTACTTTTTTAGCAATTGCGTGTTCTCTAGCACCATTTCCAATTAACAAAACCTTTACTGACATTCTTAGACCTCTTCATAATGACTTCTCCCCTTTAGTTCCCCATTCAGATATTTGATTCTAATTTCTTGAGCATAAGGAGTAGGATAACTTCCTGATAAGCAAGCAGTGCATAAATCAGAAAAACCTATCGCGGTTTTTAGTGAATCAATGCTCTGATAATAAACTCCATCGACATCTAGAACATCCTTAATTTCTTCAATTGTATGACCTGAAGCTATAAGTTCCTCGTCGGTAGGAAAATCAATTCCATAATAGCATGCAAATCTTATAGCGGGACATGTGACGGCAAAATAGACTTTTTTAGCACCAAGGTTTCGCAAATCTTTGACAATTTTCTGACTTGTCAATCCACGAACTATTGAATCATCGACAAGAAGGATATTTTTATCTTTAATATATTCTGTAGTATAGAGATACTTGCTTTTAGCAACTTTTGTCCGCTCTTTTTTACTCTTCATGATAAATGTTCTTTGTAAATATCTGTTTTTGATAATTGATTCACGTACTGGTATTTTAAGCACTTCAGATAATCCCTGTGAAGCAGGTCGTGAGGTATCAGGAACTGGAACAACGAAATCAATATCTAAATTCAAGTCTTTTATTCTGTATCCTAATTCTTTCCCCAAATCCAAACGAACGTCATAAACAAGACGGTTCTCTAATATTGAACACGGATTGGCAAAATACACATATTCAAACATACAATGAGCATGATCTTTAGTCATTATCTGACATTTTGTTATTTCTTCATTTGTGAAAATTAGTAATTCTCCAGGTTTTATATCATGAATTTCAAGAATACCAAGATTTTGAAGTACAACGCTTTCGGAACTAATTACTGTCATGTCTTTATTATTACCAATAACAAGGGGTCTTATTCCTCTAGGATCTCTAAATGTAAATTGTAATTCATTTAGAGCCCCTATGATGGAGTAACTTCCATCTACTTTTTGCATGAAATTTTCTACAGCAGTTTTTAAATCTCCTGAGTGAACATTGATCAAATCTCCCAAAAACTCAACAATAAATTCAGTATCACTCTCGTATTCTTTGTTAGTGATACAGTGAATATTAGTGATATTTCCATTGTGAACAACAACTAATATTCCGTATTTTGTTTTGATAGTAAAAGGTTGTGCGTATTTCTCGATGTTTGAGCTATCAGTTCTTGTTCCAAAGGTTGGATATCTTGTTGAACCTAATAGAAGAGATGTTTCTCTATTTTCTTCTAGATCAAGTAAATCAGGATAACTGTCTTTCTTGATTACTTTTATGCTACTAGTTTTATTTTCTACCCACGCAATTCCACTTGCATCTTGCCCTCTATGAGTTAGCATTTGTAATAGAACTTTGCCTTGACCAAGAGTTACTAATCCATTAATACCCAAAACACCGCACATCTACAATATCCTCACTTTTCTGTTTATCATAATTATCTTAGATTCAGATATGTTCTTGATGACTCTAGGGAGCAATTTGTGCTCTTCAGCTAATATTCGTTCAGCTAAAGTTTCAGGGGAATCATCATCTAAAACTTCAACAACTTCTTGAGAGATTATTGGACCTGCATCAATCTCAGTATTTACAAAATGAACAGTGCATCCAGAGAATTTAACTCCATAATCTAACACTTTTTCATGAACATCTAATCCTGGAAAAGCGGGGAGTAAGGAAGGATGAATGTTGATAATTTTTTTTTCAAAATAATCAACAAATGATGTTGTTAATATTCTCATATATCCTGCTAAGACGATTAATTCGATTTCATTTTTTACCATTAGCTGTTTTAATTCATTATCATACTCGTCTTTATCAGTAAAATTTTTAGAATCCAAAATAACTATTTTTTTATCGTAATTTTCTGCATGTTTTAAACCACCAGCAATTGGATTGTTTGTTACTACTAAAGCTATTTCAGCCTTACCAAGTTCATTTCTACCTTCTGCTTCAAGTATAGCCTTCAAATTTGAACCTCTACCGGATATAAACACTGCAACCTTCATTTCATCACCTAACAAATAGTACTTCATATTCAGGGATGGAAACAATCGGATCTTTTGTTACCTGTCCTATTTTATAACTTTCAAAATATTGGTTCAGAATTTGAAGGGCAGTTTTTTCCTCCTCTTGGGGTACGACTACTACAAAACCAATCCCCATATTAAAAACTGAAAACATTTCTTGAAATGAAATTTTCCCCAGCGTTCTGATTTCTTCAAAAATATTCAATGGTTTAGGAAAATCAGATAGTTCAAAACCATAACTTGTTAATCTGAACAGTTTCTTAAAGCCACCCCCAGTTATATGAGCTAATCCTGAAACTGAACATTTCTTAATAAGATCTAAAATTGCCTTAACATAGATTCTTGTTGGTTCTAACAATTCTTCATACACTACTCGTTCCCATGGAAAACTCTCTGTTAGAAGATATTTAATTGAAAGAATTTTTCTGACAATAGTAAAACCGTTTGAATGTAAACCACTACTTGAAATTCCTATAACAGAATCGCCAGGTTTAACTTTAGAACCATCAATAACCTTATCTAAAGAAACTATACCTAGAGCTGTTCCTGCAACATCAAACGCATTTTTCTTATCTACTAACATTTCAGGAACTGTAGCCAATTCTCCCCCAAGTAGAGGTATCTCTGACATCTCACATCCCTTGTATATTCCTGCGATTATTTGCTCTATTTGAGATTCATTTAATTCTGATACAGCTAAATAGTCAACAAAAGCTTTTGGTGGTATTCCCATGGAAAGCAAATCATTAACATTCATTGCTACACAATCAATACCTATCGAATCAAGTTTTCCAACATCTTGAGCAATTAATAATTTTGTTCCCACACCATCAGAAGTGAGTGCTAAACCTAAGTCCCCCAACCTAATCATATTTGCATAATGGCCTTCCCTTGCAACAACATCACCAAACTGAAAAGATTTCTTAACGTAATTATTTATTGTTTTCAATATCTGTCCTTCTAAAGATAAATCAATCCCAGCTTCAGCATATGTTGAGGGTATTTCTTTATTTTGAGTCATAATTTTCACTTTTCCTTTTAAGACTCCTTTCCCTCATTTTTCAACTTCAGAATTCTTATAGCTAAATGAGCAGCATTCTGACCATTATCAATACCTACTGCTGCTACAGGAACGCCTTTCGGCATCTGAACAATAGATAATAATGCATCTAAACCATTTAATGCAGCTGAAACTGGAACACCAATTACGGGTTTAATCGTAAGTGCTGCTACTACTCCAGGTAAAGCAGCTGCAAGTCCTGCAATGCAAATGAAAACATCAGCTGTAGATGCTTTGATTGTTTCCACTAGCTTATCATGCTCTCTATGTGCTGAAATATAATACACATTGAAAGGAATCTTATTCTCCTCTAGAATTTGTGTGGTTTTGAGAACTATTTTCTCATCACTCTTGCTTCCTGCGATAATATCTATCATAGTTTAATCCTCCATAAATTGTGGAATTGCTTTACTCCACTTTTCATATAATTCGTCTATATCCAATGTTAGAAAATTCTCAATCTCAATAATTGGTTTAGAAATAGTTTTTCCTAAGATCTCAAAGGAAACATTGCCTTCAAGAAGTTCAGTTGTAGCGTGTATGTTTTCAGAACTGATTTCTATGATATATCTTGAAGGTGTTTCAGCTAGAAGATACTCTTCAGGATTAAATTCCTTAAAAGCTGTATTGTCTAAATCTAATTTCACACCAATATTTCTCTCAAAAGTCATTTCGGCTAAAGCAGTAATTAAACCACCATTTGAGAGATCGTGACAGCTCTCAATATATCCTGCTTGATTTAAATCTTCAATTGCGTTTCTTGAGGTTTCTTCTCTCAAATTATCATAAGAGGAGATTTTACCTTGAAGTATATCATAGTTATTTCGTAAGAATTCTGAACCGTTTAAATTTCCATCGC
>JAGXNV010000059.1 GCA_019894795.1 Candidatus Heimdallarchaeota archaeon | reverse complement strand
TTCTTAACCTCTGGTATTGATTTAATCTCTGGCCTAGCTTCCTTTTTAGGAGCTTCTTCCTTCTTAACCTCTGGTTTTGTTTTAATCTCTGGTTCTGAAGTTACTCTAGTTTTATCATCAGGTTTAGACTTTTCATCTGGCTTTTGTCCAGGCTTATCATCTCTTCTTGGAGGTCTACCATCTCTTCTTGGAGCATCACGTTTTCCTCTCTCCTTTTTCTCTGGTTGTCCAGCATCAAAAACAGGCGGAGCTTGAGGCCTTGAAGGATGACTCTGGTCCATCATTGGAGAACGAGGAGCATAATTTATTAGATCCTCTTCTGCAACTGTGATCAATCTTCCTGGAGATGTTGCAATACCTGTACCAATCGCTATATGTCTATGAATAATAAACTGACGAGCTTGGTAAGGAGATGCAGCTAAACCTTTTCGAAGAACTAAGGTCTGTAATCGTCTCTCAAGAACAACCCTTATTTCTAGCCCTAAAACAGAGTCTAAGTCACTACTCTGGGGTAACATCCCAAATCGGGAGAGTCTAGAAAGCAACTCACGCTCTCGATTTTCTCTTACTTCTGGATCAAGAGCAAGCAAACCTCGTGCTTGTTGTCTTGCTGTAGAAAGAATAGTTCTAGCTTTCCATAATTCGCGTTTGTTTCGTAAACCATAATCTCCCACAAGAGGAAGTTCTCTCTCTAAACGAGCTTTGTCATAAGGATGACCTGGAGTTTCAATTTTCTTTCTTTGTCTTTTAATTCCACCCATTACAATCACCTTGTCCTCTTCTTGGATACACCTACGGTGGCTCCACCTTTACCATGAGTTCTAGTCTTCTGTCCTCTAACTTTAAGTTTAAACTGATGACGAATTCCACGGCGACATCGAATCTTGATGTATCTTTCAATATCTTGCTTTGTCTGAAGAATAAGTTTAGCTTCAGTGATGTGCAAATTATCACCAGTTTGTCGATCTTTTCTGCGATTTACCATCCAAACAGGAATACCTGCGGAAACTGGATCAGAAATGACGTTTTCTATTTCCTTAACTTTAATATCAGTAAGAGTACCAATACGTTCAGCAAAAGGAATGTTCAATGTTTGTACAATGGTCTGTGCTAATCTTCTATTAACACCTGCGATCTTAGAAAGTCCTAAAGAAACAGGTAAATAACCCTCTAAATCGGTAGACTTAATCCTAACTAAATGGCGAAATGACATATTATCACTTTTGTTTGTTCGTTTTTACCACAACCCGAAGTTGTGGTGCTCATCGGTTCTACTAGGTAGTAAACAGGGAGATCCAATCTCCTTCGAGCTTCGCCTAGTATCTAAACTTAGCAGATACTAATGACTTCAAGAAGAGAGCAGAGAAGATTTTTTTAAGTATTTGCTTAAAAGAGAAAAATATGCTGCTACTTCTTTTAGAAGTAGATTTAGAAATTTGGAGCCAGGACGGGGATTTGAACCCCGGCGCCACAAGGGCAATGCATTTCCAATGCATCTCCGTAGCCACTTGGATATCCTGGCAAAAATAAAGGCCTAGAAATTAAGCGTACGTCTTTTCTACCTTGCTTTTGTTTTAAAAGTTTTCTTTAAGCTTTATTCTATGGTGTTTTCTATTATTTTACTTTTAATTAAGTCTCCCAAATTCTTTTTTAAGCTAGAAGCATAGTCTTGTTAGAATGACTAAAACCTTACATGAAATTCTGAATTTACTTAGTTCGATGTGCGATAAAGAGGTTACACAAACTAAAGATTTTGGGATTGAATTTGGAACTTATGCTGAAAAGATCACAAAAGCTACGACTATAAAATCAATATTTGTTTCCACATGTACCAATTTTAAGCTTATACATGCTATGAATGAAAATAAGTCAAATCTAGCAATTACTATATTTCCTTTATCAATTATTGAAAGTGGTTTTCCATTATCAGAACGGGATTTTGAAATGATGCGGTCTCTAATGACTAACAATATTAAAACCATTAGCTTATCAAAAAACTGGTTATACTCTCAGAATGGAGCCTTTGGATATTTCCTTCAAACTCTTGGTATAAATCAATACAAACATAGCAAAGAATCAGTTTCCCAAGGTATTAATATCTATAGATGGGATATTGAAACAATTTCCTTCAAAGATTTCCTAGCAAGCCTTTCCCATTTAACTAAAAGATGGTCGGCTTTCTATAAAACCTCCGAGAATCAGCCAATATCTCTTGTACTAGAAAATCAACAGGTGTCTGGTGAGGAATTGGCTCAGTTGAAAAAAGAAGGTGTAACCACAGTCGTTGGTTTTAATCTGAATTCACAACGACTAAATGCATACCAAGAAAACAAAATGAATTTCTTGTTTATACCGATACAAGATTACTGTAACATAGCGTTAAGAAAGTTCTCACAACTACTACAAATGAAAGTTGATCAAAAAGTTATTTTCCAACCTCAAGATGTAGTGGGCTGGATTTCTGTTGAAGATTTAACTAACTAAACCAATATATATCGAAAAAGTTTATAGCTCTTAAGTAGAGAGTTGGGAAGTGATGAGTTCTATTATTCCTATTGTTATTTCAGCATTAGAAGACATAGACAATGGAAAGTCTCTTAGAACTGTATTACGTTATTATGTAAACCATCACAATTTGGATAGAGAAGCTGAGTCAACCTTGTATTACTATACTCACGAGATATATAGAAGACTCAACTGGATTGATCTTTTCATTAAATATAGTTCGTCAAATTTCTCCCTTAAAAGGATAAAAAGTGATATGAGAGCTCTTCTGCGAGTAGCAACTCATATGCTTAAAATTAACAATAAAATCTCTGATGATATAGTTGCGATGCTTGAACCTTATTATTCTCCTGTTGGTGACATGTCCCTTAGTTCTCTTCTGAACCTTATTCAAGCTGTAACAGAGGAGGATCTTTATGAGAACCGTGAAGATCTTGCATCAAAGTTTTCTTTAAAATATTACACATATACATGGATCATTAGAAAATTCTTCAAACAATGGGGGGAGGAGTTCGCTGAAAATGTTTTAAATTCTTTTCGAGAAAATATTCCAATGTATATCAGAGTAAACACCCTCAAAGCTGATTGTGAGGATGTAAAAAGAAGCCTCTCTGAGTATGAGATAAAATATGTGGTAATTAATTCTATCCCAAATCTTGTGAGAATAGATGAAACCCCCATTCCTATACCTCGTCTTGAGGAATTTAAAAGTGGTAAAATTGTAATACAACAAAAAGCATCTGCATTGGTTTCTCTTGTTTTAGATCCTCAACCAGATGAAAAAATACTTGATATGTGTGCATCTCCAGGAGGAAAAACGTCACATATTGCAGCACTAACTGGTTCTGGTAAGAATATTTTAGCAGTCGACTTAAACAAAGATAGAGTGAAAATTCTAACAGAGCGACTGAAACTGTTGGGAGTTAAAGAAACAGAAATACGGTCAATGGATGCAAGAAATCTTACGACAAAAGTGAAAACTAAATATGATAAAATTCTACTTGATCCACCTTGTTCAGGTTCAGGAACATATTCTTCAAGGCCTGACATAAAGTGGCGAATGAAACAGAGAGATCTTGGTTGGTATATAAAATTACAAAGTGATTTACTAGATGAATCTTCTAAACTTCTAGGTTCTGATGGCCATCTAGTTTACTCAACTTGTTCACTTTTTGAGGAGGAGAACCATGATATAATCTCGAAATTTCTTGAAAATAACTCTAATTTCTCTCTGATCGAAGCTTCGCCAATGATAGGTGTTTCATCTAACAAACTGTATAATAAAGCTCAGGAGTTGTTCCCTCATCTCCATGAAACTGAAGGTTTCTTCATCGCAAAAATGAAGAAGGAAGGGAATTAGTTATCACATTCATAAACACTATCTAATAATGAATCTAATTTCTTTACTAATTCTGCTTTTACTATATGCCTAGCTGGTTTATCCATATTTTTTGCTTCATCTAATTTTGTTTCAAAGAGAATCTGGTTTGCCAAAGTTTTAACTAACTCATCAATGTTTTGAGATTTGTAAATCTCTTTTTTATCATCCATCATTGGAACTATCTTTTCTGTAGTAACATCTCTATCTTGTTTTATAGGTTGAACACCGGTGGAATAATTTGGTGTTTCAAAAATTGGTATGGTTTTTTCTCCATAAACAATGCTTTGTGAGATAGGTTCTGATCTCCGTGAGATAGGTTCAGAAACAGAACTCTGCATGCTATCTTCAGGAATCGATGCTTCTAACTTCTGATAAATTGATGGAAGAAATCGGTTTTTTTCTTCTTCTTCAATATTGATGATTCTATACCTTGAACCTTTTTGCGTATTAAGATTGGTTGCTGCTCTACCTGCTGAGTAGGCTAAAGCGCTTGATATACCCATTTTACGATAGATAAATATCTTCTTATCTTTCCTATCAACAATAAGATATGCACCATCACCGCGATGGAAACTTTCCTTCTCTGAAGGAACTTCAAAATAGCTGCCATCTCTTTTTACTGAAAAGACGCGTAGACCCATAGATTATCACCCCATTGTATACATTTGCGACTTGAAATAAAAATATTTGCTCCAATTTACTCTATTTCTGGTAAAAAGTCAGATCTTTAAAGCCTGACTCTTGAAATGCCCTCTTCTTCCTTTGGCATGATTCACAGATGCCACAATGCACAGGATATCCTTCTCTTGTCCAGTTTCTGACTTGATAGCATGAGGATATATATTCAAATTTAGCCTCCTTTTCGATTAGGAACTTGATGATTTCTGTTTTCATTTGTACATTAAAAGGGGCGAGTACAGTAACTCTATTTAAGCACCCTAGATTAATTGCTTCATTCATCCTTTCTACAAATTCAGGGGTGTTATCAGGAAAAGTTGCTCCTTCTTCTTTATTGGCACCAAACAGTATATCGATTGGTTCTTTATAGCTGTCGGCAACAGATGATGCAGCCGACAAGAATAGAATATTTCTTCCAGGAACCCATACTTGTTTTGCTGTTTCAATAGTCAATTCCTTCTCATTAAGTTGATTGAAATTTGAAAATTCGGGTGGTTCTGTTTCAGAAGAAGCAAGTTTCGATCCTCTTTTCAAAGAGAGCTCTTCAAGAAAGTCTAGTTTGATAATTTTACTCTCCAGATTATACATTTTAGAAAATCTTTGATTAGATTTTTGGATTACTTCATCTTCTTTACTTCCATATGTGAAACCCAATAATATTGTTTTTTCATATCTTTCTAATGCCCAATATAAACACGCTGAAGAATCCAATCCTCCAGAAAACAAAACCAATGCAATGCTCATGCTAATGTCCTTACCTTTATTTCTCGTAATTTCAATATATTATTTTCGTATTATCTTTCTTCATTCGCAGGTGTAGATAACCTTGCTGGTGGGAGTTTCGGATATAATTACTGTAATCTTAAATTTGGGAAATTGATCTTTGATTAAATCATGAAAGTATATTGCCATTAATTCTGCAGTTGTTGCTTCCAAAGGAAGCAGCTCAACGTCTTCTCTAGGAAACCTATATTTTTTATTCTCACAAGTTGTAACAGTTATTTCTTTTTCAGTTATGATAAAATTGAAATCCTTGCTGTTTTGTGGAAGTAAGGTTTTGTGATCAAGTTTTTTGAGAATCTCACTCACGCTTTTTTTAAATTGACCGAAGTCAATAACCATGTTATTATCATCCACTTCACCTTCTATCTCAACTTCAATTTGATAATTGTGACCATGTACATGAGCACATTTGTCATGCTTTGAAAGCATATGAGCACAAGCAAGGGTAAGTTTGTCACCAGAAATTATTAATTTCATTTTTTCACCTATTGAATATATTTTGTTTTTGCTACATCTTCCTTAATCTTCTGAATCCCGTTAATATATCTCTCCGTTATTTGTGTTATAATATCAGCTATTTCCTCTTCCTGTACACCTAAATTAAATAAACAAGTAGCTTTCACATGTTTTGGAAACCCTGTATCACCTAAGTTTATCCCAAAATGTATCTTGCTGCTAGATACGCTGATAGATGCTATTCCTACATTTACTTTTTTATCTTGAATATAGATGTCTGTTCCCTTTCTATTAGTAGTTATTCCTCTTGAATTTAATAGTTCAATCACGATTTGTGTAAGCATTCTTAGTCTATAATATTCTATTTCCATGTTTGGAGGTTGGATATCAAATTCTTCAATAATAAAATGTAAACTATCATCAGAGCTAATTAATATGTTACTTAAGTGAGATTCTCTTTGAATATCTTTGATGTCAACCATTTCTTTTGGTGATAATTTCATGCCTCCTCTAAAAACCAAAATGGAATTTCCAATCACATCATAATTCTGTGATGTAAACTGGCTAGAAAGTTGAGAACCATCATAAGTTGTTAGCTTGCTCAAATCCTCTATTACGATGGAATAATTGTATTTATTCTGTATTTTCACCTTTATCAAATCCATTCAATTGTTTATCTAAATTTTTAAGTGTTGTTTTAACTTCAGCAATTGCATTGTGCTGATGAATACTTTCATAGTTTATTTGTTTCACCGTTACTATAGTATCGGGGGATTGTTTCATGAATTTCTCACTTACTTTACGCAGGATGATTCTGACTACATCCTCTACAAAAACCGGATTTTGGTGAGCAAAGAGAACAACAGCTAGCTCGTCCTTTCTTTTAAGCACTTCATGCACTGGGGCGCTCATTGAAGTTTCAAGAATTTCAATTATTTCTTCAAGTTCTATCCTTTCAGCATTTCGAGGTTGTTCCAGGAGCATTATGGATTTTGATCTTTGATTATGAGCTGCAAGAGGAACATTTTCTATAACCTTCTTTATTTGTTCTTCTGAAAAACCCTCTTTTAATAATCTCTCTTTTGTAATGTCTCTTGAGAGCTCTTGGGAACAAGGACAAACTGTTGTACCTTCTACTTCTGCACCTATAATCTTTGTTATGGTAACTATTTCTCCCTTCTTTTTTGCATAAGCACCTGCACGTAATTTATGAACACTAGACTTTTTCCTAGATATTGCATTTGAGTATGTTTCCATTTCATAGTCTGCACTTAAGCTAACTTCTGCATATCTTGCTCCAGGTTGAACTTTGATAACTTTTTCAGCAATCTGTGCACACAGTTCTTCACAGTCGGTGATTACTTCACCAGTAAGAGTTGCGATCACTTCATTTATCGCTTCTATATTTCTTGACATGTGAATACCGCGTTTTGAAGGCAAAAGATCTACATATACATCGATTTTTGCTGATAATTCATTATATACTCCAAATCTTTTTCTCCTTATTATTTTAGGAATATCGCTAACACCTACTCTTCTTATTCCTATTTGGATATCTGCTGGATTAGATTGAACATCAGATAGTTTCTTGCTATTTACTTTCATTTTTTTTCGCTCACTATAATATATCAATGCTTTTGTGCATTTGAACTGAAACACCTATTTTTTCAGGCGGTAGGTAGTTTCCTGCCAACTCAGAAAATTCTTTTATCTGATCCCAAGTTGGTTGTGCTATTGTAGTCCCTTTAATAGGTGTTACAATCTGAATTGCAATGGGAACATCATTTTCTGAACATTTCTTTATGATTAATTCAAAATCTTCTTTTTTTGAGGCTTTAGTTATTACAGTTTTTGCAAACACTTTGGTTCCAGAATTTTTTAGGATTTTCAGCATTTTGCTCTCTTCCTCAATTAACTGATTCCAATCAACTGAAGCTTTAGCACTTCTATCTTTTAAATCTACACTGGCAAAATCAATCATAGGTGCAATTTTTTCTAGAAATGCAAAATCATTTGTAAAAGCTGTTTCTAAAAAAACTACATATTTCTTCTCTTTTAGCTGAGATATGAAATCTTCTAGGAATTTTGGTTGATATAGAGGTTCTCCCCCAGTTAAACTAATAGAGTGTAAATCAGCAGTTGTCAAATCTTGAATAATTGTAGTGGCCTCTTCAGGGCTTATGGGGTTATTAATCTCTCTAAACTCTTTGCCTCCAGCCTTTGTCTCTATACTACATCTTTTTTGCTCTGTAGTTTTAGCCCTAGGGGAATCGCACCAGATACATCCTCTAGTACCATGGATCCCTAAAGCAAGAGGACATCCTGAAAATCTAACGAAAATTTGCCTTAGACCATAACAACTTCCTTCAATTGCTGCTCCTTCACCTTGAAAGCTTGAGAATATTTCTTGAATATAACCTTGAGACATTAAATTATCTTAAACCTGTAGATAAATAAAAATTCCTTATGTTGATATTTCCGGATAAACAGTTTCTTTACAATGAAAATTTCACAATCTGTTCAAAATTAGCATACTTCTCAACATACTCCCTTACTTTTCGGGAATATTCTTTTGGGTCACGCTTCATTAAATTAGCCGCTGTCGAATTCAGAGGGTCATCCGGATTCGGGTTACTAAGAATAAATCTAATTGATTCTATTACATCTACCAGATTATTAGCTGGTGTCCAATCTACACCTAAAACTCCTACACATATTCTTGTATCAAATACATTCGCATGGAATACTTTTGTTAGCATTTTAACTTTGGGTGGTTTGAATGGGTATTCTCTTGGAATTTCAATTTCAAGAACAAACACACCTTCTTCATAGAGCCCAGCTCCAAAAATGAACCCTCGCCATAGCAACGTATTATTGTCAACTGGCTTGAAAGTTGGAAGCTCTCTCTTTAGTTCATTTGCTTCAATTGCTATCCTTGGCCAGAATTCATCCTCTGCTAACATTTATTCAAATCCTTCCTTTTAGATTTGTCTAATTGAGATAAAACTTAATTTCTTTCAGACTAGTCTTGTTGCATCTCCAGTAATATCATAAGAACAGCAGCAATTAATCCCTTCTGATCTCCAGCTATTCGCTTAAATTCTTCTCTTTCAAGCATCATTGCTAGCGAACGCCATCTTACTAGTAATTCTACGATGTCTCTTTCACTCATTAGCCTTCATTTAAGAAAAAGTGTGTTAGATTTATTAAGATTACGTATGCTCCAGCCACTTGACAATAAATGCGAAGCTTTTTTGTCGTGAAAACAAGTCACCTATTCCAAAAATCTTTTTAAATTCAATGTGTTCTTTCTATTTGTGAGATTATATGAGTAATCCAGAGGAAATGCTAGTCCAACTAATCAACTCAATAAATAAACTATCAAGCCTAGTTCAGAATGTGAATGAAGCAATTACTAAGCTTTCGACCCAAATCACTGAATTAGAAACTAAAATGTCCGGTTTTTCAAGCGTTGAATCACAAGTTTCAGAAGTTGGTCTGAAAATAGGTGAAATACCAAATCTGAAAGGTATGATTGTTGAACTAACCTCAAAAATAGATGGGTTGTCATCACTAGCTGCTGCGACTCCTGAAAAGAAAGTATCAAAGAAAGAAGTATCTACTCCGCCTGTAGAAGTTAAAGAGTCTGAACAACCAAAAGAAGAATATGTTTCTCCGGTTCTTGCGGAAGAAGAGCTATCGTTTGGCACATCAGACGACGCAGATGCAGCATTTAACGCCGTTTCAGGCAAATTCAAACACATAACTCAAATGATCACACCACAATCAAGTTGCGGAAACATTTCAAAAATGTTGGAAGAACTTAGAGATGAAGTAGAAACTCAAGTTGGTATGTCACCAATGCTCTATGAACTTAACTCTTGGGTTAAGAGAGTTGGTAAAATGCCTGAAGCTGATATTCTTCTACCAGATATCCACAGCGAACTTATTTCTAAATTGGATGATTGGTTAGAGAGAGTTACGAAAGCCATTCACCTCAAATATCAAAACAGATAAGAAATACAAAAAGTAATACCCTCATCCATATTGATATGATACTTATTTTTTAACATGTCAAAGTAAACGTCATCATGATTAGCGATGAATCTTAATGATATTAAGGGGATTGTAGAAATCAATGGATTGAAATTCAATCCAAAAGATATACTTCAAGCTCTTGTTGAGCAAGGTCTCAAAGTTCATTCTCTTAATGGCACACTCCTGATTGGAAGATCATTTATTGATCAATCTCCGGAATTAAAGGTTGGAGATAACTCTTGTACAATGTCATCCTACTGTAAAATCTATGATAAGTTAAACAATACTTCAACGTGTGATGATGGGTTAAAGGTATCATCTTCAGATATGCAAAAGCAATTAGATTCTTTAGGCAAATTTCCTTCAAATTTTCAACCAGAACCAAGTAGAGCTTATGTAGAAAGAGTTCAAATTGATAATGATGATATTGATATAACCGACTTATACTCAAATTCCAACTCTCCTCATAATTATAAACCATTTCCGTTTAATGATCCTATGCCGGCTGGTGAGTTCGATATGGATGAAGCAGGGGATTACACAGAACCAACAGAGATGATGGGTGTATCACCATTAACTAAGTATGGGTCATCAAAAATGGATATCGCTTCCATCCCTCAAAAGCATAGAGGAAGGTGCCCCTACTGTGGGACAACAATCAACGTTAATTGGAAGTTTTGTGGAAACTGTGGTAACACAACATAGACTGAGGAACTATTCCTCAGCATCAACACAACCCTCTGGAGTAATGGCAAAGACTGCTTCCGATTCAGGTAAATATGGAGAGTCGTATACGCGTATTATTCTTTTCTCACCTTTTGATTTTCTTAAGTAAAATCTTGTTATGGCCCAGTGTCCTAGAATGTTACCGCCGATTGCTTGTGTAGGATCTCCAAAAAACGCTGCTGGGTTGGATTGAACTTGATTAGTTATTGCAACAGCTACATTATAAGTGTCAGCTATTCTGCCAAGAATGCCTAAATGATAGTTGATAGTCTGTTGTCTTTCTGCTAAAGTGCCTCTTCCTGCATACTCAGCTCTGAAATGAGCTGTTGCGGAATCCACTGCTACAAAGCCATATTCATCTTTATGATTGTAAAATAATTGAAGTAATCTTTCTACTAAACTCATTTGATGATCCGAGTTGTAAGCTCTTGCGTAAGTAATGTCCTTAAGAACATCCTCGAAACTTTTTTCCCAACCTAGCTCACTCTGTAATCTATCGTGAACTGCTTTGATTCTGCTTGGAGAAAAAGTTCCTTCTGTGTCAATAAATACTGCCTTTTTTCCTACTCCACCTAATTCTTGTGGAAGTTGCACAGTGACACAAAGTTGGTGACATATTTGCGATTTACCTGATCTAAAAGGACCAAAGAGTTCTAATGTTTCTCCTAGTCTAACTCCTGACACTCCAAGCTCTTCTATAGTAGTTAAAGTGTCTAATGCTTTTATCCCATAGGTGAAAGCAGGAGCATTTTTCTGTTTTTCCATTATATCAAACGCATTGATGAAATCAATACCACCTTGTAACTCAGTTAAACCTTCCTTATACTTCTTAGAGGCGGTTTCTGTGATCCCATATTTGTCCTCTAGTTCTCGAATTGGTGTTGTTTCAAGCAAATAGATGTTTAATCCTTTTTCACGAAGCATATCTGCTGTTGCTTTACCAACTCCAGGAAGATCCTCAAGACCTAGCTCTTCCTTGAAATATTTATATTTTGGAACTGAATTGGAAACTTCTGCACGGGCTTTCTTGAGTGTTGCACGTTGCAGTCCCATAGCTTGTAATTCAATTAACCTTGATGTCATTAATTGATCGATTGTTGTTATTTCATTTTCATCTAAAATATCTTGGCTTTTCTTACCTAAACCTGGAATGTCTTCTAGTTTTAAGAAGACTGTACTTTCCTTCTTTATTGCAACATCTTTTCTTGCTTCTTCAATAAGAAGTTCTTCATATTGTTCTTCAACTTCTTTTGGTTCGGGCTCAACAGGCTCCTCTTGCTCCTCCTGCTCCTCCTTCTTTTCTTTGCTCATACTAATCACCAATGCTATTTGACCGAAGAGGTTAGAGTATATAAAGATAATACTCAGTTTAATCTATACTCTAAGTAAATTTAACTTCTTTGTAGGGAGACCCTAATTCAAAAGTAATCGAACTGAATCTAAAACATATAATTTATCAAAAACACCTAAGAAATATCTGAAGATTATTCGATGAAATTTCAAGTTAAAAGTCAATACCTTTCCGTGCTTGGATTCCAGAATTATAGGGGTGCTTTATCTCACTGATGTTGACGGAAATATCTACTTTTTGAAGGACATCCTCAGGGATTTTTCTACCTGTTATTATTATCTCATCTTTAATGAAATGAAAAATACTTTCTACTTTTTCCCAACTAATCAGGTTGAAAAACAATGCCATACCAATTTCATCTAGCACTAAGATGTCTATTTGTTTATGCATGACTATTTCTTTCAATTGCTTAATCCCCTCTTCTATTACTTCTAGAAACTCTTCTTTCTTTTCAATGTGATAAAATTCTTCTTTGCCAAAACACAACCAAGTAACATTTGTATAGGTTTCAAAAAATTTGCATTCTCCACAATTATTTCCTGTTTTCAGAAACTGTGAGACAAGCACATTCATTTCTGCTGTAAGTTTGCGATATATGTGACCTATAGCTGAGCTAGTTTTACCTCTTCCATCACCATATATAGCAGTCAAGGTTGTCATAATGGATGTTAAAATTACCAAGTGATACTTTTAAGAGTTTTTAGTATACACTAGAAAATTTACCATATTTTAGGTGGTTTCATCCTTTGGATTGTAACAATTATAGCCTATATCTGGATAAATTTTGATGCTTTTAAGTCTTGGAAATGGTTGATTATGATCTACTATGGAAGAGTGTTTTGCATCACAAGCAAACTATAACACATAGTTTTAGTCTTCCAAGAATATTAAGTATACCCGTTTTTGCAGTAGCAGAATCAGGTCCAGTAGGCGATTTCTTGCTTCCTGCTTTTGGATTATATTCCATTGGTTACTCATCACATTTGTTCCTAGATTTATTTCCAGTCTTGATGGGTGATAAAAAAGAAACAAAATCTGATGAGGCAAGAGAAACCTTAACCTAGTTATCAAGTGGGTTTGCTGGCCAGGAGCTCTATTCGAAGATGTCAGGTACGTATTTGATCCATATTAATCCATTTAAAACGAAGTCAAAACGTGTAAACTTTCTAAGAATGTAACAAGAGCTTGGTTGGCATTTAATGGCCTTATCCTATTAG
>JAGXNV010000005.1 GCA_019894795.1 Candidatus Heimdallarchaeota archaeon | reverse complement strand
ATATAGAGTAGACAAGGTTCAACTTATGAATGATTTAGTACAATTCAAAACATCGATACTAGATCTTCTTACTAAACCAGACATTGATCCTGTTCAACATCTATCACAAGATATTAGTTCATTACTCGATACTCATTTTTCTGCTCCATTACGTATGGATCTGGCATTGACCTACAAATGCAATAACAAATGCACTAAATGTTATGTTGAACATAAAAGAGAAATAACTGAATTAAGCACTGAAGAGTGGAAACAAGTTCTTGATAATTTATGGGAGATTGGTGTTCCCCATGTTACCTTTACTGGTGGAGAACCGACTTTAAGAAAAGATTTACCAGAACTTGTTGAATACGCTGAGGATCTAGGCATTATTACAGGCATTATTTCAAATGGAAGAGCTTTCAAAGACAAGAAACTTGTAGATGCACTAGTTACAGCGGGTATTGATCACTTCCAAATTACTATTGAAAGTCATGATGAGAAGCTTCATGATGAGTTGTGTGCATCGAAAGGAGCTTGGAAAGACACTGTTGCAGGATTAAAGAATATTGTTCCTACTCCGGTCTATATTATGACAAACACTACTCTTACTCCATATAACACAAGGGATATAGAAAAGACCATAGAATTCCTGGACTCACTAGGTATTGATCATTTTGCAGCTAACGGAATTATAAAATCAGGTGGAGGAAAGCAAGAAGATTTCGCTCTTTCTGTGGAAACATTAGATGATGTTGTAACCCGCATAATGAAAAAAGCAGAAGATAAAGATATGAGCTTCCTCTGGTACAGCCCAACAAGATATTGTGACTTCAATCCAATTGAGAAAGGATTGGGGTTGAAGCAATGTACAGCTGCTCATATTGCAATGGCTATAGAACCAGATGGGATGGTTTTACCATGTCAGAGCTACTTCGAACCACTTGGCAATATCTTAACAACTAAGTGGAAAAGAATATGGAATAACAAATTAGCTAAGAAGCTGAGAAATTTGAAATATTTACCTGATGAATGTGTTGATTGTCCAGAGAAAGAGATTTGCGGAGGAGGATGCCCTCTCAATTACGACGCTCCTACAAATATTTGTAAAGAATCTTTCTCTTAACCTAAAGTAAATGTGAGTGGCTCAAATGAATAAAGATACTCGAGTTGATTGGGGTCCTGAAATAGAAGAACAGTTTGAGCGTCAAGCTTCTTGGACCCTTTTTTTTCGTAATGAAATTTACAGGAAAATTGGTCTAACAAAAGCTAAACATATTTTGGAAATTGGGTGTGGAATGGGCACAATAACAAAGGAGTTAAGGAAAAGGACATCTGCAAAAATTACTTCTATAGATTCTGACGAAGAAATGATTGAAGTTGCTAAGAAAAGAGTAGATGATGTGGAATTCTTTGTAGAAAATGTTGAAAATCTTACTCTGAAGGATAATAAGTATGATGTTGTAGTCTTTCAATATCTATTACTGTGGGTTAAGAACCCAATTAAAGCAATGAAAGAAATATACAGGGTATGTAAAAAGAAAGGACATGTTGCAGCTTTAGCAGAACCAGATTATGGTGGATGGGTTGAATATCCTGAAATGAATCTTGGTAAGAAGCACATCGAATACTTAAGGGAAGAAGGAGCTGATCCTTTAGCTGGAAGGAAAATCTTGTCTTACTTTGAATCTGCTGGTTTTAAAACAGAAGTATCAGTTATAGCCCAAACTTGGAATCAAGAAAATTTGTTGTGCAATATAGAAGAAGAATGGAAACGAATCCTTAACGCTGACTTGATATCTCAGAAGGAATTTGATCAACTTGTTAGAAAAGAGAAGGATTTGATAAATCAAAATAGACGGACTATTTTCATCCCAGTTTTTACTGCAATAGGAAGGAAGAGTTAAAAAAAATAAGAGAGTGGTCGGGCCTCCGTGATTTGAACACGGGACCGCTCGGTTACCACCGGCTGACGCCTTGATCATTGCTCACAAGGGTGTCTTCTGACTACAGCCGAGAGCTCTAAGCCACTGAGCTAAGGCCCGATTTTTTGTTAGTGTTTGAGTTTACACTCTTTCACTTATTCTCTTTCACTTGCTTTTCTTCTTAAATTTTTCTTTTCTATCTTCATTTATTCATGAACTTCTAACCAATGTAGACGTGTGATTAGCATTCATTTTTCCCTCATTTCTATAACCTTAAAAACAATCCCCCTCCTATTAATATGGATTAATATGAGTGAATCGAACGTTCATTATTTTAAACTTCTAGAAAAAAAACATGAAGTTGAAGAGGACATTTTCAAAAAATTAGGCAACTTGCAGGATTTTAAGAAAAAAAGAGCAGAACAACAGAAGAAGAAAGCTAGAGATAATAGAGAAAGAGAGGAACAATTGCTCGATAAACTTGACTTTGAAGCTAAAGGTCTAAATGATAAAGCTCTAAAAAGTGAAGTTAATGCTAAAAAGAAAGAAGCGAATATTGCCGAAAAAGAATATAAGATTCGAGATTTCGAGAGAAGAGCCATTAAGGTTGAAGAAGAGATTGTTCAGCTTGAAATAGAGTTAAAAGAAGTTGAGAGTGATATATCTGAACATCAATCTGGATCATCTGCTCAAAAAAAGGAATCCTTCCCTCTAGAACCAACTGTCCTTGAAAACGAATAGTACTTTCGTTATTCCTTTTTATTTTACTTTAGGTCTGAAATATTTTTTTGTTCTTCCAAGAAATTTATTTATAGTTAGATGTCTATCTTATCTAGGTGAGTAATAATGGAAATATACGGAACAGCTGATTGGAAAACAGAAAAACATGTGCCAGTAATTGAAGTTGCTGAGATAGTAAAGAGCGGTGAAAAAACTCCCATAACAGTTAGTGTTGGGAAAGAGATCGCTCACCCAAATAAGACAGAACATCACATCTCATGGATAAAACTTATGTTTTGGCCAGAGGATGAGAAATATCCCTATCAAATTGGATTGGTTAATTTTGATGCACACGGTGCTTCAATAAAGGGTCCTGATACAAGTGGTGTTTACTCTGAACCTTTTGCAGTTTTTCATCTTAAAACTGAAAAGACTGGTAAACTCATAGCTACCTCTTACTGCAATATACATGGTTTCTGGAAATTTGAAAAAGAAGTAAAAGTTGAATAAATTTATTTTTTTTCTTTCTACTTTTTTCTATAATACTATTCATTAAATAATTCTTTAACTTTCACTGACATATTTTCAGTTGATTCATAATCACTCTTGATCTTATCATATGATTTACCATCAACTTTGCGTTTTCTGAATTTAAGAGGGTCGTAATAAACTAATAACAAAGCAATTGCCGCGCCAGATGCAGCGATACCTACTAGAACCTTACCAACTGTTGTGAATACAGGTGCATCATAAAGGATAACTAACACGTCATAATCACTTGCAATGGATAAATCAGTAATTAGCCAATTCATCCCATCCTCAACTTTAACTGATACTTTACCATTTTTTGAATAGCTTATTGGATCAAGATGATCTGCCCAATCTGATTCAGTTATTGGATTCTCGTATGAGAGCCAAATATTACTTGAAACATCAATATTTTCAACAATAAAAAAAAGTTCGTAGTATTTTAATTTTATAGTGCTTATCGGAAATATAACTCCATATGATTCTTCTACAGAATTAAAACTCCAACAGTAGAGGTCATCATTGTGTGAGTATCCCTCAATATTTGAATTCATTACAACTGGAAAAGAATTTTGTTCTACCTTGATTTCTATTTCTTCATTGTTAGGGTTAGTTAAAGTAATAGTATATTCACCTTCTTTAATGAAAGATAAGTGTATACCTTGTGTGTAATTATATCTTGAGGCTAGAATCATGTTACTCAAATTTTTTATCTCAACATGAAACCTGCTGCCTTCATAGTTCTCACAATATAAAATAACTACACTCTCTGATGATTCTTCGTAAGTAAGTATTATACTATCCTGAGCATCAATTGTGTAGTTTTTGGCTGCAACTATTACATCAGTTGAATAATAAAAACTAAAACATAACAATAATAGTAAAAGAGAATATTTCTGTCTCCCCATGTGAATCAGTGTAATATATGATATTTCAGCTATAAAAGGTGATTCAAAAGAATTTACTTTTGTACATCTATTTTATCCCTTTTACTAGGTAGATTAGAGTTAAAAGCATCAAATATTGAACCAATATATGCTCCGACTAAAGCACCCACAAAAGCTGCAATCATAGGTGCCCACCAATAAATTTGTAGACTAATCTGTTTCGCTGTTAGAGGAGTGATTACTAAAAAAATAATTGATAATACGATTGCAAATAGAAGCCTAAATGTCATCTTATCTCCCTTTTCAGATGTAACATGTCTCTTGTTTTTATCTAATCCCAATTCATATAACTCCTGGTCTATCTCAAATTCAATCTCATCTAATCCATCAAGGTGATCAGTGTCATCCTCTTCATCTATCAATTCAGATACATATGATTCTTGATAATTTTCTCTTCTCATCTCTAGTATCTCCATTAATACTGTATCCAACTGGAAAAAAATACTTTTCGATTATTCAAGGATATCACTTGTTTATGACAGACAATCTTTATTTAAGTTGCATTTAGAAGTAATTTATGGATAAAACAGTTCAAACGAAAGGTGGAGAGTTCCCCCGTCGAGGTTCTGCTGAATATGGTTTCCTCTTCGGAGATGCTGAAAAACAGAAAAAAGTGTTAAAACGCTGGAAAAGATTGAATAAGTATTTTACTATACCTCTGTATAAAAGTGGGATTTTCCCTCTATTCGGTTTTGGTAAGATTTTCTTGCTTCTATTTACAAAAGGTCGAAAAACTGGAAAAACTAGAGTGACTCCTCTTGAATATAGAAGAAAAGATGGAGAAGTTTATGTTGTGGCGGGTAGAGGAGGAAAAGCTCATTGGTTCAATAATCTAACAGCTAATCCCGATGATATGAAAGTGAAAATAGGTTTTCGTAAATTTCCTGCCAGATATGAACTAATTGAAGATGTAGCGACAAAGAACCAATTCTTCACATGGTACGTAACAAAATTCCCCCGCGATGCTAAATTTCTTTTTGGATGGGATTCGAAAAATGATAATCCCGAAATGGTTGATTTTACTAATTTTTCAAAATTAATCAAACTTATAAAAATAAAAAAAAGAAGTGAAGTATAGAGTTTAGAATGGGGGTTAATGTTCTAAATCTCATCTTCAGTATGAATTGTATCCTTTACTTCTGGTAGTTGTTCCTTTGTTTTTATGTAGAAATATGTACAAACAATGATTCCTATACTTCCTAAGAGCATGATTGTATAAGGAGGCCATAAGAGTATCACGAAAACCAAGTATCCTGTAACCACAGCCATGATGAATAACAACACCAAAGGAACTAGTGAGAAAACTAGGTATAACTGCTCTTTAGAATATGATACTTTTTCTGCAATCAAATATGTCAACAAATATAATGCTGCAGATCCCACAGCAAAAATGCTGATAACTCCTTGACCTGCATTACCTGTTATTGTAGCTGTAAAAATAAATGATGCTATCATGTTCCACAATGAAAAAACTATGAATATTCCCCAAGAGACAAAAATACCTATCCCCCATGAGTTTTTGGATATTTCTTCTAATTCTGCTTTTAAAGACATGTCCTACGATGAGCCATTGCAAATATTTAATGTTTCGAATGTGACAACGTTGTTTAAGGTGCTAAAATAGCAAAAAATGCTTGTTTTTCTAAATTTACAGTTTGAAAAAAATAAACCATTTACGCCTTGCTTGGAAAAACCATTTTTGCTAATTCATCAATCATGTTCTTTGAACCTGCAGAAATTGTCTTTGAAGTTTTTACTGCTCTCAATAGGTCATCCCATACGGATGTTGATGTTCCTATTATTCTCGTTAAAGCTTCCAGTTTCTGCATTGCCGAATAAGTTTGACCCTTTATTATATAACTAAAAAGGAAAGGTTTCTTTGCTCTTAGTAGTAGGGTGTACTCTTGATGTTTTATCCTCTCAATTGATCCCTCGCTTGCAAAAGTCTCTTGACTAAATTTGATTATTGCAGAGAGAAACCCTCCTACCAAAACACCATCTAATTGACTTCCCTCGACATAGTTTTTCGTGTAAAGTGGTATTCCGTTTTCAGATAAGATAATTAGGAGAACAGGTTCTTCATTCACAATTTCTGGTGATGTTATTTCACCGTTTTTGATTAGTTTTACAACAAGTCCTCCAAGTTGTGCAAATTCCAGTCTTTCTTTTAAACTAGCTTTTTTATTAACCATGTTTTCCCAGTCACTCAATTGATTTAACAGCAAATCATGGTCGCTAGAAATACTGATAGCTAGTTTTCGTAATCCCTTACTCTCAGCAATTTCTTGAGCTTTGTTCAGCAAATCTCGAGCTTTTAACAAGTCTAAATCTACTAAAGCTATTTGACTTTGTAACCAATAAGTCTTTGCAAGAAGATTATGTGATCCCTGATGTTTTGCGATATCAAAAAGGCTACTCACCATTGCTCTTAATAAAGTGAATATTTCCTGATCACCTGATATTTTTAATTCTTCTAGCAATAATTCGCTAAGGCCAATTAAGGCCATGACAGTAAGCGAATGATCAATGATTTCCTCTTCTAGTACTTTCTGTAGAAGTTCTTGAGCTTCTACTCTGTGTTTCATCCGAGGACTCGTTTTTAGAAGCGCTGCTTCTGATATTTTTCTCAATTGACTAATGAAAGCATTGTCTTCAAAGGATTCCACATCTCTTAGTCTATCTAAAAATCTTTGCGCACTTTTCATATTGTTTGAATCTAAAGATGCTGAAATAAGATAAAATAGTGTTAGAGCAATATCTTGTTTATTTCCTATTTCTTCTCTTAATGATAAGCTCTGCTTGAAATAACGGATTGATGTTTCGAATTTTCCCTTCTGTTGATACACTTCCCCAATATTGTAGAAAGCTAAACTCACAAACTGACTATTTCCTATTTCCTCCCAGGTGGATAAACTTTGTTTATAATAATGTAAAGCTTCCTCTAACTCACCTTGATATCGAAATATATTACCTATATTGTTTAAAGATGTAGCAATATCGTCTTTGTTACCAACTTCTTTGTAAAGAAATAAGCTTTTTTGATAATATCCTAAGGCTTTGTGAAGCTCTCCCTTTGTACGATTGAGAACACCAAGATTGTTTAAAACTGAACTAATTTCTTGTTTATTTCCAATTTCCTCCCATATAGAAAGACTTTTTCTGTAACTTTTTTCTGCTTCAGCTAAATCCCCTCCTGTATGATATAGAACTCCCTTGATCCTATGTGTTCTAGCTTCTCTGTTCTTGACACCCTCTACTTTTTGATTCTTCAGTTTAGTGATAATTGGTTCGTTTTTCAGAATTGCTTTGGTAGCCTCTTCTAACTTCCCTTGTCTCCAAAACGAATAAGCTGTCTCATTGGTAGCATCTAATATAGCTAAGCAATCTTCTGGATCCTTACACTTCTCAAGAGCTTCTTCTGCTAAGCTTAACGCATTTTCATATTTACCAATTCTGTTGAAAACCTCACTTTTAAGAATCTTGAAATTGATATTTGCTTTTGAGTTTAACTCTCCTCTCTTCTCAAATCTATCTAATTCTTGTAAAGCTTCATCGTACTTGCCTTCATCAATGTAAGTCCTTACTTGAGTGAAAATCTGTAAAGGTGAATTGTCCAAATTCAAAAACCTCACTTTTAAAATATGTTACAGTACAATAATAAACTTGCGACAGTGGTAAAGAAAGGAGATGTTTAATCGGTCAAAATTCCTTGAACTGGAATACACTAATCTTATCTCAAAATAATATTTCGAGATTTGGTTTTCTCCTCTTCTAATAACTGTCAGCATCTTCAAACTGTTTGTAGTCTGATGCAAATCTTTCTATTATTTTTTCCATCGCTTTATTAATTGTAAGTCCTGATAGATTTTCCGCATAAGAAAAGTGCCTTCCACAGAACCAATCAGCATAAGGAGGGTGTTCGACTATATCCTTCTTTTCCCATTCAATGTCACCTTTTCGTTTAGCAAAATTAACAACACCTCCTTCCTCTTGAGGGCTGAATCTCCTAGAGCAAATTACGCATACTGGTGGTTTCATAGTATCACTTCATTGGATATTTCTCTTTTAGAATGTTCATTGCTTCATCAATGGTTAGTTTCTTAAGCTCTATAGCTGCCTCATAGTGTTCCGCACAGAACCATTCTGCAAAGGGTGGATGACCTTGCATACCTTCCTCTTTCATAACAGAAATCCATCTTTCATCGCTACTTCGTTTTTCAAAGTAAACCAAACCGCCTTCATCAGTATCTAGAAATTCTTTATAGCATAATGCGCACATTGGGGGCTTCATAAGATTCGCTGATAGCCCGACTATAAAAATTTTAGGGGAAGAAAAG
The DNA here is from genome assembly GCA_019894795.1 of Candidatus Heimdallarchaeota archaeon. GTDB lineage: Archaea > Asgardarchaeota > Heimdallarchaeia > Heimdallarchaeales > Heimdallarchaeaceae > UBA460. Next base: position 28,770 of record JAGXNV010000005.1, on the reverse strand, counting down.
AGTGAATAAATTTATTATTAGTCTTGTTACAAGTTTATTCCAATCTCAAAGATCGCCGGATGAAAGTCATAGTCTCTGTAGCCATAAGCCGATTATTGGAATCTTCATCGTTTCTTGCAATTTCACCAAGTTTGTCTATTGTAGAAGGATTATTTAATTCCTTGAGATTGCTTAAACCTTCAAATCTTACTCTGGAATGTTCATCATCTAGAGCTTTAAGAATTATTTTCAAGATTTTTGGATCTTGTATCTCTCCTTTCTTGATTATTTTCCCTATCTCAGTGAGCGCTAGTAATCGTATCTCCCAATCTTTATCGTCCAAAGCTCTTTCAAGATGTGGAATTGGGTTCCCTTCAACTCGTGTAGTTAAGAATTCAACAGCAACTTCTTTTACGTTTTTGTTTAAATCTAGTATGAATTTAGCAATTAATGAAGCAGGAACCTTTACTTGAAAATTAAGCAATGTTGATCTGGCTTCCTCACGTACTGAATCAGAATCATCTTTTAGCATCTCAAAGAGAGGTTCAATAATGGAGGGACTATCAAAATGTTTCAGTTCTTTTGTAGCGGAATATCTAACTTGTTGGTGTTCATCTCTTAATGATTGAATTAAGAAAGGCACTGTTTCAGGATTCTTGTGCTTTCCAAAAGACTCTATAGCTGCATTTCTTACTTCCCATTCCCCATCTTCCAAAGTATGAGTTAAAGCAATCAAGGCATGTCTATCATCAACATCCCCCAATATCTCCGCTGCGAAAGTCCTAACTCCTTTATCTTTATCTTGTAGAGTTCTAATTATCATGTTAGTTGCTGTGTGATTTTGTTTATGGGGCGATAATTGTTCTAAAGCTAATTGTCTCATTGCCGGATTTTCATTTTCTAATAATTTTGCTATTTTTTGTATCTCTTCGTTGGACATATAAACCACAACAGAATTGTTAGTGTCGAATAATAGTGAAATATATTCAATATAAGAATATTTATGCTGGTAGCCCTTTTCTTCTTAAAAAATGACCTAACTTCTTTTTTGCAAAATTTTATATAATTCAACAAACAATCTGACAAAGTTGTTCTAAAACAATAAAATTCGGGGCTACAAAATGCTTACACTTCGCCAAAAAATCTTTTATGGAATATGTCGTTTCGGAACAACTATTCTTCTGAATGTTGTATTTGTAGCAACTTTCTGGATGTATAGCAATACAATAAATTTGGATCCGATGTTAAATGGTATCGGGAATGCTGTAGGAAAGTTGGTTATAGGTATATCGTCATTTTTCTTTGGCTTTGTTTCTGACTCTCTATCTTCTTCCACAGCTAAGTATGGAAGACGAAAGCTTTTCATTTGGATCGGGGCTCCATTGCTAGGTCTTTCTTTTACTATGTTATTTACTCCCCATTTTATCATTCCAGATAGTAGTCAAACTGGAATATTTTTGTGGTTGTTGATTTGGAATTCATTGTTTCATTTCTTCTACGGTTTTCTACTGACACCATATCAGTCATGGCTACCTGAAATAACCAAACCTGAAGAAAGAGTTGGTGTTTCAGCTGTAATGAATATCACCAATTTGTTTGGTGGTGCAGTAGGTTCTGGATTCGCTTTACTTATGGCCGGTATAATACAAGAATCTGGTGGGGTTGTAGGAGATGCAGCAGTAGTTTTACTATCATTTGCAATAATTTTTTCAGTTGTTGAAATTGTTATGTTTATTCCAGCTTTGGTTTCCATAAAAGAGAAACATGTTGCAACCAAGAAAAAGAACATCTGGAAAGAACTGAAGGTTGCTCTGAAGAACAAAAACTATGTTGTCTGGATGATTAGTTATGCGATCCTAAGCGTTGGTATAACGATTATGTCTGTTCTGATGTTGGATTTTGTGCATGTAGTGCTTGGGTTAAATACAACGCTTGATAATTTTATTTTTGCAGCTTTAATGTTTGTAGCAATGGTCTTGGGATTCTATACGTGGTCCATATTGTCGAAGAAGAAAGGAATAAAACTCTCATTGATAATTTCGTATTGCTTTCTCTTAATCTGGATGCCATTAACTATATTAGTTGGGAAAATACCTTTAATTCCTCTAATCATACAAGGGTATATCTTTGGCTTTTTTGCTGTTTTTGGAATGTCGGCAGCTTTTCTTTTCCCTTATGTTATTATTGCTGATATAGCAGATAAGGATGAGAAAGATACTTTGGAGAACCGGTCTGGGGTTTATACTGGATTCAAAAGTATTCCTACCAATATTGCACAAGCTGGAGGGTTCATATTAGTAGGTTATTTGCTTTCTCCGGAGACTAATATTGATTTAATATGGATTGGACCAATAGTCACAGTATTTCTAGTAATTGCTTTACCAATAATGTTACTAGGTGATTACGATTTCTTCAAGAAAAAGTCAAAAGATATGATCACGGAAACTGATTAGAAAGACTTTTTTTGTAAAATTAATAATCCAAATTAAGATAAAAACCATGCTTAAAAGAAAGATAGAAAGAGGCTAGTTAGCAATGAAACCATTTTTAACTGCTAAGGTTAATTGCTCAACAATTGAATGTTCTTTTGCTAATCTAGCTATTAATTTGTAATCTTTGTTGTTTTTTCCGGTTGTGATTTTTGCTGCCATTTTTTTGCACCTACATTACAGCATTCAATCCTTTTATTAAACATTCTTTTAATTAATAAAGAAAAGAGTTTAACTCTTTGGGGTGATATGCAAACTTCTCCTTGTAGCTGACTAAACATTTGATTTCATCTCTTAATACTGAAGTGAATCGATTAAACCATTTGGTTAAAGCTTATTGAACAGCACTCACAACATTTAAGATAGGATTCTGCTAATCTTTCATATGGGTGAAATAACTTTAATTTCATGGAATGTTAACGGAATACGAGCTGTTTCAAAGAAAGTAGTACATAATAATCTGAAATTTAATGATTGGTTGTACAAAGCTTCTCCTGATGTTTTATGCTTGCAAGAAACTAAAGCACAGATAGATCAATTAACTGAAAAGATCATAAGTCCTCAGGGTTACAAAAGTTATTGGCATTCAGCAGAAAGAAAAGGATACAGTGGTGTTGTCACTTATTCTAAAACTAACCCTAACCGTGTAAACAACAATCTCGGAATAAAAAAGTTTGATAGTGAAGGTAGAGTTGTAGAAACTGAATTTGATGACTTTGTTTTATTCAACGTATACTTCCCCAATGGGAAAATGAATAAAGAAAGACTCCAATACAAAATGGACTTCTATGATACTTTTCTTGATTATGTAATGAAGCTGAGGAAAGAAGGTAAATCTGTTATTATCTGTGGAGATGTAAATACAGCACATACCGAGATAGATCTTACACATGCAAAAGCAAATGAAAACACTTCAGGTTTTCTTAAAGAAGAAAGAGAATGGATTGATAAACTTCTGAAAAATGGTTTTATCGACACATTTAGGCACTTCAATAAAGAATCTGAAAATTATACTTGGTGGTCAGCAAGAGCTATAGTGAAGGGTGTTACAGCCAGAGAAAGAAATGTAGGCTGGAGAATAGACTACTTCTTCATATCCGATGATTTACTAGATAATTTGATTGAATCAAAAACGATGAATGAAGTTATGGGGTCAGATCATTGTCCTTTACTAATAAAGCTGAAATTCAAATAAACGATGGAGATGAAAGTGTATGGTTGAGATAATCGAATTAGAAGAGAGAGAAGATAAAAGATTTTGGGATTATGTCCTCAAAGATGTTCCATATTATTTCTACTTTATCTTGGATTTAAAATAATATCCAGAAGAATGTCGTTTCTTTATGGCATTTGAGAATGAAAGTATAGTTGGTTTGTGTCTTATATGGAAAAATCACGTTGCTCATGTTCGAGGACAAAATGAAGATATCGTGAAATCTCTCTTCAATGCAATTCCAAAGGATATCCCTGTTACGCAAATAAACTTTGAATACAAATACAAAGAACTGCTGAAATCTTTGATTCCTAATCCAAAATATGAAATATCATTACACAGGATGGTGCTCAATAGGGGTAAATTAATCCCCCGGTTTCCACTAGATAAACCTTATACACAGAGACCTTTATCAAAAGCAGATGCTCCAGCAATTGTAAAACTCATGGCAAAAGATCATCCTATCTTCTGGGGTAAAATAAAAGTCGATAATTTAACTTTTGATGAGAATCAGATTTATACTGGTTTGTTTGATGGTAGGAAGTTAATTTCTTTTACATTAGCATGGATTGATGAGACAGCAGCTATTATAACAACTGTAGCAACACATCCCAAATATCAAAATCAAGGGCTAGCAACTTATCTGGTCAATGAAAACGTCCATGAAATGATGGATCATACCGATATAGCAATTATTCATGTGACTACTGAGAACAAACCTGCAATTAAAATATATTCCAAAGTTGGATATGAAGTATATGCAACTTTTGCAATGGTGGGAATAGAGAATTAATGAAATCTATCTAGTTGATTTCTTCTTTGTTTTTATCATAAGAAAATCAGGAAGTGTATCATTATCTAGATAAGATTGTCTTGGAAACTTTTCTACTAGCTCTTCAGAAGCTTTTGGTTCACTCATCTCTAGAACCTCTAAGTTATTTTTGACTAATTCATTTACATATTTGCTAATCGGTCTAGGAAAAGCAATTGATGGAGCTTCCCAACCGAAATAGATCAACGTTGGTCTTTCATCAAAGTAGTTCAAAGCGATTTTACGTTTATCCTCATTTCTCTGACTATCCTGAGGAACGCGTATCGAAGTAGTTGCTGGCCAAGCAAAAGCAGGGTGGGTTATGCTAAAGACAAAGACCCCATCTCCTTTCAAAATATAAGAGATGTTTTTGATTGTGGTTTGATAGTCTTCAATATCCATTAGAGCCATATTACAAATAACTTTATCAAAAGTATCTCTCTCAAATTTGTTGCTTAAATCTTCAGCAGCCATTTTGATATAATGAATTCCCAACATATCTTCATTTTCTCTTTCCACTGCTCTATCAATCATTTTCGAAATATCGATTCCTGTCACTTTTGTTCCAAGTTTAGCTAAATATCTGGCTACAGTTCCTTCACCACAAGCAACATCGAGTATTTTTTCATTTTCTTGTGCATCAAGCATCCTATATATTTCTGGTAAAATTAGATTTGTATGATGATACTCACCTTCTGTTTCAGGCGATACCCAGAGTGTTGCCATTTTATCCCAAGTTGACTTTGGAGTATATTCATCAAGAGAGTCCAATCTTGTGTGCTTGGGTGCTTTTCCTAAGTCAAGTATTCTCTCTGATCCCCAAGCTCTGTGGGGGAATTCCTGTTGATTTAATTCCTTATAGATGGGCATCCAAATTACGATATCTTCTTTTGGTATTTGATCTCCAATTTGAAATGGGTGTGTTCCATTATATTCTGCAAAATCTAGAGCAGGATTATACTCACCACATTTGTGACATGGAATTTCATAATAATAATCATAAACGAGGAATTCTTTTCTTACCATTCTTTCTTCTACACAATGCACGCAGGTAAACTCTTTGCATACCGAACACCAAGCAACTCCATTGAAATGTGTCATTTTTCCGCATTTTTTACAGTCATACTGCCAATGAAGAAAACAACGGGGAGTAAAAGAACCTACATCATAAGTTGCTATATTGACAGGATAATCTTGTGTGACTTTATAATATTCTTTACAATAGAAACACATTTCTGATTCAGAATAACTCATAAAATGAAAACCAAAGCTGAATATAAAAATTCTATCTTCGGCAATTTATGTTTTCTTTGCTCTAATAAAGAACCAATACTTATTCACTTCTATTTCTTCTATACTAAAACCTGATTCTTCCAAATATTCTTTGTACATATTCTCGTTTTGATCTGTTGTCTTGTTGCCGTACCCTGTGTTGAATTTCTCCTTACCTGACAAAGATATTGTTAAGACAATTATGAAGCTCTTTTTGTCTGTGTGAACTTTGGAATCCCAAATCCATAATTCCCCACCAGGAGATATTACTCTATAAACTTCTTTTATTGCTTTCTTTTTATCTTCATGAGACATGTACATGCCGCTGAAAAAAGAGGTTGCATTGTCAAATTCTTCATCTTCAAAAGGTAAGTCTAAAGCATCCGCTACTAACCACTTTGCTTCAGGAGCTTTATCTTTTGCTTCGTCAATCTCAGATTGACGTTTATCAATTGCGGTTACCCTTTCTTTACCCACTTGAGCGATAACACCTTCCCCTCCTCCACCGATATCGATAATTGAACCAGAAGGTATTTCAGCAATCGTTATTTCTTGAAAAGGAGTAACTTTTGTTATGTTTGGATCTACTCCTGGGATTTCAGGAATAATTTCTTCTTCAGACATGAATTGGAGAAATTAGGGGTACTTATAAATCTATTTTGTTTAAGAATGATTGGTAAACATTTACTGCATTAAGTATCTGATATAAAAAGGAAAAGTAGTTGGAATTTTATCGCATTTTTCGTTTCCTGCTAAATTTTAAAACAATACTAGACATTAATAATACTATTATCCCGTAAATTCCATTAAATCCTGAGTTTCCTTTTACTCTAAAATCATAACTTACTTCAACAAAAAGAAGATCGATTTTTTCTTCAATCCACGACCAAATATATCTTTTTCCATAGGCAAAATCTACTATACTAATTCCAGTGGAAGTATATTTGTCTGGTTGTTTTCCATATATTTTAATTTCAACATTTTCAGTGATGACTCCATCCCAATTATTCGCTGTTCCAACATCATATCGTATATTTATGTACCCATATCCATAGTCGGGTCCTATAGTTGAAACTGGAGATACAAATTTATAACGTATTGTTGTATTTACACCGCTATTAAATGTAACATTACATAAAGCAAAATACCTTCCCTCAAAAGCTTGATTGTAAAAATAATCAATATAGTCTTCCCAATCTGTTATTGTGTTGTTGTATATGTCATAAAGTAAAATCTCATATTCTTGCTCAATCCCATCAACTTCTATAAGCAAATCTGTGATATCAAAAACTGTGTAGAAGGGTGCTCCGATTAATAATTTCGTTGTAATATTAGAATTATAAATTGTGTAATTACCTTCAAACGAAACCATAAATTCATTTTCTTCTCCATATGTTTCATTAATTTCCATTAACACTTCAGTTTTGATCATTTGTAAATTTGTTTGATTAACTGGTATTATCCCTCCAACAGCTTGATATAGAACATTTACTGGATTGGCTAATAAATTTCCATCTTCTAGTGGAAGAATCATACATGTTGAAACCATACATAATAAGATCAGGCTATAGCTTATCTTTCGAATTTTCATTCAATCTTCAAGATAATTCTATCTCAACAACTATCTTAAATCCTTCTACGATTTCTGTAAATATTTTTCTGTTGCATTATTTTGCAACGCCATCTTACTTCCAAGAACTTCCACCATATTGGAAAGGACTTTGTTGACCGAATCCTTTAAGTTTTAAGTGCTAACTACTCTTCTAATAAGGTCTCCCTGTCCAGAAGAATTTGAAATTCAATTTTCTTTCTTTTCTTCCTTTATTTCTTCCTCTAATGCTCTAATCCCAATACCTTTTATCCCTCTTTTTGCTATCCATTCTATTATCATGTCTCTTAGCTCTTGAATTCCCACCATTTTTACACAAGAAGTTTTTACTGATTTAATTTGATCTTTTCCAACTTGTAACTCATGATCTTCAATGTATGAGTAAATTACTTCTTTTACCTGCTCAATGACTGTATCATCTGCAGGTTCTAAATCTATTTTATTTGATAGAAAAACAATCAAAGTATCCTCATAAATCCAATTTTTGACTAAAGCAAATCTTAACCACATCTCTAAAGATTTGAGAGTATGTGGTTTTGTTACATCATGAATTAATAGTAAAACTGATACCTTTAACAAAGCTGGGAAGCAATCGAAGACATCTAATATTTCATCAAATGTGGTACTTTTGTCTGATATTTTTTGCCTTTGCCCTGGAAACACATAGAACTGAAAAGTAGATGTAACTGGTGAATTATCTACAATAACTTCTTCACTGCTGAATTCTATCTCAATATTATATGATTTCCTTGTTTTTAGCAGAATATTGTTTAGTTTTTCATCAGATAATTGAGGGTCAATTAATAGCCTTGATAAGACTGATTTTCCGGTGAACCCATCACCTAGCGGAATAACTGAACCAGTAGCATAATGTCTTAATTCATCTACCATCTTACTCATCTTTAAAGAATAATTTTCGAACTACTCAAAGATACCTAGCGAAAGTGAGGTTAAAATTCTTTTCAATCCAGCAACTCATATCTAGTACCTATCCCTTTGATTCCATTTTCAGCAATCCAGTAAATTATGTCATCTCTTAATACACATAAACTTTCTTGTTTCAAAAATGAATGTTGATGGATCTGACTTGTTGTTCACCGATTCTGATTCCTTTTTGAGTTACATAGTATATATCCATTGATGCATTTTTTGGATATAATCATAATTGGTTTTTTGTAAACCTGTTTTATTAGAAACTAGTAGGATAAGTGTTTTCTCATGCACTCATCCTCGAACTAATCCCAATTTCAACCACATGTCTAGAGATTTAATTGTGTTGAACATAATATCTACATGATCTTCATTCGTTACATTAGGATTGATTTTTTATGAGTTAAAGCATTTCTTTTATTTTCTCAACACCAATTACTCTACCTTCACTAACAATTGTACCATCAATCCTCAATGCCGGTGTCATAAAGACATCAAGATCTGCAAATTTCATTATATCCGTAAAGTGTTCAACCTTGTATTCATCTTCTTTTCCAGTTGCTTTAATTGCTTCAAGTACTAACTCGTATTGTTTTTCACACTTTTTGCAACCTTTTCCTACAACTTGAATTAATTTCATATTTGCCATATTTACACCTCAAATTTAAATAAATTGTATTGGTTCATTTGATATCACTAAACCAAATAATAATCCTGCTAAAACAGTAAGAACTATTACTAGCAGCAAGTAAACAAAATTTTTCTTATCTCCTATAAATTTACGCGTAACCAAAACACTCTGAATTGATAGTACTGGGTCTGCCAATAGATATGCTAGCAAAACTCCTCTTGACATTCCTAGATTTAGAAACATTTTTGCAATAGGTACTTCCATTAAAGTTGGGAAATATGCAACAACTCCAAAAAGCACTCCAATAAGATTAGCTATAACAGTATTCTCCCCAACTAAGTCCTGGATAAAATCAGCAGGTATTAGAACTGATAAGATTCCAGCTAAGAAAACACCCAAAATTAAGAATGGAAAAATCTGCTTAACAAATGCCCATGTTTCTCTCATCCATTCTTTACCCTCTTCTTTTTCTACTTTCTTAATGACATAAATAGTAATTACAAGAGCAACTGCTATTGATAATGCAGTTTTTATTCCCATATTCATCAGGTCGATTCTGAATGCTTCTGACATGAAATATTCAAATGAACGAGAAATTTCTGGTTCAGTGCTTGATCCACTAATTGAGAAATAGCTGATTTGTGACGTTCCAGTAAACAAAAGATAAAGTAATCCTAGAAATATGTTGATTTTTGAGTTTTTTATTACAAAGAATATTGTTGTTAGTAATACTAAACCAAATCCCCAAATGATTGTTTGAATCAATGGTGGATTGTTTATGTTTATAGCTTGAAGATTACTTTTGTTCAAAAAAGCAAGGAGAACACCTGTTACCAACAGGAAACTTACCAAAACTCCATCTAGAACCTTTTTTCCTTTATTGCTTCTTTTCAGCTCTGTTGATGTTTCTTCCTCCATCTGATTTGATTCTATATCTTCCTTTTCCGCTTCAACCTTTGGTTTTTCTTTGAAAATAAATTCCATAATTAATCCTATGATAATTGCAAATCCAAGAGCTAATACAGCTCTTGCAATTGCTATGTCCATTCCTATTAATACTCCGGTGTATGTTAGCGCTAAAATATTTACTGCAGGAGCTGAAAAGAGAAATGTCATTGCTGGTCCAAGTCCTGCCCCTTTCTTTTTTATTCCAGCAAAAAGAGGTAAAACTGTACACGAACATACTGCTAATAATAAACCTGAAATCGCTGCAACGGGATATGCAATAATTCTCTTGGTGTCCTTGCCCATGTATTTTACAATTGTGTCTTTAGGTACAAATACCACCATTGCCCCCGCAATAAAAAACGCTGGAATTAAGCATAATAATACATGTAATGATAAATAATCTGCCAGTGAATAGACTCCCCCTAAAAGCATTTCCAACACTTTTTCCCAGAACACTGACATATTCTTCTTCTCCGTTTCATATCGATTTTTTTCGATATATAAAATTGTTGATAGGTTGTCCTGATCTACTCTTTTGGGTTATTATTTATGTTAAAATGCTTTCAATCGAAAGTTTTATGGAATTATAGTACTATCGTAGGAAGAAATGAAAGATTCAATTCATGATGAATCCATTGAGGAATTAAAGCAAAAATTAGATGCTCTTTATGAACAAGGTGTTTTCTTAGAAGATTCAGATAAAAGACTGAAAGAATTAGAGAATTTAGAAAAGAATGTAGAGGGGATGAAGAAAGATAAAACAATCGTGAACTTATTAAAACTGTTCAAAGCCCTTGGAAATCAGAAACGACTTCTCATTCTTTGGTTAATTATGAATGGAGTACGATGTGCATGCGAGATTGAGCATATACTAAACCTATCGCAATCCACTGTTTCTCATCATATTAATGCTCTTGTAAAAGTAGGGGCAATTGAAGCAATAAAATCTGGAAAGTGGAATTTGGTTAAATCACCAGAGAAAGATATTTCTAAAGAATTATTTCTAAATTTAATAAATAACATATTCAAGTAAATTTCCTTTACCCATAATTGAGTAGAAAATCTTAAAGTTTCCCCCACGTAATCTTTTTACAATCAGTTAGGTGTTTGTTTATGTATGAACAACTTAGTGAAATAGGACCACATTTTGAGTTAAGTGAAACACAAAAGATGGTTAAACAATCTGTAAGGGAATTTGCTGAAGCAGAGATTGCTCCATATGTTAAAGAATGGGATCAATCTCATACTTTTCACAAACCAATCCTGAAAAAGATGGCTGAACAAGGAATATTAGGGTTAAGTATTCCTGTAAAATATGGTGGAGGAGGACTCGACTATATCTCACTTGCTGTTGCTTGTGAGGAATTAGAGCGGATAGATACTGCTTTTCGCGTTATTCTCAGTGTCCACAATGGACTTGTCAGTTCTACAATCTGGCAGTGGGGTGATATGGAACAGAAGAAAAAATATCTACCTATATTAGCAACAGGAGAAAAAATGAGTACGTTTGGTTTAACTGAAGCTTCTGCTGGAAGTGATCCTGCTGGACTTAAAACAACTTGTTATCTTGATGGTGATGAATGGGTAATAAATGGAGAAAAAATGTGGATAAGTTATACAGTTTCTTCAGATATCTTTCTAGTATTCGCTTATGAAGTAAATGTTCGTCATAAAGGTATGAGAGCTTTTATTGTTGAACGTGATTTTGGTGGTGTAACTTCTGGAAATATAGATCACAAAATGGGAGTTAAAGCTGGTGAAACTGGTTGGATGCATCTCAGTGAGACTCGTGTACCGAAGGAAAATCTTCTAGGATTACCAGAAGAAGGTTTCAAAGTGGCTATGGCTGCACTTGATTGGGGTAGATACACAGTTGCAGGAGGTGCAGTAGGTGGAGCAAAAGCTTCGCTTGAGGCCGCTGTTGAATACGCAAATGAACGTGAAACATTCGGAAAGAAAATTGGACAACATCAACTTGTTCAAGGAATGATTGCTGAATGTGTTTCAGATATTGAAGCAGCTGAACTACTTACCTGGAAAGCTGGTTGGACTAAAAATCTTGGTAAAGTGAATACAAGGGAAACCGCTCTTGCTAAATGGTATGCCACTAATGCTGCCGTAAGATGTGCAGATAGGGCAATACAGATACATGGTGCTTATGGTTTCTGTGATGATTATCCAGTAGCTCGCTATTATCGCAATGTTAGAGGAGCAACAATCTATGAAGGCAGTAATGAAATACAAAAAATCATACAAGCCCGTTACGCTTTGGGTTATTATGAAGATAAACCTTTGAGATGTATGCCTCCAGCATATGATCCAGAAGAATGGGCCAAAGAGAATACAGATAAATTTTAAATTTATCTTATCCCTTTTTTTTGTAAAGTTTTAATAATCTCAATAACAAATCATAGGTATGGAGTACTCACTTGATGAATTATATCGTCTACGAAAAACTCACTTAAATTCTGCAGCGGAATTATTTTCAAAAGTATTTTTCGAAGATTCTATAGCGATGTGGATGTTTCCAGAAGAAGAGACAAGAAAACAGAATTTATACCATTACCATAGATTTCGTATTAATTATGGATTACTATATGGTGAGGTTTATGCGACTTCACCTCATCTAGAAGGCTTAGCAGTATGGGTTTACTCTGAAAATATCGAAATGACTAATTGGAAAATAATTAGAGCGGGAGGATTAAATTTGTTTCGTAATGTAGGGAAAGATGCTATTATAAGAATGTTGAAAATAGGTAATTTTGTATCAGCATTACATAAGAAATATGCAACATTTCCACACCTTTTTCTGTCTCCAGTAGGAGTTAATCCAGAATTACACGGAAGAGGGAATGCAAGTAAACTACTACGCCCTATATTCAATAGATTAGATCAAGAACATCTCCACTGTTATCTAGAAACACAAGACAAGTCTAATGTTGACATTTACCTCCACTATGGATTTGAGGTATTAAACAAATCAATAATACCTAGTACAGAAATTGAAATCTGGTGTATGGAAAGAACTCCAAAACAAACATAATACTCAATACATTTTTCTAAATCTCTTATAATTTCAAGTTTTAATTATTTGAGGAAATATATAAATAAAGAAAGTTTTCTTGAAAAACACTAAATAAGACTCAATTCACCTTAAGTTTATAGGAGATGTAAACCAGAGTGCCAAAAAGACCTGATGCTGAATTAGTAAAAACAACAAAATTTCATGAGTTAGAGTTCTATATAATGCGAAAAAAACTAGATAGTACAATCTTTAACAAGACTCAAGTTGATCTCACACACACCTTCGAATTTCTGGAAAAGTATAATAAAGGACGAAAAGACGAAGATAAGTTAACTTTGTTTCAAATCTACTTAGCAGCTGGTGTAAGAGCAGTAACTCTGCGACCTAAGATAAACAGGTTCGTTTCTGGAAGAAGATTATGGCAAAGAAATCAGATACTTTTTTCTTTTGTTGTTAAGAAAGAAAAAACTGAGGACGGAGAAGAAATAAATGCCATGATTGAGTTTGACCCATTTGATACTTTGGAAACAGTTCAAAAAACAGCATCCCACCATCTATATGAATCTCGTTTTGGAGCAAATAAAAATGAGCAGGACGTTAAATTTTGGGGTTCAAAGCCAAGATGGGTCATAAGATTCATGTTCTGGCTCTTGCGATGGACAGATGAACGAAATATTCCAATATACGCTTTTACAAAAGATATACCTATGTGGTCCACTCTATTTCTGGCACATTTGGGTTCAATCGGCGTAGATGCTGTATATCATCATCTCTTCGAATTGGGAACAACAGGATTATTAATCACTTTTGGGAAAATGCACAAATCTCAAATAATAAATGAGAATTCTGATGAAATTGAAATTCGAAAAGTTATGGATCTAAAAATCAGCATTGATGATCGAATTGCTCCAGGAAGCTACACTGGTCCAACAATTAACTTGTTCAAAGATCTCATTGAAAATCCTGAACCTCTCTTGATACCACCCGAATTGTCTGATGAACAATTAGATAAACTAATGCTCAAAAAATATAAGAAGGAAAGACTAGAAAGACAAAAAACGCAGAAGAAAGAATAAAAGGAAGATTTCGATTTTCTACTTTTTCGATTTCAATAAATAGAACTCCCTTCATTTTCTTGTAACCACTTCTGAAATTACATGTCCTGGATTATTCAGTAAAATACTTCTCTACTTTGCGAATGACATTGCTTAGAATTTCTGTTACTGAACTAGCTATCGCTTCTATGCCATCTATTTTTACGACGCTCATGGCTACATCAGGATTCATTGCTGAAACAGTTATTTTTCCTTTTTTATTTTCGTATATAATAACATTACAAGGAAGAAGAGCTCCAATTTCTGGTATAAGTTCAATTGCTTTATGTGCAAAAGGAGGATTACACGCTCCAAGAATTTTATATGGTCGAATATCAACATCTATCTTTTTCTTTAAAGTTGCTTGAGCATCTATCTCCGTTAATATGCCAAATCCATGCTCTGCTAGTATTTTTCGAGTAACAGCTTCTATTTCTTCAAATCTGCTTTGGTCCAAGTCTAATTCAACCGAGATAACTAATGACATAAATTAAGAAACTTTTTTCTACAAATAAACATTTACTTTGGCTAAATATCGTATTATTAATCAGAGAAGTATTAATTAAGAAATGACCTAATTATAGCAAATGAGCAGAAGAATTGATTACATTTGTCTATTGGATCTTACAGACAATTTCTTAAGCAAAATATCAGAGAATGCAGCTTTAATAGAGGAGCATTGGAATTTTTTAAGGATACTTAAGAAAGATAAACAACTCACTCTTGCTGGAACTTCGCTAGATGCTTTCTATGAAATTATAATTCTAAGTAGCAAAAATGAAAAAGAAGCTCTTGAAATTATTATGCGAGATCCTCTCATTCAGAAAGAGGTTCTAGACTATTCAGTATGCCCTATTAGATCTTCTTTGGTTACTTCAGCTCAAATAAAACAACATTTAGAAGAAAAAGATGCAACCATTGAAACAGTTTACACTCTTGAGAATACTGATCAATACTTCAGCACAATTACTGGACGTCCAACATTCATCAATGATCTCACTGAAGAAGAAGGAAAAATAATGGGTAATCATTTTCAATATTTAAAGAAACGTTATGATGAAAAAAAACTGATTTTCGCAGGACCGATTCTTTGTGAAGATAAGTTTGGAGTGACAATCTTTCTTGCCTCTGACTATGATGAAGCATTATATTATGTAAACAACGATCCATCCGTTAAAGCAAAACTAATGAAACCAGGATTACACCCGTTTCGCGTTCTTCTAATGGGTAATTCTTAATCAAGGGCTTCAGGAACATTTTTCTTAACATATTCCATAGATTCCAAAGATTCCTGGTGATTGAGTTCATATACTAAAGGTCCTTGATAGTTCTTATCTATTAGATTTAGTAAAAGTTCTCGAACGGGTAATTTGTGCTTTCCTAAAACCTTGTGATCAACCCGAGGATACTCTCCATCGTGAATGTGAAACTCAATTATCCTACAATAATAATTTTCTAGAAATTCAATCACACCCATATTGCCTGAGAAACCTGCGAGTAAATGACCTGTATCAAAGCAGATACTTAGGTCTAGTTGCTGAATGATAGGATACATAATATCAAAAGGATATTCTATATTTTCTATAGCCAATTTTCTTGGTTCAATTCCTGTTAATTCTAAAGTTTGTTTTATTGCTTCTGTTGCATATAATGTAAATTGTTGCATCATTATAGCTTGGGCAAATTCTGGAAGATTCATGTTCATAAATTCAACAGTTAAAGAGCCAGTAGGGTGCATAACCCAACAAAGAGGGTCTAAGGGTTTTGTTAAGTTGATACAATTGACAAAAATTTCGACTGAAGCTTTTCTAATTTCGGGAGCAAAAGCTGCTGGTTCAATCGCCCATAAGGGAAGATGAACTGAAAATGAGATACTCTCTTCTTCCTTTATTTTCACGAGATCTTCAATTATTGCTTGTGTTAAAACACCCGGAAGAACATAAGCAAGATCTCCTGTAATTTCGATGTGTTTGAAACCAGCATCAATGTTTTTTCTCACAATTTCTACATAATTCAATCGCGATAAATCCAAATTTCCATCCTTAAATAATTCAAAAAAATCAGAAAATTCAAAAGGTCTTATACCGAATAACAATCCCACTACACCATCTCCACTTCTTCTATAAGTTCAGCCTTCTTTGCTTTCTTAATCATAAAAGGATCAAAATTACCTAACCAAAGTACTGGAATAGATAACAGAATGAATCCTGCAGCTATTGGGCCCAACCATTGAAGACCCACACCCGCGATTGGATTATTAGGATCATAGATCAATGGTATTATGAGTAAAGCTAATGCTTGAAAGATATTTAGAGGAATAGAATTGAAACCTGTATACATTCCAGCTCGTGATTCTTTTGTTAACCTCTCATCCTCGTCAGCTATATCACCAATAATTGCATATGGAAATAGATATGAAACTGATAATCCAATCCCTAAAAGAAACCCGAATAAGTAACCACCAATATTATAAGGTATTTCCGCAACAAAAAGAGTACATGGTAATACTACAATAACACAAGCAAAACCAATGATGAGACTCCATTTTTTACCGATTTTCTTAGATAACCTAGTCCAAAAAACAAAACTGACTATTACCATCCCAAACATAAGTACTCCGAATATACTAAAGTCTTGAATTCCTGATAATCCCATAAAACCCATTAAATCCAGAGTTAAGGAAAGTAGAATTGTTAACCCAATTGAATAGATCCCTTGTGCAATAAACCAGATAACATAGTTCTTGTTTTTTAGAACAACTTTGAACTCTCTAAGAATATTCCTTTCTTTTCTCTCAACTTGTCTTTCTTCAATTGTAAGAAGCATTGGCAAGAACATAAGAACTTCAATTACTGCAAAAGCGATTATTGCAAATATGAGAAATGTTCCATAAGAGCTTGATATTCCCTCTTCACTTAAACCTCCAGCTATAATGAATACGAAAGCCAGTCCTCCTACAGTTGCGATTAAATTTGAAGTGTTTTGATATCCAGATACATTGACTCTATCCTCTTCGGTTGTAATTTCTGGCATCCAAGATTGATATGGTGTAAGTAGGTAACCATAGAAGAGATTAAACAATGAAATCCAAATTAACAACCAGACAAATACTGAAGTGTTGTCACCAATTGGAATGAACAAGTGTGGAATGAATAACATAACAAATGAAAGAGCTAATAACGGTGCTCCAGTCCAGATAAATATCTTTCTTCTCCCAAATTTTGATGATGGGAGAATATCTGATATGTATCCAAAAATGAAACCAGAAAAAGCTATGACGATTTTTCCAACTGCATTTCCAATTGCATTTAAATCCTGGCTTAATTCAAAATGATTAGCGTAGATATATATTGTTGCTAATGTAACAACTTGCATAAAAATTGATGTTCCAAATCTACACATTCCATAAAAGACTTTTTGACGCTTACTTAACATTGCCATCTCTCACAAAAGCTGGGTTTTTTCTATAGATAGTGAGTGTTAAGAATTATTTAAGCGTTATGTGAAAAAAAATAAAATGAGATTTTACCTCATTTTATCGTCATAGATGTTAGGCTTATATGTTAATGGCCATTCAGGTTCATTATCTAATACTTTGTTGATTTGCATGAGAATATCTTTTGATAAAACTACATCAGAAGCTTTAACATTTTCTGTTACGTGTTCTGGTTTTGTTGCTCCTATAATCGCACTTGATATCTCAGGTCGTCTTAGTATCCAAGCGAGTGCTAATTGACCCATGGATATCTCTAATGATTTTGCAATATCTCCAAGTTTCTTGACCTTTTCGACATTCTCTTCAGTAAGGTTCTTCTTCAAAAATTCTGACCTAGATGCTCTACTACCCTCTGGTATGCCTTCATTGTATTTTCCAGTCAATAGTCCTTGAGCCAATGGTGACCACACAGTGAAACCTATTCCATGTGTTTTAGCTACAGACATAATTTCCATTTCTATATGTCTGACAAACATGTTGTAAAGTGGCTGTTCAACTGCAGGTTTGTGAGCGTGATATTCCTTTGCAATGGCGACTGCTCTCTCTAGTTGTGCTGCTGTCCATACACTTGTTCCCCAGTAATGCACTTTTCCACTTCTTATGAGATCATCCATGACCTGAACAGTCTCCTTCAACGGTGTCATGTAATCATATCGATGGCAATAGTAAATGTCAACGTACTCTGTATTCAATCGTTCTAGTGTTCCTTCAATTGCATTCATAACATTTTTTCTACCTAAACCCCAATCGTTGATATTTTCAGACATGGGCCAGAATAGTTTGCTTGAGATTACAAGATCCTTTCTGCTAACAATTTCATCTTTGAGGAAGTCTGCGATAACCTTTTCTGCTCCCCCCTTAGCATATATCTCCGCTGAATCAATGAAATTAATACCATTTTCAATAGCTTCTATAATGCACTTCTTAGCTATGTCATCATCTACAGTACCACCATAAGTTAACCATGAACCAAGAGAGATCTCACTAATTTTAAGACCTGATTTTCCAACTTTTCTATACTTCAATTTTTTACTCTCCTATTTTTTTAGTAACGGGTTTTATGATATTATATAACTATTCTATCTTAAATACTGTGGAAAGACAAATTTTAAATTAAAAAAATCTAAAAAAGAAAAAATGCAAGAAAAATGAGCTTATTGTGCTTTCTCATTTAATCCGGCTTGAACAATCCATACAGCTGCTGGAGAGAAGATGAGATAAATCAGGAACAAGATAATTGCTTCCATCTTCTGGGTAGCGATTGCAAAACCTTCACAATACTTCCAAAACCAATATATGTTCAAAATAGGTATAATTATGAACCAAGCTGTAGGAATGTTTGCTCCTAACTCGTTCATTTCATTCTTTGTCTTTACCATCCACACGAGGGCATAAATACCAAATGTGATGATTATCAAGATTAAAACCATTAAGGGATTACGTTTTTCAACCATTTTAATCACACCCTACTTATTGAAGTTTTATAAAAAACTTTGTATAATTTTTCACACTTTTTCAACTATCAAAAATCATTTAGCTTCTATTAAAAGTGAAGATTGATTTAGAGGAAAACCTATCCCAATCTCTATTTTTCAGGCCTATATGGTTCTTCCTTAACTAGGTGTCCTAGTAGTAATTTCAAGAAGAGTACTGGGATAAACCATTCTAGTCCAGGTGTGGATGAAAACCCGTACCAATTTATCATTATTGCACCACTGAACAATATTACAGAGGTTGGTCTTTGAAGATACAATGGAATCAATATTATAATAATTGATGATATGATAAGATAACCATAAATAACTATTCCATAAACCCAATCTGTTGGTCTAAAAAGAAATGCTACTATGAATGAATAAATATGAAACAAAACAAAAATCATATGTTTCCAAAAACCCTGACCTTCTCTGTGATACCACCTTTTTGCAGGTGATGCAGCATTTGCAACAACCCCCCCTCCTAAATCTACAGCTATAAGTGTTGCTAAAATGATTTGTAATATATTCCAATTCAGATTTCCAAATATGCCGAAAAATAGCATAACTAAGCCCGCAATCAAAGCAATACCTAATATTAATAATAATTCAACTTTGTTTGCTCCAGGACCAATGAATTTATCCCATTCTCCGAGAAATCCTTTACGTGGATCGAGATACTCTTTCTCAATCGTCATTACTATGATAAATTTAATTTATTATTAAAATCATTCTAATTCAAAAACAGTACCAATTAGAAATTACTTTATTTATAAAACACAACTTTCTCTAAAACTATAGTTTTTAGATTTAATCTATAGGCAAAAATTCTTAAGATGACTACTATAATTTTTACAAGGTGTTATCATATGGTTCTAGAACAAGATGTTATTGAATTCTTTGAAACTCCAAGGGCTCCCCTTCCCATGAATTTTATTGCAAATGGAGTTTTAGGAGAAGAAACAATCATTGCTGCTATAAATCCGAGAGCAACTGAAGAAGTTATCAGAGGAATATTAAGAGCAGCAAAACAAGCAAATTCTGTTGTGATATTTGAACTTGCATTGAGTGAAATGTCTCTCAATGGTGGTTATACTGGATATACTCCTAAGAAATTTGCTGACAGATGTCAATCCGCAGCAACAAAGGAACGGTGGTATGCTTATGCTTTACATGCTGATCATTTAACTGTAAAAAAAGGTACTGCTGAGGAAATGTCTAATGTGATGAATGAGATAAATGCTAGAATTGAGGCAGGTTTTTCAGGATATGCAATTGATACTTCCTTCCTTTTCAATAGAGAGGAAACAACAGTAGATAGTCAACTAAAGGATATTCTTTCAAAAGGTTTAATTTTGTTTGATTTCTTGAAAGAAAAACTGGGTGACAAACCATATGGTTTAGAAGGTGAGGTTGGAGAAATAGGGATTACAGAATATACTAGTGTTGAAGAAGCAACCCACTATGTTCAGTCCTTAGAAAAAACTGGTATAAAATTAGATTATCTTGCAATAGCAAATGGGTCTACTCACGGTGTCAATGTTGATGCAAGTGGTAAGGTTGTACCTCAACTGGGGATCAATGTGCAAAGAACAGTAGAAATAGTTGACGAATTTAAAAAATTAGGTTATCATACTAGAATAGCACAGCATGGCATTACTGGCACTCCAGTCAATGTTATTGGATCAACATTCCCACATGGTAATATAGCAAAGGGAAATATAGGTACTCATTGGCAGAGATTAGTTTACAAGATACTTGAAGTAGCTGAACCAAAGTTGTATTCAAAGATGAGAAATTGGATACTTGATACTTACAGTAAACCTGATGAAGATGAACACACAACTTTTGCTAAAAATTCGAAATTCGCTTGGAAAGAGTTTTTTGATGAAGTTGAAAATATTAAACCAAGTACAAAAGAATCTATAATTACTCAAACCATATTTGACATGAATGACTTTATAGAGGCCCTTAAAATGAAAGGTTCGGCTAATTTATGCTATAAGTATATAGTAGAGAACAATCTAGAAAATACATATTAGGATCTGAAAAAATGTCTATATCAAAATACAATACACTTGATTCTTATCTTGAGGCCATTCAGCCAGAAGAGTTAAGTGAAATACTTAGAGAACTAATAACTATTAGTTTGGAAGTTCCAAAACAAATCTTAACTCTCTTACTAGGGGAAAATGATTACTCGGGGATAATTAATGTTTCTGGTGATGAACAATTAAGTCTCGATATTGCAACTCAAGAACTCTTTCTTCAAAAAATACCTAATAACCTTTATTCTCTGCTTCTTGGTGAAGAAACTGATGAAGACAATATAAAGGAAGGTACAGGAAATTTCATCATTCTCGGAGATTTTATTGATGGTTCTTCAATTATCAGAAGTAGAAGTCCTGGGGCAATTGTTAATATAATTAATCAGGAAGGCATTACTGTCGCAGCTTTAACAGTTAGTTACACGCTTTATCTGAGATTTGATTTAGCAACCGAAATAGGTTTTATACAGTTTATTCATGATGGTGAATCATTTCGCGTCATAAGAGATACATTGGATATTAGCCCAAGCAAAAGTCCAGTTTTTGGATTAGGTGGAAAATATAATGATCATTCAGCAAAACAGAAGCTCTTCGTTGATGCTCTAGATATTAAAGGAAAGAACAGATATGGCGGATGTATGGTACAAGATATGAATAACGTTTTCGAGAAAACAGGTGTTTTTGGTTATTTTGCCCCTAAACTTAGATTTGTCTATGAGATAATCCCCTATCTATACATTCTATCTAAGGTTAATGGCGATGGTTTCTATATTACTGCCGATGGCCATGAAATAAAATATGAAAACATTAAGCCACTTGATGTCAAGAAATTAACACAGATGCACTATCTCCATCGACGAGTAGGATTTGTGGGTGGCTCAAAAGATCTTATTGAGCTCTGGTTCAAAATTGATGAATTATAGTTTTTTATCCTTTTTTTCTTTTTGTTTACTTATTACCACTCTAAAGGCAAAGATTTAAATTAACTAAACATAATATGTATTAGCGACCCGTATGGTTTTATTAGGTGATTGCATTTGGTGAAAACAACAATAAGTTTACTTAAAGCTGATATAGGTTCTAGCCCAGGTCATGTGACAGTTTATGAACCTTTAATGACTATGGCAGAAGAACTAATGGAAAAAGCTAAGGATGAAAATATTATTACAGATTTCCTCGTTTTTAATGCAGGTGATGATACAGAACTGCTTATGACTCACAACAAAGGTGTAGACAATGAAGAAATACACAAATTGGCTTGGGATACGTTCATGCATCTTGGAACCGAAGCAAAAGAAATTGGTCTCTATGGTGCTGGACAAGATCTATTAAAAGATACATTTTCTGGAAATGTCAAAGGCATGGGTCCAGGTTGTGCTGAAATGGAGATAGAGGAAAGACCCGCAGAACCAATCCTTGTTTTTGCAATGGATAAAACTGAACCCGGAGCTTTCAATTATCCAATCTTCCAGATGTTCGGAAATCCGTTTAATACTGCTGGGTTGATTATTGACCCAAAACTACATGATGGTTTTAAGTTCTCAGTGATGGATGTTTTCAATAACAAATTCTTGGACTTAAATTGTCCAGAAGAAATGTATGATCTTTTAGCTCTTGTTGGTGCTCCAAGCAAATACGTAATCAAATATGTATTGAGTAAAAATCCTGATTTAGGAATAGCTGCATCTGTATCTACCGATAAACTATCCTTGATTGCAGGTAAATACGTTGGAAAGGATGATCCTGTTGCTATAGTCCGAAGCCAAAGTGGTTTTCCCGCTGTAGGGGAGATTGTTGAAGCGTTCACTTTAGGACATCTTGTTTCTGGCTGGATGCGAGGATCTCACAGAGGGCCATTGATGCCTGTCTCTCTTGAATACAGTCAGTGTGTTCGTTTTGATGGACCCCCTCGTGTTATAGGTTTAGGATTTCAATTGAAGAATGGAAAACTTATTGGAGGTGTTGACCTATTCGATGACCCATCATTTGATTCAACTAGAGAAAAGTGTAACGAAATTGCAGAATACATGCGTCGTCATGGTCCCTTTGAACCTGGAAGGCTCCCATTGAGTGAAATGGAATATACCACACTTCCTGGTGTTTTAAAGAAATTTGAAGACAGATTTAGAGAAAATAGCTGACTATCTAACTAGTAGTTATTTGTCCTCTATCTCAAAATTTTTTCTTCTTTTTTCTAAATCCTTTAACTCTGAATTTATGCTCTCTTCTGTAATCTTAATATATTCCTCTGCAGAAGCTAAATCTTCCTTTATACCTTTCTCTAATGCTTCAATATCTTCTTCTATTTCCCTCATCTCAGATTTCAAGGCTTCTTCCAAATTTCCCACCTGTTCATCTTGAGGATCCAAAATAGCTTGTTCTATTAAACTTTCGATTTTTTCTTTATCTCTTTCAAGTTTCCTCATTTCTTCCGTTAACGGATCTTCAAGCGCATTTTTGGTTTCCTTGACTTCTACCCTAATCTCTTTTTCCATTGTTTTCCTCATTCTTGTTTCTCTTTCTCCGAGTAGATTATAGACAAAAACTTGTACTGCATCAAAAAGGGGTCTGTATATTTCCAAGTCAAAATTGCTTTGATGTTCACATAAATTGTCGATTACAATGTCCTCTACATCAAAATCGTATATGAGCGGATAAAATCTACACCCTTGTGGTCGATTTTCGTAAATTGAACAGGATTCATCTTTCAAGAATATGCAATGATTATCGATATTTCTCAAAGCCATAAAACCATCTTTCTCGTCCAAAAATTCTTCAATTTTGTACCCTAGTTGTTCTACCCGTGTGATATCCTCTTCGGAAAGAGTCATCTCTGTATCAAGACAACACTCGTAACACTTTTCTGAATATGGACAATAAAATTCTGGGAGCGGTGTTATCATTTTACTACACTTTTATTTCGATGCTTTATCAATTAGTGATTTTAGTTTATCCTCAAACCTATTCTGTATTGCTTCAATCGCTTCTCTATCATCAGCTTCAATTGTCATCCGGATTATTGGAGATGTATTCGATGGACGAATTAATATCCATCCTTCTTTTGTTTCTATTCTCACGCCATCCATGGTATTTATTTCTTCAAATTCACGTTCAGCTTCTAGTTTAAATGCTTCAACTATATCGAATTTTAGTTCATCTTCACAGTCTATTTCTACTTTCTTCATTGGATAGGTTGGAATTTTCTCTACTAAATCTGAGAGTCTCGATTCTAAGTTATTAAGTATTTCTGCAACCTTAAGTGGTGTAACTAGTGCATCATCGAACAAGAAGTATTCTGGAATGATTATGTGCCCACTGGATTCTATACCTAAAGGCGATTTTTCTTGTTTTGCTTCAATCGTCAGATAAGTGTGTCCAACTGGGATTTGTTTTACGTTATATCCTAAAGGTTCAAGCTGTTCCTTAACTGCTTTTGAACATTCTACATTAACAATTATTGTTCCATGTTTCTGCTTTAGACCATAAGTACCTATTATAATACCTGTCTCATCTGCAGACAAAACTTTCCCCTGATTGTCAATTATTACTGATCTGTCCCCATCCCCATCAAAAGCTACACCAAAATCACATCCCTGAGCTTTTACTGTTTCAATTACCTTAGTTAAATTCTTGGGCTTTGGATCTGAAGGTCTACCTGAGAACGTTGGGTCGGGGTCACAATATATAGGTACAACCTCTAATCCAAGTTTTGAAAATACTTCTGGAGCAGAAAGAGCTGTACTCCCTCCTCCACAATCTAGAGCTACTTTTAGTTTTGTAGTAAAATTGAATTTCTCTAAAAAGAAATTAATATAATCCTGAGTAATATCATGATTAATTACTGTTCCAACATCCTTCCATCCCATTTTTGTATGTTCCTTATTTAGTGTTCGATCTCTAATAATCATTAATTCTCCTTCTGAGAAACCTACTCCATCAGCATGATAGAATTTGATTCCGTTCCATTCTGGAGGGAGATGACTTGCAGTTATGAAAGCAATAGCAGTACTCTTTAGAGACCATCCTGCAAACAGTGCTTGACCGAATGCTGTAGTACCCGCAAAGATTGCGTTAATTCCTGTTGTAGCAACTCCGGAGATAAATGCATATACCAAAGGCATGCTTGATTGCCGAATATCACATCCAACAGTTATTTCTGTTCCATTCAATACTTCTTTAACGTAGGATCCAAAACCTAAACCTATCTCAAACATTATTGAAGACGATAAATCCTTATTGTATAATCCTCTAATGTCATAAGCGCGAAAAATGTGAGGTGAGATTCTAGGGTTCATTATAGTTTATTTGATATGTAACTGTTTAAAAATTTGTTTCTAAGAGGATATTCAAAACACCTTTCCACATAAATTTTTTATTGTAGCGTTAGCGATTAAGAATTATGCACATATCTGTAGTTTATATTCTAATATTTATCAGTTCATATATTATTGGTTCCATACCTTTTAGTTGGATTGTTACAAAACTTAAAACTGGAAACGATTTAAGAGAAATAGGTTCAGGAAATGTTGGTGGAAGGAATGTTTATCGTGCGACAAAGTCAACACCTTGGGCAGTGTTTGCTGGATTTCTTGATACGTCACGATCTTTAACTGCTATGGCTCTTCCTTATTTTCTCTCTTTAAATTTTTATTTTACTAATCCAGAGTACATTTCAGTGTGGCCTTATGATAGATTAGCTTGTTTTGCGCTAGCTTTAAGTGGAATTGGTGCTATTCTTGGACATAATTGGCCAATTTATCTACTATCTTCTGGGGGAAAGGGTATAACCGTAGTAATAGCATCAATGGCATTAGCAAATCCCATATTGCTTGGTTTTTGGGTTTTACTCTGGCCAATCATAATAACAATAATAGGCTACTCTTCAATTACCTATATTGTTGTGACATTTCTTGTAGGAGTAATAGCCCTCTTCTTACCTTCAGTTATGCTGATGTCATGGGCTCAATGTAATCTAGGTTTAGCATTGCTTCTCTTCGGTATAACTATAATTATGCTATCCAGACAAGGTGATAATTTCAGAAAAATTAGATCCGGTGAAGCAAAGAAGATGAACATACTAAAAGTTTTCAGAGGAAAAAGCAAGCTTTCCGATGAAGCTTTAAAATAAATTAATGGTAAGTTTTCACTTACCTTAATACTCTTATTTTGGTTTTATCGCTGCTACGGTTATACTTTGAATTGAATCTTGAATGATATTAACACCTTCTTTTATTTCTTCAAAATCTTCAATGTCAATTATTTCACCATCCACTACCAGTACAGGGTCTCCTTTTCTTTCATCAGGATCCATCAACTCAGTGGAAGTTTGTGCTTTTTCTACGACTTCAATGTTTTTGAAACCTGCATTCTTGATCATCTCTAGATATTTATCTTTCAATTCTGCTCCTGCAACACACCCCGCAAGAAGTGTTTCATTGTTTCTTAATTCCTCTGGAAGTTCTTTAAGTAACACAATGTCTGATATTGCGATCCTACCTCCTGGTTTAAGTACTCTAAATGCTTCATTGAACACTCTTTGTTTTTCTGGTGACAGATTGATTACGCAATTGGAAATAATAATATCTACTGAATCATTAGCTACAGGAAGATTTTCAATTTCACCTAATCTAAATTCAACATTTTCAAAGTTATTCTTCTCTGCATTATCTCTTGCTAAATCGATCATATCTGGTGTCATATCAACTCCGATTACTTTGCCTTTAATCCCTACCTTTTGAGCAGCTAGAAAACAATCAAGACCTCCTCCTGCCCCTAAATCTAGCACAACTTCCCCTTCCTTGAGTGAAGCTATTGCTGTAGGGTTGCCACATCCTAATCCCATATTAGCTGCATCAGGTATGCTTTCTAATTCTTGTGAAGTATATCCCATTGCTTTACTTACCTCCTCTGCATTCACTTTTGTTGAACCACAGCATGAGGATTGGCTTTTAGCTACTTTACCATATCTGTCTCTTACAATTTTCTTTACGTTTTTTGTTTCCATGTTTCTCACCTTATTCCCCAAGTATCTCTTTCATGACTGGCTTGAGCATAATTTTTACCATGTTGTCCATTTTGTTAGCTTTAATTAGAGAAATGCTAGCTATCTTCCCCTTGTCCCTCATACCAATAACTATTAGCTTATCCTTTTCTTGCAACCCCATCTCATCTCTTAGACTCTTAGGAAGAACAATTTGCCCCTTTCTATCCATCTGGGCTATTCCTTCAACATGGCAACATCCTAATACATCTGAGTTTGATGAACAACATTTCTCTTCAGCTTTCTTCTTACTCATTTCTATCCTTATGCTCAAGTATGTTAACACATTAATAAACATTCTGATTTTTCCTACTTTTCTGAAATTTCTGACTTTTTTATCTTTTGTGAGAACTCTTTTAACTGATTTTTAATATCTTTTTTCAATGAAGCAAGTGATCATGATCACTGGAACCCCTGGAACAGGGAAAACAACTATATCAAAGCTTCTTTCAGCAGAAGGTTATACTAGTATTGAAACTGGAAAACTTGTCAAGGAAGAGAAATTATATGATTATTTTGATGAAGAAACAGATAGTTATGTGGTGAATGATGAATTATTAAATAAAAGATTAATCGAACTGATTGCCCAAAACTCTTCAACTCTGCCTCTTGTAATTGATGGACATGTAGTAGAACTCCCTCCTTCTTATGTTACCTGTTGTATCGTTCTCAGATGTTCTATTCGACATCTCCGTCAAAGGTTGATCGACAGAAGTTATAGTGCTACGAAGATTGAAGAGAACGTTGAAGCTGAAATCATGGAAGTAATCCTCACTGATATGTTGTATCTGTATGGACCTGAGATTGTTGATACAGTTCAATCCGATGTTTCAATTGAAGAGACATTTCAGAGTGTTCTAGATCTTGTAGGAAAGATAGGTGAAAGTTAATCATTAATTCGAATTGACAATATTCCGCGTCGGTCTTTTTGAACTGAGACCGCTTCATTTGGGGCTACTATTGTAAAGGTCTTATTTTTTGAACCTCTTCCAAACAGCTTTGCAAGCTTGAAATCATCCCCACCATCAAATGAGAAGAGCTTTAACCCCACAAAATCATTGAAATCTATTTTTCCCATAGTCTTGCTTATAAGATCCATCTCTTCAGCTGGTGTTAAACCATTTTCAAGTACCAATATAGTATTTCTCATCACTTTGGATAAAATATATCTAATCTTTTCATCTTCAGTGAGATCATTAGTTTCTGCATATGGTATAAAATCTACTCTATACTTCATCACAATCACCTCACCTTTTTTGCCAGTTCGGCAATTTTATCATAAAGTTCATCAATACCATCACCTTGAGTTGCTGAAACCGGTACAACAGGATATCCACTAAAAGCATCTCTGACAAGTCTTACATCAGCTTCCATTAAGTCAATTTTATTTGGTACTAATATGAATGGCTTTTTCTGATGCTCTAGATTTCCTATGATTGTGAAATTTACTTGGTCAAAAGGTGCTCGTGTTGCATCAATTATAACAAGTGCTACATCAACTTGTTCAAGATATTTTATCGCTTCAACAATTCCTCTAGTTGCTTCTTTAGCTCTCTGCATAGCTTCACTTGCAGATAATCCGTGCTTCATAAATTCCTTTGGATTAACAGAAGTAGCAATTCCAGGCATGTCGATTAAAGTTAAATCTAATTTTGTACCATTGGCTAAGAAATTCACTTTTTCCAATTTCTGAATTTCCCTAGTCTCGTG